>JAUQWQ010000198.1 GCA_030835085.1 Ignavibacteria bacterium
AGAATGTTCGTCCAACCTGGAAAAGTAGATTATTCTTAAATGCATGTAAGTGCTATAGAAACTAAAATCGTGGAGCGGGAAAACGAGGATTGAAAAAATTGTAGGCGGCATGGCTCGCCTGCCGTCATTAAAAACCGTCAGGCTCCACAGGGGTAAACAAAGCCTGACAGCTACTAAAGCAATAAGTATCTTTCCTTATCTCTGCGGCTTTGCGTCTCTGAGGTAAGAATTTACATACATACCTTTATAAATTGTTTAAGTACTATTTTAAAACTAAATTTGTAAATTAATTATAAATTTTACTTTCTTATTTATATGGCAAGATTATCAGGTACCGGAACAGCATTAGTGACTCCGTTCAAAGCAAACGGAACGATCGATGAAGCCTCACTTCGCGGTTTGGTCGATTGGCAGATTAAAAGTAAGGTTGAATTCCTGGTGCCATGCGGCTCTACCGGTGAGTCAGCCACTATGACGCGCGCTGAACGCCGCCGGGTGATTGAAATTGTAGTCGACCAGAACTCCGGAAGGGTACCCATTATTGCGGGTACAGGCACAAACTCCACGCTTGATTCACTTGACCTCACTCACGATGCCAAAGAAGTTGGCGCAGATGCAGTGCTGCTTGTGGGTCCCTATTACAACAAACCTACCCAGGAAGGTTTTTACCAGCATTTTAAAAGGATTGTTGAAGAATGTAATGTAAAGGCTGTGTTATATAATGTGCCGGGGCGTACTGCTTCAAATATGCTGCCTGAAACAACTCTAAGGATTGCAGAAGAAGTTGAAAATGTTATTGCTATCAAAGAAGCATCCAACAACCTTGAACAGATAATGCAGATAATAAAATACAGACCCAAAAATTTCGCAGTGCTATCAGGCGAGGATTCACTAACTCTGCCAATAATCACAGCCGGCGGTGATGGTGTTATCAGCGTAATTTCAAATGAAGTACCTAAAGAGTACAGCGACCTGACAAGAGCTGCATTAAAAGGTGACTTAAAAAAAGCGCAGGAACTGCATTATAAATTATTTGAGCTGATGAAAGCGAATTTCTATGAATCAAATCCGATACCCGTAAAAACAGCTTTGCATTTGATGGGGAAAATAGAGGAGAGTCTTAGGCTGCCGTTGACCAAAATATCAAAACCTAACCGCGAAAAACTGAAAAAAGTATTGAAGGATCTAAAACTTATATAATCCTGGATTTAAATCATCGATTTTACAAGAACAAGGGGTTGCAACCCCTTGTTCTGTTATATATGAATCCATAATTTTATTCTCATTCCCAAACACCAGAGTCAGTTACAAAAGTATCTTGTCATTCCTGTTCATGCCTGCCGTAACGGCAGTTCAGGCAGGAAAGCAGGAATCTTTAGAAATTTTAACCAGATTTATATACACAAACCCCCATCTAAGATAAACGTAATCCAGAATTATTGCATGATTAAACTACTCAGCAGTAGATAAAAAAAGTCCCCCCTTCAACTGAAGGGGGGATATTAAACCTTGAAATTATTTTTCCTCATTCCCTAACCGCCCCGGCGGACCAGTTTGGGAATGTATTAATAATTACTTCACTAAAACCATTCTCTTCGATTCACTAAACTCACCGCTCACCAATTTATAAAAATACACACCGCTTGGCAGATTTGAGGCATCATAATCTACTTCGTATACTCCAGGGGAGAGTTCTGCGTTTACCAGATTTTCAACTTCTTTTCCAAGCAGATCGAAAACTGTTAAATTTATTTTTGCCTTTTCACTGTTGCCTTTTGCCTTTACATCAAATTTTATCTTTGTTACAGGATTAAACGGATTAGGATAATTTTGATACAGCGAAAATTCCCTGGGAATTTCACTTCCAATCTGCTGAATCCCGAATACATCCCAGTTCTCATAATAATACAGCCCGCCCTTAATGTTACCAAGCATCAGGTCAGGATCAGTATCACTGTTCAGGTCAACAATAACGGGCACTGAATTCTGAAAAGCATTTATCCCCGCGTAATTGGATGTGACAAAAGTAAATGAGGGTGAGGAAACTGAGCCGGTATTTCTGTAGAATGCAATTTGACCCAAACGGTTACCTACCAGCATATCAAGGTCACCGTCGCCATCAAGGTCACCCAATGTAGGCGAAGCATCGTTGCCGACACTTACCGATGCATAATTGTTTGATATGAATTGAAAGTTAAACGAAGCTGCGCTTCCGTTATTTCTGTAATATGTCAACTTGCCGCCTGAATTGCCTGCAAGCAGGTCAAGATCGCCATCATTATCAATATCAGCAAGACAGGGCGCACTTGCCTGCGAAAGGTTCATTGTATCCATTTGCGAAGCGGTAAGTGTAAATACCGGGTTAGCGACTGTGCCGGTATTCTTAAAAAATTTTAAACGAGCCAGTGAATAATAACCCAGTACCATATCTTTTTTGCCGTCACCATCTAGATCGCCGATTGCCGGCGCATAATTAAAATTGGAAATATTAAGCGGCAGGCTATCGGTAACAAGTGTGAAAGCCGGAGCAGTCGAAGTTCCTGTGTTGCGGTAAAATCCCACTGAGCGGTCACAACCTATGAACATATCCTTATCGCCATCGTTATCAATATCAGCAAGTGTTGGATAACTGTATGAACCCATATCTGCTGAAAGTATAAAATTATCTGTTATTTTGGAAAAGGACGGGTTGTTTAACGGACCCATATTTTTATAATACACAAAATTATTTATGGTCTTCGAACCGATTAATACACCTATAAAAAAATCATTTCTGCCGTCGTTATCGATATCGTACACGCCCGGCATATTAAATCCGCCGCTGAAATAATAATTCGGCGGGGGAGAGTTCGTATCGATTGTTGTCCACTGGAAATTTTGTGCTGTTCCGGTGTTTTTGATAAAATAGATACTTAATCCAAACAGGTCTCCCCAGAAAAGGTCCTTATCATTATCACCGTCAATATCACCGAAAGTAATTGAGCTTGCACCGTGTTTAGGGTCATCAGCTCCGCCGATTATCAGAATATTGGCGAACCTTGCAGTAATGAATTTATAACTAAAGTTCTGTGCTGAACCGATATTCTGGTAGTAAGTTACTTCACCTGTTGAGCTCCCCGTAAGGAAATCCTGGTCACCATCGCCGTCAATATCAACTATTGTGGGAATGCTTGCTGATTCACTTCCCATGTAATCACCAATATCCGTCTTTACACCATACAACTGAAGCGCAAAAGTTGGATTGGCTAACGAACCGGTATTTTTATAATATCTCACGCGCTGTGAATCACCCCCGCAGAAAAGATCAATATCACTGTCTCCATCAAGATCTGCAAATTTAAACCAGTTCCTAACATTCAGGTTTTGGTATCTGGTGGTATTCAGCCTGAAAAGCGGTACAGATGGAGTGCCTTCATTTTTATAGAAATTCAAAGTTGTATCCCTGTCAAAAATGAAGAGGTCAACATCGTTATCACCATCAATATCCACAAACTGGTATCGCGGTATTTCAATACCGCCGTTAAACGGGTTAACGGAATTATTTCCGTTAATCGTAAAGTTAATTCCCTCAAACCTTTGATGCAGGTTCTGTGCAAGCAATCCCGTAGCTATAAACAGTAATCCTAAAAATATTCTTTTCATATTATGGCGAAATTATGGCAAATTTTGGTCTGTAACAATCTATATTAAAATATACATTTGTTTAAATAATCAGGTGATATTAATTAATTTAACACAGGCGGGGATATTAAAAATCCCGCATTTTTATGTGCGGGATCAATATACTCATTCTCATTTATTCCTGTTTGGCGGCGGAGTGTTCCGGTTCTTTTTCTTGCGTATTATTTTCTTTACTTTATCGCTTGAGCGGAATTTATCAGGTTTACCTTTCCGGAATTTCAGGCCGGCGGAGTGGTCGAATGTTTCTTTGGTAACTATAATATCAGTTTCGCCTACAACCGTTTTGTTTTTCCCTTTGGAAAATCTTAATTTCTTGCGGTTGAACTTTTTACCGGTTTTTTCTTCTATCTTATTTACATCGGGACCGTTTGTCACAATCCTGTCATCTTCGGTAGTAATACTGGTAATACCTGTGGAATTTTTTACCAGGTCAGAATTTTCATTAGATGCCGTAATTTTTGAAGGCGTAATATCACTTACAAAAGTATTGTTATCCACAAAAACCCAGTCAGCATCTTTATTTGTGTAGCTGTAATTATCATTTGTAATACCTGTTTCGGTCTTCCATTTCGCCTTTGGCGAAAGCGCTACCCAGCCTATATGATTTCCGTCATTAGTGACTTTCCATCTGACCCAGGCGGGAGCCCATGTGTAACCCGGCAGCCATACCCATCCGTATTTGGGTGAATTCCACCACCTGCCGTAATTGTATGTTGTATTGCCCCATTTATCATTTGATACCCATAGCCAGCCGTGATCAGTGTATTCCCACTTGCCGTTTGAAAATGGTTTCCAGTTGTCTTCAACACCCGGTTTCCAAATGAAATAAAACTCTTCATCCTGGCTATACGCTGATGAATATTTTCCTTCTCCTTCGCCGTCGCTGATATCAGCATCAATATCTTCCTTTGTTATCTGTATCCACTCGCCCATTGGTGAGAGCACATCATAAAATGACTGAAATGAAACTGTGTTCATATACAGGTTTTCTTCACTGTCAGGCGGCTCGTTAAGCGATATATCAATATCCCTTATCTTCTCCAGTAAACTATCCTGGTTCTGTGAAAATGATGGTTTTATAAATAAAAATACTGCAAGAATTGCCAATATTCCGCTGTTATATAGAGTATTTTTTAACGCATAATGCATAATTTTTGCCTTATTTCGTGTTTTCTATAGGTTAGACAAATAAATTCAGCTAAAGTTTAATCAAATATACAAAAAATTCACGCATTTTGGGATAGCAGATTAAGGCAGGTAATAAGATATTTTAATTCAGGCGCCTGCGCTTGTTGAGGTATTCAAGCAGTGCTGAGTCAAATGGTGTTTCGGTAGAAAGTAAAACGTAATCTATGTTGTTAGAAAGGCATGCCGTTTTATATGTATCAATGAATTCTTTGACTGCGTCCTGGTATGAGTTCATTACCGATATAGGCTGTGAGAGCATTTCTTTGCTGGTTTCCATATCCTTAAATATGGTGGGTGAGTCAATTGCGAAGCTCATTTCCAGCGGATCAAGTACCTGGAATACTATCACTTCATTTTTTTTATGGCGGAAATGTTTCAATGCGTTAATTACAGCTTTCTGATCATCAAAAAGATCGCTCAATATTATTATCAAACCCCTGCGTTTGATTCTTTCGGCAACAATGTTCAGTGCCGATGCAGTATTTGTCTTTCCTGATGGAACAATTGCCGATAGCTGGTTTAATATCTGCTTCAGGTTCTGGCTTGTAGCTTTCGGAGGGATAAACGTTCTTATAGCTTCATCATAAACAACCAGCCCCGCGGCATCCTTTTGGAAATTCATAAGTACTGCAAGCGATGCCGCAACATATGTTGCGTATTCAAGTTTTGTGATATTGCTTTTTGCGGGAGTGTTCTGCGGCTCTTTCTTTCTGAACAGCTTGCCAAAAGCAGATTTGGGAGCAAGCGCGCTATCCGATGAACGGAAATGCATAGAGCGGCTTGAGTCAACAATAAGGTATGACTTTAAGTTCGTTTCTTCTTCAAATTGTTTGATATAATAACGGTCGGTTCTGCCAAGTATTTTCCAGTCAAGGTACTTCAGGTCATCGCCCGGCATATACTGGCGGTGCTCTGCGAATTCAACACTAAAGCCATGGTAGGGTGATTTATGCAAACCGGCTATAAAACCCTCTACAACAAATTTGGCTTTAAGCTCAATATTTGCCAGCTTTGATATTACTGAAGGCTGGAGAAATTTTTTATAGTCGGCTTGCAATATTTTTCGGAGTTATTATATAGTGTTATATAGTTAACTCCGGTTATCTTTTAATTGTTTCCTTGTTTAATTGTTACCTTGTTTAATTGTTACGGATTCTTTTTGGTATCGTTATCTGTCGGGTTCCCGTCGGGTTTTGTTTCTGTCTTCGGGGCTTCCTTCTTTACTTCATCTTTTTTCACGTCTTCTTTTTTTACATCATCTTTCTTCGGGGTTTCCGTTTTAACGGAATCCTTCGAAGTATTTTTGATGATATCTTCAATCGACCTGTTCTCATCAAGCATCTGCAGCATCATTCTTGCTGATTCGCTCATTTTTTCGTTGGGGTCCTCATCCTTTGGATACTTATCAAGGAACTTCTTGTAATTTTCCTTAGCTTTATCCTTATTCTTCAGCATCTCATCATATATGAATGCCACCATGAACATTCCGTATTTTGATTCCTTGGTTGCCGGATGTTTTTGTGAAAGCTCTTCATAATACTTGATCGCGTTGGGGTAGTCCCTCAGGTTATCAACATATATCTTTGCGATACTGCTGTATACTTCAGGCGCTTTTTGTGAAGTTGGGTATTCCGTCAAAAACTTTTTATACATTTCAACAGCTTCGCCGTAGGCTTTTTTTGCTTCCTCGGGCTTGTTATCTGTATCCAGTTTTTTTGCCTCTTCAAGCTTGTTTTTAGCCGCAAGTAAAATTGAATCTTCTGATTCCTTTGAGCATGCGGTTAACAGCAGCGCGGGAATTAATAAAATTAACAGGATTTTTAATTTTTGCATAATTTTTAAGCGGATTTGGTTAGATTTATGATTACTATTGCAAAATTATCAATATATGCTTAAAGTATCAATGAAAAGGTTTATCCTATAAAAAAAGCACGGCTTATGTGCCGTGCTTTATGGATTAATTTAAAATATCTTTATTTTATAAGCACCATTTTCTTGGAATCGACAAAATAATCACTTTCAAATCTGTAAAAATACACACCGCTGGAATACAGCGTTCCGTCGAATATTCTTTCATAATAGCCCGGTTCTTTTACTTCATTTATTAACGTTGTAACTTCTCTGCCCAGAATATCAAATATTGTGATTTTAACATGAGATAACTTAGGAATATCAAATTTAATTTTTGAAATTGGATTAAACGGGTTCGGGAAATTTTGGTACAATCTGAATACTTTTGGAAAGTTATTAATTTCACCCTTGGTATTTTTTTGATAGTTCATCCGGTCTATGGGTCTGGAATCATGTATATCATTAATTATAGAAAACTCAAACAGCTTATAAGCTAGTATATTGTTTAAGATTTTAATTTTTTCCCGGTTTGATTTTCCTTCAAAAGTAATATTTTCTAATTTTAATGATTTCCTGATCCTGGTTAAATGAGTATTTTTATCATTTACTGTAACAGTTGAAATAAAACCTCTATCAGTCTTATTATCAACTTTCATATTATTTGAATTTACATACGGTAAATATGAATTTTCTTTAATATCAGATTTATTATTCATTACTATACCTGCAAAATTTTGCAAATGCAATGGTTTTAAATTATACTGCATTGGTCCGTTATCAAATCCGTTTATTAATGTATCAAGCATTAATCTGATAGTTCTCATTTGATCTATGTATGCATAAAATCTTTCGGTTTCGTTTAAAGGATATTCAATTACTGCCTGATATTCATCAATAGCTTCGGAATATGAAGGCTGCTCTACATCGCTTAACGTTGAATTACCGGATGATCTTCTCGAGAATACTGTATCTAAATTATATAATGCCGATATCATCGAATAGTAATTTTCCAGTAAATAAAAATCCGCATTTATATCTTTTGAAACAGTATGGAAAATCTTCGAAAGTGCAAGATACGAATATTGTTTATTTGAATTTGGGGAAATTAAGTCTTTGTACTTTGAAATTGCAGAACTTGAATTATGATTATATTCATCGCTAACTGCACTTCCAAGGAGTAAGGTCTGTTGTGACATAGAACTGTTATCGGAAAATTCTGATATTGGGTAACAGTTGCCCGGAGGTTCAGGCTCACCGGATAAATATGGTTCAAAAACAATGTCTATATTTTCACCGCAGATTCTGTTTTCAGGGGAACCGCCTCCCCAGTAATTGTCACGTAAATAATAAGTTATTGTAGGGATGTATCCTACTAAACCCAGTTCAATCAAACAATCGGAATTTTGGTCATAAATCGAATTTTGCCCATAATCCAGAATAGGCATACTTGTCGGCACAAATATACTGGTATTATCACAATATATTTCTTCATCCAGATTATTGAAAATTCTGTTATAACCGCCTATATAGAGAGTACCACCAGGTGAATAAGCCGGTGACATAATAGGAATCGAAGAATATTCCAGATATATACCGGTTGAATTATTGAAAATATCATTATTAAATAAAAATGGAGAAGAATTGCTTAATCTTATTCCATTGGTATAATTTGTAATACTATTACAGCTATAAAATCCGCCTGATGTATATGCATAAATCCCGATAGGAGAATAACCTGTTACTAAAGCTGCATTAAATGAATTGGATATTAAATTTGCATCAACAGTATATAACAACGATATACCATTACTGTAATCTTCATCAAACTGGTTATTTTCAACCAGTATATTTACCCCGTTGCTTAAGGTTATACCGGAAAGTTTATCCGGATTTCCGGTAAATATATTATTTTTCACTGCACGGGTTAATTGTTCACTTTGAGAAAAATTATTTATAAAAATATCATGTACTTCATTATCTGAAAATCTTGAATTCTGAATATCGATTATTCCCAATGGATTATTCAGTGAAATACCAGTTTCAGCATTCCTGATTTTAATATTGTTAAGCTTAAAATCACTGCAATTTTCACCTATAATACCCTTCCATTTACCTGTTCCATTAACTGTCATATAAACACTATCAGTTAAGCCATCAGCATCCAATACACCATTGCACAGAATATCTGAATTAGTGCTGAATTTAATAAAATTCTGGCTGAGTATGCCTTCATTAAAAGGCCTTATTTTACATTTCCCTGCTTCATCAATAAACACATCACGGTTGATGCTTAAATTTCCCGTAATATTAATATCACCTGAAACATTAATTTTATAAGGTGTTGTAAATTCTATATCGTTTGATTGTATTATATCCGCTTTTTGTTCTATCAATAACAGAGAGCCTTGCGGAATTGTTAAATCATTATTCAAATTTAAATTCCAGTATCCGAACAGATCAATTAATGAAAAATTACAATTAGAAATTGTTTGCAGCTGTGAGCGAGTTGTGCCATATGACATTAAGTATAGTCTGCTGTCTGAATTCCCTAAATTGATATTTTGAATATTCATCGCATTTGTAGCGCTTCTGTTAATAAAAGTAATATGCCCTTTATTACCGGAATTGAAATTATTAATATTTATTGCACCCTGTGTATTTTCTAGTTGGAACAATGTATGAAAATAATCTTCAATTTCAATATTCCCAATATTTAAAGTATTATTAATATTTTTCTGCTGTACATTTATCCTGCCGGACCCATTACAGTATAAATTACTTATATTAATATTTTTAGTCCCGTTACTATTATTAATATTAATGATTATAGAATTAGTGTCGTTTAAATCAAATCTTACATGCTGTATTTGGGCGGTTTCATTGTTTGAATTATTTGAACTGTTAAAGCTTAAACCGCCTCCATGAGTTACATAACTTGAATATCCAATTCCTCTGAAGATTATGGGATTTATTTCAGTACCAACGGCATATAAATTGCCGCTGCCATTATTTATTGTTGCTCCAAATTCTGCTGAGGGTTTACACTCAAATATAGCTCCGGGGTTAATGGCTAAATTTGCAACAATGGGATTTTGAAAAACAAAATAGGTACCGCTTAAAGTTAAATTTTCAGAAAAATTTTGACCGTAAAATACTTTATTGTAATCAGGTGGCGAACCAAGAGTATATAATAGATTAAAATTCATATCCATCGTACCTTGGGTTTCATTCATGTTAGTAAATCGAATCCCTGTCTGCAGATCATATGAAGATTCTGATTTATTTTCTAATAAGTCCTGAACAATCGATGGGTCTCCATCAATAAATACTCCAAAAAAATCTCTGTGATGTCCATCACCAACAAAGTTATTCACAAGCAATCTATCAGCCGAAATCAAACCAATATTATTATTACCACCATAAACTGGATAAATTGTATTAAACGCATAGTGATATATTAATAAACCACCAGTAAAATTTATCGGGGTTTGTTGTAAAAAATCTCTTCTCCATACCAATTTTTTATCAAATTTAATATTTGCATTATCCCGTATCATGCGTCTGTTTTCTATTACATATACTTCACTGTGTCCATAATTATCATCGTAACCGGCTTTCCCATAAATTGTTATGACTGCACATTTTTTTTCACTTTCAGGTAAAATTGAAACGGGAAGGTTGCTTATCTCTGTCGGTGAATTAATATTATATACTTCTTCAGGAAGAATAAAACCAACTTGTAATTTAGTTATCATGCTTGGATGAGGAGGACAATTTTGCATATCTGTTCCTGTATTCATTATATCATAAGCACCTAAAACATTGTGAGCCCATCCAAGTGTATGACCATATTCATGACAGGTAACACTGATACCTTCAATTACATTCCTCAATCCTCCAATTGGTGTATTTTGAGTTAATTTTTCTCTAACGCAAAAAATATTTCCGTTTGTTTCACCTCCAACATTATTATCCGTACTCCCTGCAAAAATTAAGAACACTCTGCCCCCTTGTGCAGCAAAAGCAGAAATATCAAAACCAGTTTGAGAGAATATAGCGGTAGGGGCTTCATTCAAAATACTTGCAGTACTGTAAGTAGATTTATTGTTTTGCAACATTACAGGAATTATATATCTGTTACCAAATATGTCTTCTTCAGTAATTTCATTTCCAATACCTGTTCGATATCTTTCGTCTGGTTCAAGAGGACGAACCTCAATTGGACTTATTTCAAATCTGCCATAAGAAATTTCATTAAAATATTCTTTTACGCTGCCATATCCTTTTGCAGTATCACCACCATCAAATTGATTACCAATTACACCTGCTGATCTCAAAGGAAAACCATATTGTCCATGTGAAAGCCAATCCGGATGAGCATTCCCAATATAAGTATCTAATGAAAACAGTCTGTTCCAGCAATCTATATATGTATATTTCCTGCATTTTTTAGTCCATGTTACATTTCCTTCAGTTTCTATTGCTGTATAACCCATAAAACAAACTGCATCAAGATTTGCAACTTGGTTCAATTCATTTTCATTTAATGGCGGTTCACCATTAATTCTGCCATCCGGAAAATCAAGATAAAAAACTACAACATTATGCGAAACATTGAATAACTGAATAGGGACATTATGATTAGTATCGGAATTAGCGCATTGTCAGGGTTGAGTAAAAACATTAAAATTATTCAATAATAAAAGTGAAACTATCAAGTTGATAACCTTTAGAGTTTTCATGACTTTTAAAATAAGTTTTTAAATGTCTTATTTCAGGTAGATTATTTTTTTTATTTCGGACTTTCCGACTGGATAAGATAGTTTTATAAAGTACAGTCCGCTGGGAAAATTTATTGCATCCCATGAAATATTATGAAATCCTTTGTTTAAATTTTGATTTAATAATACAGTAATTAACTCTCCAAGTATATTATAAATAGATATATTTACTACGCCATTATTTCTTGTAATAAATTCTATTTTTGTTTGAGTATTAAATGGATTAGGATAAATATGTGAAATATTATATTCATTTGTTATATTCGTTTGAATATAATTTATGTTTAAAATGGTATCGGGGTTTTGAAAGCCACGTACGTTGCAGTAAATATCTACATTGATTGAACCACCATTTCTATTATCGTGCCATGTTGAATATACTCTATCGTTTAATAAATATATATCATTTGGGATTTGTACCGAACTCCCCGGGGAGTTGGCGGGAATCATATACGCATTCCCGATCGGGTTACCAATTGAATCAAATCTTCTGCCATAGAACTGGTCTTTACCTGTGTACCTTACATCTAACCATGCTATATAGAAATTTTTATCCTTCCTCATACTAATTCTCGGAATACCCGCATAGCCAAATGCAGTAAGTTCATCTGCTTTTCTGTTTACATTTACAGTACCACCCGATGAATCAAATATTTGATAGTACATTCCTGTCTGTCCATTTCTGCTGTCTATCCAAACTATAGCAATGTTACCATTTCCATTAGTACTTATTTGGGCAGCAACCTGATCAGTATTAGGATCAATATCATCATTAACTTTTATATTCCCTCCAATTTTTATACCATTCGGATCAAATTTCTGAAGATAAATATCATTTTTGTCAGGTGCTGTAAATCTGCCATCTTGCCAGGTAATAACAAAAGAGCCATCATTATTTACTGCGATGTCAGGATATTCAGCCCTGTAACCGCTGACACTCACGCTGTCTGGTAATCCAAGCCTAACACCTGAACTGTCATATCTCTGAAAAAAAACATTTCGAGGGGTATTAAATGTATGTCCTCTGCTCCATGTAATAATGAATTTACCTGTTGGATCAGTTGATAATGCAAACCCACCTAATGCTGCGTTATTGCTTGGTATGTAACTAGAATCCAAAACCTTTGTTTTTGGTGAAATAATCTCACCATTCTTATTGAATCTTTGAAAGTAAAATTCATAATATTGAATTCCCCCGTTAGCTATAAAATATCTGCTCCACAATAATATAAACCTACCATCTACCAGGGTATTGATTTGAGTTGTACCGATGGTATCTTGGCTAACTAAAATATTATTTTCTAGAGCATTTCCATCCTTATTGTATCTTTGAAAATACAAAAAACCTGGTAATTGACTTCCCGGATACATTCTGACATCTCTCCAAGTAATTACAAAATTCCCTGCTGAATCAACTCCCAGTTGAGAGTTACTCTGGTAACTATTTAAGTTATCATCATTAACCTTAAAGTCAGGTATATAAGCATCAAGCCATTGTGCATTTAACTGTATTGTAAATACAGATAAAAATATAAAATAAAATATTATTCGGATATAATTCGAAAGGAAAATGAATCTGCGTAATTTATTAAACATTTTTTGCATAATTACTTTTTTAAGTGGTTTAAAGTAATTTAGCCAAAAAAACTAAAATATTTTACATATTGACAAGTGCCTGAAATATCAGGTTTATGATTTAATAATATAGTATTTTCTTTTATGTTTTGCAATATCTTTTATAAATTCAGCTGTTACTCAGTCCCATACGGATTATATTTTCGCCGTATTTATCTTTAAGCATATCAATTTGTTTGTAGGGGATAAGATGATCGCGGTTAAAGAGATCGAGATTGTAGGCTGTAACTTTGAAGAGGTCATAAACAAAGATGCCGAATGTTCTTATTTTGTATAAAGGACCCGGCTGCGGAAGTTTCCGGTATATTTCCATCGCATTATGGAAAAGTTCCTTTTCGCTGTTGGTTGCATGGCAAAGCTTTACTTTATCGCCCTGGTAGCCAAGGTCTTCATAACGGAGCGAGAGTCCCACATGATCTGCGATAAGATCCTTGGCCCGCATCCTGCGGCATACGTATTCTGTCATCCGTTTTATTTCCATCTCTGCCTTATCGTTTTGATATATTGCTGTTGAAAGCGTATGGTTATGGGTGAAAGATCTTTCAACTCTCTGCACATCCCCCGAGGCAATGCCGCTTGTATCTTCGCCGCGCGCAATTTTGCGCAGTATCACGCCGTTGATACCGAACTCCTTATGTATTGCATGGAAATCTGAGCCGGCAAGCTCCCCGATCGTGCGTATGCCCAGCGAGTGCATACGTATTTCCATCCTGTGCCCTATGCCCCACATCTTTTTTACGGGCAGCCGGTATATCATATCCCGGTTCTCTTCGCGTACAACGGTAAGCCCGTCGGGCTTGTTGAACTTGGTCGCCATCTTGGCATAGGATTTATTGAACGATAACCCTATGGATGCAGTAAGGTCTTCCTTATCACGGATAAGTTTTTTTATCTGCCATGCAAGCTTTGCCGCTTTAAAATAATCAGGGGCAACAGGCGTTATATCAAGGAAACATTCATCAACGCTGTACTGCTCAATGCAGTCTTCAGGCAGTATCTGTGATATTTCATATAGTATGCTCTGCAGCACTGCTTCATATTTTGTGCCGTAGCAGGGCAGTGAAATAAGCTCAGGGCAGAGACGCTTTGCGTCAACTACAGACATTCCTATATCAACCCCGTACTTGCGCGCTTCATAACTTGCCGTCATAACTATTCCCTTGTTGCCTTCCCCGCCGCCTACTGATACAGGCTTGCCGCGCAGCTTTGGATTATCGCGCTGTTCTACCTGCGCGTAGAACGCGTCAAGATCAAGATGTATGAAATATTTATTCCGGTTTGCGCCTGTGCTGTTGCCAAGATCCTTATGGTGGGGAAATGAGTACAGCGGCATCATCCTTATCCTTTTAAAAAGATGCGCCGAGGGTCTGCTATCCCTGGGGATAAAAAATGACGAACTTATTTTACCTGTATTTTTTGCTGTATTCATTCTGCGGACCCTGCTGGGGTGTATAAGAACTGCATATTCATTTTTATAAACATATGACCTTCGCGGAGCAGTTATTTATCTCACCCCAAAAACGCACCGGTGGTGCGTTTTTCCAGAAGCAGAAATCTTTGCGGGATAATCTTCTGCTGCTTTAGCGGGGTGAAAAAAAAATATGAGACAGCCCACGGCTTTAGCCGTGGGGAAAAGAATCGATATTTAATTGAAACCGTTTTAACGGTTTCAATGGCGTTCACAATTTTCGTTTTGCCTGTTATAATTGCGAATCTCTTTGTGCGACCCCTATGGGGTCGTGAATCAATTACAGATTCATTTCTATAGACATGTGACCCCTGCGGGGTCAATTATACGCATTTCACAAACTATAATGCTTTTGTTTTGACATTTGGATTTTGTCATTTGACATTACGCTACTCATACTGCTGTAAAATCCCTCGTCAATCCCACCACTATACCAAGTATCTTAAACGGGCGGTGAATCGGATCATACTTATTATTTGCCGGCTGAAGGTAGGGCTTTCCGCCGCCGGCTTTAAATACCTTTACAGTTACTTCATCATCAAGCAGGGCAACTACTATTTCGCCGTCGTTGGCGGTATTTTGTTTGCGGACAATGAGCTTATCGCGCTCAACAATTTTTTTATCGGTCATACTGTCACCGCGCACTGTAACGGCAAACAGCTCGCCGGCGGAGCGTTTGGGTTTATCAACCGTGATGTAGCCTTCAATATTATTATCGGCAAAGATGGGCTCGCCGGCAGCTACGCTGCCATATAATGGTATGGTTATCATTGCCGTGCTGCCGTGAATTATCTCCGCATCCGGGGCGGATTTTATCCTCAGTCCCCGCGCAATGCCTTCGGAGCGTTCAAGGGCATCCTTCTTTATAAGCGCTGTGACTGTCTGCTGAATAGCGTTAACATTCACCTTAAAATGCTCCGCAATTTCTTTGTAGGTGGGGGAGTATAAATGTTCCTTCGTGAATCGGCTTATATAATCCGCCACTTTCTGCTGATTCTTTGTGAGTTTTTTCATTTTTCTTCTCATTCCCGCGCAGGCGGGAATCTCTTATCTTAATCTATCATTGCGAGGAGCTTTAGCTCCGTGGCAATCTTATTTTAAATGCCATTTTTTTGATGTTAATTTATACTGTATATAAATACACTGTATAAATATACAGTATTTTTTAAGGGAAGTCAAGCAGGAAATAATGGAATTTTTTGCGGGGAATTAACAGGGTAATTTTGGGGTAATCAATATAAAATGCGGGAGATGTTAGCCCACGGCTTCAGCCGTGGGAATAATATTGCGAAATATCGGAAACCGTTTTAACGGTTTCTGAACACAACAATTTTATAAAAAGCTATTCATGCCACGAAAAGAAGTTCTATTCGCGGCACGGAACCAACAACTGTCATGTGTTTTTTACTATTTGCTATTTGACACTAATAAGGTATGACCTACATACAAAACCAGGTATATAAACCCATAGAGGTAATTTCGTATTTCCACAACTCAAAGGTTGAGATCCTTAAGTTCAAGTGGGATAGGCGCGTGTACAAGGTACACCGCATTGCCAATATCTGGCGGCTGCCGGATAATGAAGAGGGATTTAAAACGCACTTTACCGTTATTTGCGAAGATGAATCACTGATATGCGAGCTTTCGTTCTACCATAAAAGCCTCAAATGGGAAATCGTGCAGTATGATTCGCTGGTGTGAGAATGGAAACTGATATCTGATATCGGATATTACTCAGTAGCTATTACAAAGTGATCAGCTTCATCTTTTATAACCTTATAATTCTTCAAAAGAAAATCTAATCTGTCTGTAGAATTATTCCTTTCAAATATAATTTTTTCCCCAGTAATGAATTTTGCACCCTCTTTTCGGCGTTGTGCAATATAATTGCTATCCAGCTGCTCGGGCATTGCTGTCCACCCGAAACGGTGAGCGTGATACAGGTAAACCGGATTTCCATCGCCAATTGTAATAATTTTATCCTGCGGATTTGAAACGGACTGAATTTCCCTGCCAATTTTTAGTACTGGTGAATCCGGATTTTCGCCATTATAAAATCTTGCGACCCTTAAATAACTTAAAACACAAACCAGCACAATGCAAAGCAGCGCAAAGTATGATCTTAATTTATATTTACTCAACACAGCTTTGAAGTTTTCAATGGGCAGATATTTTGCCAGGAATTTGCCAATGTAAACCGCTGCGGCAATATCAAACGGCAATGTATAATACTCCTGTGCGCGGTGCGCCTGCGCTGCAATAAAAATAAAAATAAGCACGGCAATCAGCCATATATCGAATAATCTTTCTCTATCATAAGTCCGTTTGATAAACAGTCCCGCAATGAACAAAATAAAACCGGGATATGTTAAATGCCTTTCGGCTATGCTTTTGAAGAAAACATCATTGAACCAGGCCGGGTCAATAAGTAATGAAAACATTCCCCACTTATCCTGCCCGTAGGTCCATATACCAAAAGATGAGCCTCCATTTAAAAATAGCTGATGTGCATGGTAGTACCATAAAAAAACAGGTAACAGAATTATTGCTGCAAGTAAGTATAGGTACAAATTTTTAAATAACGACCAGCGGTATTTATGAAAGGCGAGATAAAACAATGGAAGCCCTATATAAAGTGTCGGCAGTTTCATAAGTACAGCTAGAGTTATAAATAACCATCCGGCTAAAAAATACTTCACTCTGTTTTTATCAAGCCACTCTGAAAAAAAGTAGACACCGTAAACCGAACACATCAGCATTGCAGCATCGGGCATAAATGCCCTGCCATAGAAAATATTGAGAGGAAGTATTGCATAGATCAAAGCGGACCATAAAGCAGTATCTTCATTTATGATCTTTCTGACGAGTAGATAAAGTCCATACACAGTAAGCAGAGAAAAGAACACCGAAAGTATTCTGCCAAATATATCATGAAATCCGAAAGCTGCATATAATATAGAAACAATAAAAGGGTAGATCTGAAATTCTGATTCAACATATCCGGTGCCTGAACCTCCCCAATTGATCTGTGGATACACTAAATTATGCCCGTTTTCGTAAAAATTCCGGGCAATACTTGCAGTATCTGACTGCCGCCATGAATGCCACCCGATAATTGGTGCAGAAATATCTATAATCCGGATTATTGCTGCCAGTAAAAGAATGATGTAGATTTTCTTCATATAATACTCAAAAATACCTAATAATCTCTTAAAATGCCTTACTCCATCGCTTTCTAAATTGAAAAAAACCACAAAAATGCGTATTTTAGCTTTTTGGTTTACCAAAAATTCTGTAAAAAATGAAAAGCTTGGATGAGGAAGTGGGCTTGAATTCATTATTTACACTTTCAAGTGGCGGTTAAAATTTTAACTTAATGTTGAGGAAAAATGACAAACAATCAAAAGCTTAAAGACTGGGTTAAGGAAATGGCGGAGCTGTGCCAGCCTGATTCAGTTCACTGGTGTGACGGCTCTGAAGAAGAGAACAATAAGCTCATCGAACAGTGCGTAAAGAGCGGTCAGTTTAAACCCCTTAAAAAAAGAGAAAACAGTTACTGGGTGACTTCAAACCCGAGTGATGTAGCAAGAGTTGAAGATAAAACTTTTATCTGTTCCAAAAAGAAAGAAGATGCCGGCCCCACAAACAACTGGATGGATCCAAATGAAATGAAATCCATTCTGAAAGGCTTATTTGCAGGATGCATGAAAGGCAGAACGATGTATGTTATTCCATTCAGCATGGGTCCGCTTGGCTCAAAGATTGCACACATTGGTATCGAGATCACAGATTCACCCTACGTTGTAGTTAACATGAGAATTATGACACGCATAGGACAGAAAGTGCTTGATGTTCTTGGCAACGGTGAATTCGTTCCCGCAATGCATTCAGTTGGCTACCCGCTTGGTGACGGCAAAAAAGATATTGACTGGCCGTGCAGCGATACAAAGTACATCGTGCATTTCCCAGAAGAAAAAGCAATATGGTCATACGGCAGCGGTTACGGCGGAAATGCGTTACTCGGCAAAAAATGTTTCGCGCTCAGAATTGCTTCAGTTCTTGCGCGTGAGCAGGGCTGGATGGCTGAACATATGCTTATACTTGGTGTTACACCTCCGGGCGGCGAGAAAAAATATATCGCGGCAGCGTTTCCTTCAGCATGCGGAAAAACAAATCTCGCAATGCTTACTCCATCGCTTCCGGGATGGAAAGTTGAAACAGTCGGCGATGATATTGCATGGATGAAGATCGGCGATGACGGCAGGCTTTACGCTATCAATCCTGAAAATGGATTCTTCGGTGTTGCGCCGGGCACTTCGATGAAAACAAATGCCAACGCAATGCTTTCAATGACAAAAAATTCAATTTTTACAAACGTAGCATATACTGATGACGGCGATGTTTGGTGGGAAGGCATGACTGACGAAAAGCCCGCTCACTTAATTGACTGGCATAAAAAAGACTGGACACCAGAAAGCAAAGAGCTTTCTTCTCATCCGAATTCACGTTTCACCGCACCTGCATCACAGTGTCCTGTTATTGATCCCGCATGGGAAGATCCCAAAGGTGTGCCTATTTCAGCATTCCTCTTTGGCGGCAGAAGAGCTTCTTTTGTTCCGCTGATTACAGAGGCATATGACTGGAATCACGGTGTGTTCATGGGTTCATCATGCTCAAGTGAAATGACAGCGGCTGCTGCAGGTACTGTTGGCAAGCTGCGTCATGACCCGTTTGCAATGCTTCCGTTCTGCGGTTACAATATGGGCGACTACTTCGGTCACTGGATAAATATGGGCAAAAATAACGACAGCTCTAAAATGCCGAAGATATTTTATGTTAACTGGTTCCGCAAAGATGAGAACGGCAAGTTCATGTGGCCAGGCTACGGAGATAATATCCGCGCGATAAAATGGGCTATTGAGCGCGTTAACGGAACAGCTAAAGCTGTTGAAGCGCCAATTGGCAGACTGCCCGTTATTGAAGAATTTGATGTATCAGGACTTGATATATCAAAGGAAAACCTGGAAAAACTTTTCACGGTTGATAAAGAGCATGGCATAGATGAAATAAATGAAATGCGCGAGTATTACAAAATATTCGAAGGTGCACTGCCAAAAGAATTAAGCGCAGAAGCTGATAAAGCAGAAGAAAGATATAAGAAATCATAGCTGTTAACTTCGGAAGACATAAAACTAACTTCGGAAGTCTTTTAGACTTCTGAAGTTTTATAATACTTTAAGTGATGCCAGGATAATACCCGGCATCACATTTTAAAAAACTGATCACACATTAAGGTTATAATGATATTTTTACTGTAAAATGAACCTT
Organism: Ignavibacteria bacterium; assembly: GCA_030835085.1. Taxonomy (GTDB): domain Bacteria; phylum Bacteroidota; class Ignavibacteria; order Tepidaquicellales; family OLB5; genus OLB5. The sequence continues at coordinate 19,933 of JAUQWQ010000198.1, forward strand.
TTATCATCAAAATATTACTGATACATTTTTTATTCCCGCTTAAGGCGGGAATTTTTTTTATTTTAAACTTACTGATAGATAATGATAACGCGAATAATTATAATTTCCCTGTTCTGTATGGCAATTATTGCTGCCGGTATAATAGGGATGAGGAAAACGAAATCGTTCAATGATTACTTTCTTGGCGGCGGAAAAATAGGCGCATGGATGACCGCTTTTACATACGGCACCGCATATTTTTCAGCGGTACTTTTTATAGGATTTGCAGGGCAGGTTGGATGGAATTTCGGATATTCCGGTTTATGGATAGCGCTGTTCAATTCACTGGTTGGCGTGCTGGGCGTATGGTGGATAATGGGACACCGCATTAAACAAATGTCAATTGAATATAAAGTTTCAACTCTGCCGGAATATTTTGAAAAACGGTATAACAGCAAAGGGTTTAAGCTGTATTCATCAATAGCGATATTTTTCCTGTTCATACCGTACTCAGCCGCGGTTTTTATCGGGCTGTCATATTTATTCAAAGTTACATTTAATATAGATTACTCCCTCGCGCTTATTTTTATGGGCGGATTCACCGGGCTTTACCTGGTGCTTGGCGGGTATAATTCCATGACAATGATAGATGTTGTCTTCGGGATAATAATGATAATAGGCTGCGCAGTACTTTCATTTACAACTGTGAATGCTGCGGGTGGACTCACTGAACTGACTGCAAAACTATCCACACATGACCCCAGGCTTGTTTCATGGCTTGGACCCGCGGGTTTCTGGAATTTATTCTACCTCACATTCTTAACCTCGGTTGCGCCGTTTGCGATGCCGCAGCTTATACAAAAATTTTATGCTGTCAGAGATAAGAAGGCTATTAGAACGGGAATGATTGCGTCAACATTATTTTCTGTAATTATTGCTTCTGTAGCATACTTTGTTGGTTCTACTTCACGTGTCTTTTTGACACCTGAAAATGCACCGAATGCGTTTAACAATGGAAAGCCAGTGTTTGATTCATTGATGCCTGACCTGCTGAACAAAGTAATCCCAGAATACCTGTTTGTACTTATGCTGCTGCTTATACTTTCTGCATCCATGTCAACGCTTGCCGCGATAATATTAATTTCAAGTTCATCAGTTGTTAAGGATTTCTACGCAGGCTTTGTTAACAAAAATGCTTCCGATAAAACGCTGACGAACCTTATGCGAGCATCTGCGCTGATATTTATTATCATATCAGTTATTCTGGCGTACTTTAAGCCCGCAAGTATTGTTATAATACTTGGCATATCATGGGGCGCTATCGGCGCCGCGTTCCTGGGACCGTTCTTCTGGGGACTTATGTGGAAACGTACATCGTTAACCGGGGCATTCTTATCATCAATTATCGGACTCGGTACATGTTTAGTACTATACTTCACGGGTTCATCATCACCGCAGGCAGGTACTATCGGCATGCTGCTTTCATTTATACTGTGTCCGTTAATAAGCTTAATAGCTCCGTCAAAATCTGTGTTACCTGCTAATTCATAACCAACTTCGGAAGACATCAGTTAACTTCGGAAGTTTCATAATATTTTCCCCTCTACTCAAAATTGGAGGGGATTTTTTATTTTTAAAATCAAAATCAAAACACAAAGCAAACACAAAGGCACAAAGACTCAAAGGGGCACAAAGTTTTTTGCCTTGCCATACCTGGTTTATCCCTTTGGTGCGAAAGCAGGTACGACTTGCAGAACGCAGTGATGAAAGGTATCTGGTCAATAAATAGGGCAATGAGTGAAGATGTTGGAAATGAAGTAAATTTAAATCAAAACAAAGGACCGCCACAAAGACTCTAAGGCTCAAAGGGTCACAAAGTTGTTTTTGCATTTCATACCTGTACTGCAATAAGTACTGAATTATTAACTAAAACCAATAAAATTAACCGCAAAGACGCAAAGCTTTCAACCCCGTTAGGCCTATGGACTGACTCTGACAGTGGTGACATGTAAAAAAATCAAAAGCACTCACCACAGAGTTCACTGAGCACACAGCTCACAGAGTACACAGAGGCACAGCCTGCTGCACCGTAAGCAAACACACTTGCTTTTACAAACCTAAACTACTATTTTACACTTCACGCGAAGATAGGGGCTTTACCCGTTGAATAAACGGGCAAAGCCTTTTTTATTTTGAATCAGTTCATTTTGTAATGATATTCCAAAGGAGTTTTAAGCAGATAAAAAACAAATTTGAAGAGGGCAGCCGAAAACTTAGAGAGTAGGCATAAATCAAAAAATAAAATATCATGGGCACAAAAAACACCGTTCATCCGCCTTACCTTCGTTATGAAGTGCCGGCAGAAGCAGCAATAATCAACAACAGGATCAAAGAGCTGAGGAAAGTATCGCTTGCAAAAAGACCGGCGTCTGAATCTCCGGCCGGGAACCCGCAGGCAAAACTGGTTCCTGGTACGAAACCCGGCATCAAAGGAAAGGCAGGAGTAAAAGCTCCCAAAGGATCAGTAATAACTGCCGCAGGCGTGAATAATATTTCCGGCGTTAAAACCCGGAGTAATTCTGAAGTAACTGTTACACCCGGCGGAAGTGTTTCGCTTGGTTTTAACTGCAAAAAAACTTTTACCGCAAAAAATAACTACTGGGCTGATGCCGCTCACTGGGAACTGATGTTTAAAAAAAATACGGGAGAGTTTGAATGGGTAAGTTTCATGGGTGAATACAGTTCTGATTCGGAGGAGATAACTTTTGAACTTGATTACAGCACGTATGCAAACTCAGCTTATTCATTCGGCGGAAATGCAGTATTTAAAGTGCTGTGCCAGGGTTATAATTACGGGATGCCTGGAGAACGGGCGACCTCTCCGGAAGTTACACTTAACTTCAACGTGCCCAACTGCATCGGCATTGGCAGCCTGCATTTAAATATGGATTCATTGGAAGGCGGCAACAACGGGAATGACCCCGTAATGACCGTATATATGGATGCACCGGCTCCCCCCGGCGGACAATTGGTAAAAATATCAGTTGATACAAATATGGCAGGTATACACGGCGATGGCACGTTCAGGATACCACAGGGGCAAACCTCAGGTACTGTAAGCGGGTTTTTGGGAACTGACCGCGTGTACAGAACAGGAAAACATTTTGATATTACTGTGATCCTGAAGTCAGATAGCGGTGATTCTCCTGGGGCGCATGCACGGGTATATCTGACAAAAAAGAAAAGAAAATAGCAGGTTTATAATGCAACCTTGCATTTATATACCTAAACTATTAATTTTGTACATCACGCGAAGATAGGGGCTTTACCCGTTGAATATACGGGGAAGCCTTTTTGTGTTAAAGATTATTGATGTGATGCAAATTAGTAATAAAAAATAAACTGATTTACATATATTTGAAATAAACATGTAAAACTATGCCAACTATTGCTGAAGTAGATATAAGCAAACTTTCCTTAGACTTAAAGAATTACAGAACAACTCCTCAAAAAAATGAGTATGATGCTGTTAATGCAATGATATCTATAAATGAAGATCGATTTTTCGCAGTAATGGATAGCATTCTTGACAAAGGATTCCTTTTTATTGAAAATATTATAGTTTTGAAAAAGGGGAATGTGCTGACTGTAAAAGAAGGGAATAGAAGAATAGCAATTCTTAAAATCATACATGGGTTATTAGATAAAAAGAAATTTAATATCATTGATGAAAGATTAAAGAAAATTTCACTTTTAAACAAACAATGGTTGAAGGATAATTTAAAGGTGCCTTGTATCAGTTATGAGCTAAATGAAATTGATAAGGTTGATGACTTAGTATCTTTGACTCATGGTAAAGGTGAGAAGGCAAGTAGAGAACCATGGACTTCTGTTGCTAGGGCTAGACATAATAGAGATGCAAAGCAGGCAATTGAACCAAGTCTGGATTTGTTAGAGAAGTATTTAATAAATGGTAAGAATTTGTCGATTCAGCAGCAGGAAAGGTGGGCGGGAGATTATCCCATTTCTGTTTTAGACGAGGCTCTTCGCGAATTATCCATAAGGTTAGGTTTTTCTAAAGTAATAGATTTAGTCCAAAAATATCCAAGTATTTCTAAAATCAAAGAATTAAATAACGTACTGTTTGATATTGGGCTAAATAATATAGGTTTTCCTAGTATGAGAAATGTTAATACTGATCTATTTAGTCAGTATGGGATTCCTCCTATTATTTCGAATACAACTTCAACTCATAACACAGCATCTACCGATCAACCTAGCAATACAACATCGTCGAATACAACTACAACCTCTCAGCCAGCGACAAATACTTCAAATACAGCATCAACTGCAAGTAGTAATGCTAACCAGCCAAAAGCATATGCAATAAATGATCCTAAAAGGGTTAAAGATATCTTAAAGAAGTTTAATCCCCATGGACATGATAGAGATAAAGTGGTTACTTTGCGTGATGAAATGAAAAAATTAAAAATTCAAGATAATCCACTTGCATTTTGTTTTTTACTTAGAAGTATGTTTGAGATTTCTGCTAAAGCATATTGCAAAGACCATTCAATACCAACTAAAGTTGGTGATAATAGTAGAAAACTTATTGAAATTTTAAAAGATATCAAAAAACATATAATAGGGTTAAATCCTGCGAAGAAACAGATTTTACATGGTGCAATAACTGAGTTATCAAAACCAGAGGGAATTTTATCTGTGAGATCAATGAATCAATTAGTTCATAATGTATCATTTTCCGTAATTCCTGGGGATATATGTACGTTATTCGGTAGTGTATACCCATTGCTTGAGGAGATGAATTAATGTATAGAGTTAATACACCTTTAAGATATCCGGGTGGTAAACAACGAATTACACCATTTATTCAGGAATTATTGAATGAAAACGAAATAGACGGAAACTATGTTGAGCCCTATGCTGGAGGTGCAGGCGTAGCAATAAATCTTTTGCTTGCAAAAAAAGTTAAGAATATTTATTTAAATGATTCTGACCGGGGTATATATGCTTTTTGGTATTCTGTGATTAATGAAACGGAAAAGCTATGTGGCTTAATTTCGGATACCGAGATAACTATAGACGAATGGAAATACCGGAAAAGTTTAATCAAACAGAATAGCGAAGTTGATTTGCTTGAACTAGGGTTTAGTATTTTCTTTTTAAATAGATGTAATAGATCGGGAATTTTATCCGCTGGCGTAATTGGCGGAATTGAACAGGCGGGTGACTATAAAATTGACGCAAGATTTCATAAGGATGATTTAGTAAGCAAAATTGAAGCTATTGCTGAATATAGGCAAAATATCTTTATAACTAATTTAGACGCAGAATATTACATTAAAAACTATATTACAGAACTATCCGACGATACTCTTATCTATTTGGACCCTCCATATTATGAAAAAAGTAGTGAATTATACTTAAATTCGTATCTGAAAAGTGATCATGGAAATATTGCAAATGTTATTCAAAATGATATTAATCATAAATGGGTTTTATCTTATGATGGTGTGCCGGAGATACTAAAGTTATATGAGAGCCGGCGTTCCTTCATATACGATTTATCCTATTCTGCCGGGAAATCTTATAAAGGGAAAGAAGTATTTGTTTTCTGTGATGACTTAATCTTGCCTATTTCCTGCACATTAGAAAATGTAAATGCTGGTTTAGCTATTTTGTAATTTAATATCAATAATTACTGCTTATCTCTGTGACTCTGTTCCTCTGAATCGACTTTCGTCTTTTGAAAGTTATTGAAAAGCTTTTGACTTTTCCGTGTAAATCTGTTTAATCCGTGTTTTCCGTGTTCAATTCATTGTAAACTTCGCTTCATTTTACCCTTGACAATGCAATTGGCATATATTATATTAATATAAGTATGCAAAAAGCATATTAATCTTTAATTTTTCCTTTATTTTATATGTCCACAATAATTACTTCTATAAAAGTTTTCCCAACATGGAAAATTCATCTTGGGAATTTACATGCCAATTCCGTTCTGTTTTTGGGGTTTTCTCATTTACATTATCATCGAGAAAGTGGATTCCCACCATGAATTATTCATAATGAGAATGCTTTCATCGTGGGAATATTACGATTATAGCCGGTAAAAAGGCATTCCCAACATGGAAAGCCCTCAAAAAAAAAAATTGCTTTCATCGTGAGAATCTGGGTGGGAATCAGACCTCCACCGTCAGAGCCGGTTCTGCGACCTAAATCCCTTCCTTTGTAAGGCACCTCCGGTGCGAATGACAGGAGGGGGTCTAAAGAAAATGTATATGTGAAGTGACCACCCCTAATCCGGCTAACGCCGGATTTCTTCCCCTCCTTAGGAAAGTCGCAGAACCGGTTTCTCGGTGAGGGGAGCTATGAAACATCTCCCCCTGGCTGGGGGAGAAAGTCAATCGCACCAAAGGTGCGAATGACAAGAGGGGGTCTGAAAGCAAGTGTCCTTAATCCTGGAAAGTATTTAGCTTTTCCGTGTAAATCCGTTTCATCCGTGTAATCTGTGTTCTATTTTCTGTGATACTCTAAATAAAAAAGCACAGAGGAAATTATCTGTGCTTAACTTTTTTTGCTTTCTTGACTTACTCAGCTTCAGCTGAGGATGTTTGCTTTCTGCGTTTTTCAGCAGTCCCGGGTTTCTACTTAGCGGGATGTCTTTTGCCTTACATTACTTTTTACTTAAAAGGTCCCGTATCTCTGTCAGCAATATTTCTTCTTTTGTTGGCGGAGCAGGAGGCGGAGCTTCTTCTTTGCGCTTCATGGAATTGAACGCTTTTACAAAGATAAATATCGCTGCGGCAATTATTACGAAATCAATTCCGGTCTGTATGAAGTTTCCGTAATTTAATGAAACAGCTTCAGTAATTTTGCCGGTGGGATCAGTTGATGCTTCCTTTAAAATAATTTTTAATGAAGTGAAATTCATTCCCCCAAGCAGTACACCTATAGGCGGCATGATGATATCATCTACAACAGAAGAAACTATTTTACCGAAGGATGCGCCGATAATAACACCTACGGCAAGATCAACAACATTACCGCGTGAAATAAATTCTTTGAATTCTTTAACAAGTCCCATAAAACGCCTCCATAAATTGATTATTTACTTAAAAATAGCGAAAATTTATTAAATATTTCAATCTCTTTTATAGCTATAGAATTTTATTAAAATTAATATTAATATGCAGTTGGTATGAAAAAAGATCCTCTTAAGCAGAAAATTTCGCAGGAGGCTGAAATTGCTTCCCTTAAAAAAAGGATAACTGAGCTTGAAAAACAGCTTGAAACTTATGATTTTTCATTATTCGGTTATCCAAAAGTAGTTGAAAATGCTCCGATAGCGTTCACACGTGTATTAAAAGATACTCAGGGTTATGCCCTTGCCAATAAAGAATTCACAAGACAATCAGGTTATACCCGTGAAGAGTTCAATGCGCTTTCTGATAAGGAATTACTGGCATGTATTCACAAAGATGACCTTGAAGGATTCCTGAAGGCTCATGAATTATGGAGCGAAAATCAGTTCAGGGATATTTTCCGCTACATGTACCGCATCATTAACCGCGAAGGCAAAATATTGTGGCTGGATGTGTTCTACTACCCCGAGCTTGACAATAAAGGAGAGCCTTATGCCATTGACCAGATTTATGTCGATATCACAGACCGTATCAACGCGGAAAAGCTCCTGCGCGAAAGTGAAGATAAATACCGGAGACTGACTGAATCAGTCCCAGCCGCTATTTTCATCTATTCAGAAAATAAATTCATATACGGTAACGAGTATTCAGAAAATATTACCGGTTACAGTGTAACGGAAATGATAGGCAAGAATTTCTGGGAACTGGTGCATCCGGATCTCCGTGATTCTGCAAAGCAGCGCGGCTTGGATAGGGTAAGCGGGAAAGAAGGCGTCCCCTCAAGGTATGAGCTTAAAATAATCGATAAACACGGCGCAGAAAAGTGGCTGGACTACAATGCTTCATTAATAAATTTCCAGGGTAAGCCCGCAGTACTGGGTATTGCTTATGATATTACCGAACTGAAACGCACACAGCAGGCGCTGATTGACAGCGAGCTGAAATACAGAACTCTCATAGAAAATATGAGCGAAGTAATACTGTATGTTGATAATTATGACAGGATAATTTTTGCCAATGATAACGCTATCAGGATGTTTGGTTACGGTAAGGATGAACTTATTGGACAGATAGCGGGGGAGATATTGGTAGTTGATGAATACAGGGATTTTATTAAGGACAGGATAAAGCTTCGCAGGCACGGATTTACTGACAGGTTCGAAGTACAGATGAAAACTAAAACGGGTGAGAGCATTTGGGTGGAAATTTCCAGTGCGCCGCTTAAAGATGCTGACGGGAAAATAATCGGTTCAATAGGCATTCACAGTGATATTACAGACAGGAAGAAATATGAGAATACCATTGAGACTTCACTTAAGCAGAAAGATATGCTGCTAAAAGAAATTCACCACCGCGTAAAAAATAATCTTCAGATAATTTCAAGCCTTATAAAGCTGCAATCTGCCCATGTTAATGATAAAGAGATACACAGCCTGTTTGCCGAAAGCCAGAACCGCATAAAAACAATGGCGCTTATTCACGAAAAGCTTTACCGTTCTACAGATATTTCCGTTATTGAGTTTTACGATTATATAAAAAATCTGGTTAACAGCCTTTATTCATCTTACGGTATAAGTATTGACCGGGTTAGGCCGGTTATAGAATTCCGCAGCATTTACCTTGATATTGATACAGCTATACCATGCGGACTTATCATTAATGAACTTATAAGCAATTGCCTTAAATACGCATACCCTGACCTAAGGAAAGGGGAAATTTTTATTGATCTTAAAGAGCTTAATGAAAACGATTATTTGCTTTTGATAAAAGATGACGGGATCGGTATTCCGGAAAGTATTGATTTCGGGAATACAAACTCGCTGGGATTAAAGCTGGTAAAAATACTTTCTGAACAGCTTGGCGGAACAGTTGAGCTAATCCGCAATAACGGCTCAGAATTCCGAATTTCCTTCAAAAGATCCAATTACCTGAGAAAGGATTGATAAACATATCCTTAGCAATGCATTTATGCCGTTTTGCAGCGGATTCTGCAGAAAATAAGGCGCAATGTATTATACCACTCATTGCAAATCTTTGAATTAAAGCGTAATTTTAGCATAAGGAAACTAAATTTTAACGTAAATTGTTGAATTTAGTAAATAACGGAAAATAATATTATGGACAGCAATTTTTCAAACAGGGTTCAGGATGTGATAAGGTTAAGCAGGGAAGAAGCCATTCGCCTGGGACACGATTACATCGGCACCGAGCATCTCCTGCTCGGAATTATCCGTGAAGGAGAGGGGATTGCGATTAAGATCTTCAGGAATCTTGGAAAAGATATCGGCAAGATAAAGAAAACTATTGAAGATACTGTAAGGCAATCCGGCGCCACACTAACGGTAGGTAATATACCGCTTACAAAACAGGCTGAAAAAGTTTTAAAAATAACATACCTGGAAGCAAAGATATTCAAGTCAGATGTCATCGGCACTGAGCATCTCCTGCTTTCTATATTAAGGGAAGATGATAATCTTGCATCGCAGATACTGCAGCAGTTCGGCATTACATACGAAGTAGTAAAAGAGGAACTCTCAGCTATATTAAGCGGCAAAACTTCACAGCAGCAGCAGAAATCACCGACCTCGGAAAAGAAACCCGAGCGCACCAAGACTCCCGTGCTGGATAACTTTGGCAGGGACTTAACCAAGCTTGCAATAGA
>JAUQWQ010000199.1 GCA_030835085.1 Ignavibacteria bacterium
GGCTTCAGGAATTTTGCGGTAACTGATTGTTTCATAAAATTCTTAACAATATCTTCGGGGGTACCTTCGGCAATTATCCTGCCGCCGGCATCGCCGCCTTCGGGACCCAGATCGATCACCCAGTCAGCTGTTTTTATCACATCAAGATTATGCTCAATTACAATAACAGAATTACCCTTATCAACAAGCTGGTTCAATACTTTTAGCAGCATGCTTATATCTTCAAAATGTAATCCCGTTGTAGGTTCATCAAGTATATAAATTGTTTTTCCGGTCTGTATTTTTGAAAGCTCAGTTGAAAGCTTCACTCTTTGCGCCTCACCGCCTGAGAGCGTTACTGCCGATTGCCCAAGCCGAATATACCCTAAACCCACATCGTACAATGTTTGCAGCTTGCGCTTAAGCGAGGGAATAGCATCAAAGAAGCCTACGGCTTCTTCAACCGTCATTTCAAGTACATCAGAAATATTTTTGCCTTTGTAACGCACTTCAAGTGTTTCGCGGTTGTAACGTTTGCCGCGGCAAACATCACAGGTTACATATACATCAGGCAGAAAGTTCATTTCAATTTTCTTCTGGCCGCCGCCTTCACAGGCTTCACATCTGCCGCCTTTTACATTGAAACTGAATCTGCCAACCTTGTAGCCGCGTATCTTTGCTTCGGGGAGTGTTGAAAACAGATCACGTATGAAGGTGAAAAGTCCGGTATAAGTTGCGGGATTGCTGCGCGGCGTTCTGCCAATGGGTGACTGGTCAACTTCAATTACTTTGTTAACATTTTTTAATCCTTCAATTGTATCATACGGCAGGGGAGGCTCAGGGGTTTTGAAGAACTTCCTCGATAGCACGCGATATAATGTTTCATTGATAAGCGATGATTTTCCGGAACCGCTGACGCCGGTAATGCAAATAAATTTGCCAAGCGGAACCGTGAGGTTAACTTTTTTGAGATTATTACCAGACGCGCCTTTTAACACCAGGGATTGCCCGTTGCCTATTCTGCGTTTTTTAGGTACCTCAATACTTTTCTTTCCTGAAATATATAGTGAAGTTAGCGAATTGCCGTTCAGTGAGCCGGGTTTGCCGAAGGCAACTATGTGTCCGCCATGTTCACCTGCACCCGGACCCAGATCAACAACAAAATCAGCTTCTTCCATCATCTGTTTATCATGCTCAACCACAATAACCGTATTGCCAATATCGCGCAGGTTCTTTAATGATTTTATCAGAAGCTCATTATCACGCTGATGCAAACCAATACTCGGCTCATCAAGTATATATAACACTCCGCGAAGCTGGGAGCCTATTTGAGTTGCAAGCTTAATTCTCTGCGCCTCACCGCCGGAAAGCGTGCGGGCATTTCTATCAAGTGATAAATAATCAAGTCCAACGTTAAGCATGAACTCAAGGCGCATTTTAATCTCTTTTAGTATCTGCTTCGCGATTATCTGCTGGCGTTCATTTAATATCAGTGTATCAAAATAATCACGGGCTTTTTTTATTGAAAGCAGCGATACTTCGTAAATGTTCTTTTTACCTGCGGTTGAATCAACCAGCACAGCAAGACTTGAAGCTTTCAGCTTCCCGCCTTTACAGGTATCGCAGGTGTTGGAGGTCATAAAGCTTTCCGCCCAGTTAGAAATATATTCCGAGGTCTGGTTGCGGTAGTAATCGAGAATTATTTTCTTTACACCCTGGAATTTATGAGAATATTCGCGCTGAATGCCGCGGGAATCAACATACTTGTAATTGCGCTTTTGGCTGTCGCCATTCATGATAATTTCAAGTTCATCTTTGGTAAGCTTCTTTAAGGGAGTATCAAAGTCATATCCCCATGATTCAATCAGCTGCTTAAGCACGGTGAAGGTCCAGTTGGTGCGCGGTTTGCCAAGAGGTGCAATGGCGCCATCGGCAATTGATAGATCATAATCTGTGATAATAAGTCTTTCATCAAGCTCCTTTCGCGCGCCAAGCCCAAGACAATCTGGGCACCAGCCATAGGGTGAGTTGAACGAAAAGGAATTGGGGGCAGGTTCATCAAATCCAATACCGCATGTCGGGCAGGCGAGTTTTTCGCTGAATAATCTGTCTTTCGAGCCGTCGTTGTCGGATTCAGTAATAATAACAATGCCGCCGCCAAAACGCAGGGCAGTTTCAACTGAATCAGTGAGCCTGAGCGATGTGGCCTTTGTGACCATGATCCTGTCAACAACAATTTCAATATCGTGTATCTTATAACGGTCAAGCTTCATTTTCGGGGTGATATCTTTGATGACTTTATCAACCCTTACCTTGGTGAAGCCGTCTTTTTCAATTTGCTCAAATAATTCGCGGTAGTGACCTTTTCTGCCTTTTACAACGGGAGCAAGGATATTAATTCTTTTTGTATCCAGGTTTTCCCTGATGTGGTCAATTATCTGCTGAACACTTTGCCTTTGAACAGGCTGCCCGCAGTTTGTACAATGCTGTGTGCCGCATTTGGAATACAGCAGCCTGAGGAAATCATAAATTTCCGTTACCGTGCCAACTGTTGAGCGCGGGTTATGTGATATTGTTTTCTGCTCAATTGAAATTGATGGCGAGAGCCCTTCGATCTTATCAACGTCAGGGCGTTCAATCCCCCCGATGAACTGCCTCGCATAAGACGAGAGTGTTTCAACAAACCTGCGCTGGCCTTCAGCGTAAATGGTATCAAATGCGAGGGATGATTTTCCCGAGCCGGATATTCCCGTAATTACCACAAATTGGTCGCGCGGAATATCGATATCGATATTCTTTAAATTGTGAACCCTTGCACCCTGTATGGATATTTTATCTAAGAATGACAAATTTTTATTTTTTTAAAACCTATATTTTTTTTGACCAAGGTCTTTTTGATATCACAAAATGTGATTTCAGCAGTTCTAATTGTTATCAACAATAAGCGATAAACTGGAGCAAAACACAGAACTAATCCCCACTTTATAAAGAGCACTTCAAAACGAATTCGACTAAGAGGGTAAGTTAACGGAAATTGTTTGAAGAAAAAATGAATGAATTTGGTAAGCAGGGTAGGTGAAATGTATATATTTTACTTGTTTAAGTATTATTTTACGCATATTTTTGAACTATGGACCTGATATTAGACTGGCACCCGGCTTTTGCTTTGACGCTGTTAAGCTCAATTACCGTGCTCACTTCCTATATGGGACTGAAGATAGTAAGGAAGTATTACACAGAAGATGTTCTGAAGCAAAACCATGAAGTAGGCGGATTTATTTTTAATGCCTTCGGCATAATATATGCCGTACTGGTGGCATTTGTGGTATTTGCAACCTGGGAAGAATACGACAATTCAAAAAAAAATGTGGAAATTGAATCCATAGAGCTTGCGGATATATTCAATAATTCAAAAGCCCTCCCGGAGCCATACAGGCAGCAGGTTATACCTTTGCTTAGAAAATACACCGAAGATGTTATAAATGATGAATGGAAACTTCTTGAGCAGGGTGAGCCAAGCGAGAAAGCAAAGGAAAGCTTCACTAATATCTGGACATTCTTCGCAACAATGGACCGCGCATTAATTAAGAATGAAATTGCTTACCAGGAAACCTTAAAGCATCTAAATGACGCAGGAGAGCGGAGAAGGATGAGGATATTTGACAGCAGCAATAACATCCCGGGAATAATATGGGTGGTGCTGCTGTTCGGCTCTGTGGTAACGGTTATATATACTTATTTTTTCTACGCAAAAAACATTATCCACCAGTTTGTAATGACATCAGCGCTGACGGTGCTTAATACCTTAATCCTTTATATGATATTGATCCTCGATAATCCTTTCAGCGGTTACATAAAAATAGATGCAAAGCCATTTGAGTATGTGATACAGCTTCTCAACAGAGGAATGTAAGTCACTTCCCTTCCGAAAAGGGGGAACATAAATCTACCAGGGAGCTTTTAAACCCAGGCCTTCGAGTTTATCTTCAAACTCAGCGCGCTCGCGGTTCTTTTTAGGTTCACCCGCATCATTTAGCCAGTTAAATGATTTACCCAAAGCAACAGCTTTTTCATTATCGCCCTGCGTCATAGCTGTAAGCACTTCCATTTCGAGTCTTGTGAAACTGTTTGAGTTCACCCTGTAATCCATGAAGGCTTCCCATACGGCGGGGCACCATTTGGCTACAATTTCCTGACCCATTATTTCAGCATACCGGCGTATTTCATACTGTGCATGCGCATCCATCCTTAAATAGAGGAAGTGAAGCAGGTTATGCAGGTCAACTTTCCAGTATGCCTCGGTGTAGGTCGATAGCGGCAGATCTTTCCTTGCCTGCTCGCGGGCAATACCCATTTTTAATCTCTCATCATAAATTTCTCGGGCAAGTGACTGAAGGTAGCGCTCTTTTTCGGTTAGTGTTTTACCTTCTGCATCTCCGGCAAATCCCGCTGAGCCCTGGCGGTTGCCTGAAGCCTGTATGCGCCACTCAGCTTCGCTTGTGGTTTGTGCAGAATCAATTGCAACGCTGTAGCGGGTGGAATATTCATTTACATTTGCCATACGGTGGCGGATCCACTGCCTCCAGCAATCCATTGGTACACGCACATGAAATTTTATCTCGCACATTTCAAACGGAGTAGTGTGATGATGGCGCATTAAGTATCTTATCAGCCCGCGGTCTTCATGGACCTTCTTAGTGCCTTTGCCGTATGATACACGTGCAGCCTGAACTATTGATTCATCAGAGCCCATGTAATCTATCACACGGATAAATCCGTCATCTAGTACCTTGAATGGTTTGCCTAAAATATCATCAAGCGCTGCGACTTTAGGCCGCTCGAGTGATTCCATTACAGGATTAGCCTCGGGGGCTTCCGTGTATTCTTTATTTGCTTCGATTTCTTTGTTTTGCAAATTTTTCTCCGGTTAGTATGCGCAAAATAACAAAACAGGGTGAATGTTTAAAGGATTAAAAAAATAAAAAAGGGGCGGAAGATCCGCCCCTCAAAAGCATGTGAAATTCTGCAGATATTTATTTAACCAACCTTAGAAACAAGGCGGTCAAATAACTCCGTTATTTAACCAGCATCAGTTTTTTGATATCTGAAAATTCACCCGATGTTAAGCGGTAGAAATACACGCCGCTTGATAGTTTGGAAGCATCAAAATTTACCGTGTATGACCCGGCATTTATCTGCTTATCAACCAATGTGGCAACTTCGCGGCCAAGAACATCAAATACTTTTAATGATACAAATCCGCTTACCGGCAGTGAGAAATTAATATTTGTTACCGGGTTAAACGGATTCGGATAATTCTGACCGAGACTGAATTGATCCGGTGTTTCATTTCCGTTCGGAGAAATACCGGTTACTGCTGCCAGCCTATCCATATAAAGCCTTTTATTCGCACCATCCTGACCTATCCATACTGCTGCAGCATCTCCGCCAACATCATAATATTCAACAAGGAACGGAATATAGCCGTTTGCTGACCAGCCCGGAGCGTGTTCGCTGAACTGTGTTGAAGCAGAAAAAGTACCGGGAGAAACGGTTCCGGCGCTTGTATAATACATTCTATCCGTGGCATTTGTAGGAGCGCCGGGCTGAAGAGTATCTGAATAATAGATCAGATCAACGCCGCCCGAGCCAACTGTAAAATGCTTTGCATCAAACCAATATTCATCACGCGATGGCAGTGAGCCTATTACAACCTGCGAACCCCATGTTGCGCCGGCATCAACACTGGTGATACAATTCAGATTAATACTTCCTGTTGTTCCTGTAGTATAAAATATCCATGAATTATTCCGGTATTTGACAGGGGCATATTGATCCCTGGTTGTACCTGCAGGTATAACAACTGTGAATGAACCGACAGATGCGGCTGTACCCGGTGAAGATTCCCTGTACCTGACAGATAAAATTCCAAGCTGCAGTGTATCTGTAATAGGCGAAATTGCCTGGTAATAAGTTACAATAGCAGTATCACTTCCCGGGGGACAGTATACTCTGGGGTGAGCGGCAGTACTGGTAACATTACCCCTTGTTAAATAACTGATGCCGCCATTTGTGGTTCCATACCTGAAAAGACTGTTTGTTCCAAGAGTATCCACCCATAAAAACATACTGCTTGATGGTGTACTGTGAACATCAAAATCCCTGTACCCTGAGTTAAAGAGCCTTAACTGACCGTTTAATACACTGATAGTAAAAATCGCTGTTTGTTCTGTTAAAAGATAACAATAGATAGAATCATTAGCGGTTGCTAACATTTTTGTTTTTAAGATCTTTATGCTGGCCGGTCCAACAGAATATACTATTGACCAGTTAACACCGTTATTTGAAGACCTTAAAATATTAAGGGTATTTCCTGCAAGTACGTTCGTATCACTTACAGCAACATAAATGCTTGAGTTTGAGCTTCTGTATACACCTGAATTTCTTCCGCGAGATTCAGTATTGGCAACTATGTAGTCGGAGCCCCAATCAGAAATATTACCAACATAGGGAATTTCCGGGTTGTGAAGAATGCCTGTTAAATTATCCTGCGAATAAGCCGGATTCAAAAAAGGCAGCGATAAAAGAAACAAAATAAATAATTTTAATTTCACTTGATCCTCCAAATAGTTAATTGATTAGTCTGTAAAATATGGATTTTTTTGAAATAATCAACTGTATATTTAGAGTTTATATTTGAAAATCTACCAGAATTTACATATTATTTATCACTTTTTTCTGAATTTCCGCCAAATTACTTCAGCTGCAAACGAAACGATCAACAGTCCTATCATTGTATAAACAGCCTCGGGTGCTTTGCGGTATGTGTAAACTTCGAGAATAACGAACATGATAATACATAGCACCAATGATACAACTACAACCCATCTATTTGCGCCTGTTTGTTTAAGTATACGCAAATGCCCCGCATTTACAGCGGCGTATACAAGCAGGAAAGCGCCGGAACCCATCATAGCAATTCCTGCAAGATCAAAAAACAAAATAAAACAGATTACCATCAGCGATGTAATCAAGAGTCCCCCTGTTGCGCCTTTAATTTCATCCCGTGCGAAAACTGCAGGAAGCTCGCCATCTTTAGCGACCATGTAACTTACATTTGAACCGCCAAAGAGTGTGGCGTTAATTGCCGAGGCAGTTGAAAACAGCGCAGCTACAGCAATTAACTTGAATCCCAGCATACCAAGAAATGGTTTGGCTGCTTCGGCAAGCGCGAAGTCACGCGCTGCGGCGATCTGCCCTGTAGTTAAGTTACCGGTTACTGTAATTGATACTGCAAGGTATATCAGTATTACAATAAAAACTGCGAGATATAAAGCTTTAGGTAATGATTTGGAAGGGTTATCCATATTCCCCGCCGCGTTGGTTATTAAACCAAAGCCTTCGTAGCCGATAAATAAAACTCCCGCACCAAAGAAAATATATTCAGTTGAGTTCCAGTGAACAGGTTCTAAGTTTGCGGGGTGAATGAAGAAGAGTCCAGCCCCGGCAAATAAAACCAGTATGGTAACTTTTACCGCAACTATAAATGTTTCAGCTTTGCCAACATCGCCCGCGCCAAGCATATTTATCAGAGTGAAGAGAATTACTGCTCCAGCAGCAACTGCTTTAATTAACAGGGGGGAAGGATTATCCGTAATGAAGGTAATAGCGTAAGATGAAAAACCCTGCGCATACAGAGCAATTGCTATAACATAACCAATCCACATGAAGAGATTGAGTCCGCCTGAAACCTTACCTTTACCCCAGCCCTGAACGAGGAATTCAACAGCGCCTCCTGCGGTGGGAAATTTTGCGCCAAGCTTCGCGTAGGAGTAAGTAGAAAATAACGCAACCACTCCGCCAATTAGAAACGAAAGCCACATTGCTGCACCGGAAGCTTCTGCAACAACTCCTAATATAGAGAAGATGCCTGCGCCTATCATTCCTCCTATACCTATTGAAATTGCAGCTACAAGTGAGATCCTGTTTTTCATATCAGCTAATTTAATGTAATATTTACAATTATTTAAGTGGCAAATTTATAATTGCCTGTTAGTGATTAATTTATCAATATTTTTTTGGGAGTAATATTTTTAAGTTTAGTTAATTCAAACCTAAAAAATGGAGCTTCAAATGAACAAAAAATTTTGGTTTATCCTGTTAATTTTTGTTTCAATAATTTCTGTAAATTCCAAACCCCGGATAAGTTTTGATGAGCTGCTCATTAATGCAGAGCAAAACAGAAATCTTCAGATCAGCGCAAAGGAGCTGGCAATAAAGAACGGGCAGCCTATAAGTATTATAACTACTGCCGGTACATTGATAGATGCAAAAGCAATTGAAGACGGCAAGGTTGTGTATTCTGTTATTACGAATGCGGCTGATATTTTTAAAGGCGGATATGCAGCCTACTTTGAAGAGATAGGCTCGTTATACAACAATTCCAACTCGAAGATATACTACGGGAACGGGATAGTTGTTGATAAAACCGGCGGGAAACTTGACCCGGTGATCACAAGCAGCATTACCCCCGACAGGTTTATTGCAATACCTGAGTGGACAGATGATAAAGTTTATTTATTTGATGCGCAGACAGGCAATCTGCTTGATGCTAATTTTATTCCGACATCAAATCCGCAGCTTCAGAGCCCCAAGGATGTTCAGCAGCATTTTTCAGGCAGATTCATACTGGTTGCTGACCAGGTAAGCGATGTAGTTCAGAAGTTTGATACAAACGGAACATATATCGGTTTTTACGCTCCGGCATCCGGTGTTAATAATTCTATTCTTGATAATATCCGCGGGATCTGCTACAGGCCTAACGGAAATATGCTTGTTACAGTTGGCTCAGGTGCCAGCTCAAATACTGTACAGCAGTTTGATACCGGCGGAGTAAGCATCGGCGGTTTTATTACTACCGGGTTAAGCTCTCCGTTTGATGTACTCATTCGTACAAATGATATGCTTGTTTCTAATTCATCCGGAAGCAATAAGATAACAAGGTATGACCTGACCGGCACTTTTCTGAGTAACTTCTATACAACTGCCGATATCAACTTTCCGCAGCAGCTCATCAGGCTTCCCGGCGGAAGGATTGGCGTATGCGCATTCAGCACGCCGAATTCAGGATATACCATACTTGATTCTAACGGAACGTATGTAAGGACTATGACAGCGGTCACAGGCTTAAGGGGCAGTTATCTTCTCGGCAACGGGAACTATCTTGTAACCAATGCTGGAGGCGTTCATGAAATAGATTCAGTAAACGGTACATTGATAAGAACAATTACTTCTGCCTCAAACTTCCAGTATATAAGCCCATATAACCCGGGTGCGCTGCTTTCAAGCGGCAATAACGGGAATTCAGTACCGGTGAAATATGTACTTGAGCAGAATTATCCCAATCCGTTCAATCCTTCAACCGGAATCAAGTACAGCATTCCAACAGCCGGCAACGTAACATTAAAGGTATACGATCTTACCGGGCAGGTTGTAAGTACACTGGTGAATGAATTTAAATCCGCAGGCAGTTACGAGGTTTCATTTAATGCTTCTGCACTTGCAAGCGGAGTATATTATTACAGTATCAGCAGCGGCGAATTCAGCAAGACCATGAAAATGGTTTTGGTGAAGTAAATCATAAACGATATTTAGAAATTAAAAAGGACTCCTTTTCGGGAGTCCTTTTCTTTTACAGAGGGGAGGATAGGGGTCCCTTTCTGTTTGTTGTTGAGTTTGGAGAACAACAGATCCATTTAACAAGCCTTGTAAAAAGGCTCATATAATATCCTTCGTTATTTGATCAACACTAATTTTTTAACTTCTGTGAATGAACCTGCCGTTATGCGGTAAATATAAGTACCGCTTGATAAATTGCTGCCGTTGAACTCTGCGGTGTAAATGCCTGCTTCAAGCTCTTCATTTACCAGTGTACTTACAAGCTGCCCGGTCAAATTATAAACACTTATGTTCACTTTTGTTCTTTCGGGCAGCCGGAACTCAATATTACTTTTGGGGTTGGAAGGGTTTGGGTAGCTTTGCCCTAAGGCAAACTCTTTTGGTTTTGAAATTACTACGGGTATGGAAAGACCGAAGTATTCATAATTGCCGTTATAATCAATTTGTTTCAGCCGGTAGAAATACTTCCCGGGCTGAAGTTTTTTATCTTCGTAAGTATATTCAACCGGCTGGTTTGTCGTTCCTGACCCGTTTACGAAAGCCAGCTTGATCCACGGACTGTTTTCTTCGGACCTTCTTTCAAGCTCAAACCCCGAGTTATTAATTTCGGCTTCGGTTTTCCAGTATAGTTTCACATTGTTCTTAACAGATAGCGCGTTAAAAAGTGAAAGTGTTACAGGAAGTGCGCCCGTACAAATGGAACCCCCGCCTGAATATGTACCGTTGATAGTTATTACATCAGCGCAAACATCAGCACCTGTCTGAATCTCTATTATTGAACCGTTATCATAAGTTATATTGCTCTGCTGAGAGAAAATGAAAGTGCAGCAAAGAAGTGAACAAAAAATTATAAAAAGAATTATTATACTTTTCATTTTCCGGCATTTTTGATTTCTTTTGTCTCTTCGGTTTTACTCAGTTTATGTTCCAGCTTTGCAAGCCTTTCTTCCATGTTTTTCAGTCTTTCAATTTCCTGTGCAAGAACCGTATTTTCTTCCTTGAGCCTGTCATTTTCGTTTTTCAGTTCCTGCACAGCTTTAACAACTACCGGCAGTAAATTGCCGTATGTTGCTTCCCATTTATCAGGATTATCCTTCAGAACCAGTTCTAACCATCCGGCATTAAATTCATTCTGCACTGAATCAAGCTCCTGCGCTATGAAACCGGCCGTGGGGTCATGTTCCATTTTGCTGCCATCGGCTGTATTGTTATCATACCACTCGCGCCTATCCCAGTTGAACTGCCGCGGTTTTAAATTCATGATGAAATTCAACCCTAAAGAAAGTTCGCTGATATTTTTCTTATCCCGCACGTCAGAGAGCGAAGTGATGGTCTGCACATTACAGCGAAGGGATGTAACGGAATTGTTGCCCAGGGTTACCTGGTTTTGTGTAGTACCTGATGAGGGCTGAGAATTCTGCCCAAGCAGAGTCAGGTTTGTTCCGGTGGTAATGATACTTCCCGCATCATAGCCAAGGGCTGTATTGTATGCGCCTAAAGTATTTGTCAGAGCCAGGTCACCTACAGCTGTGTTCCTGAATCCTGTGATATTATCACCAAGTGAACCGTTACCGATTGCAACATTATCTGAGCCTGATGTATTTTGCTCCAAGGTATTGTTACCCAGAGCTACGTTGCTTCCTCCTGTAATATTGTTTAACATAGAGTAATAGCCTACGGCAACATTGCCAACCCCGCTTATATTATTGTACAAAGTCTGTCCGCCAATGGCCAGGTTAAAACTGCCCGTTGTATTAAAACTCATTGCAAAGTGCCCAACAGCAGTATTATAATTGCCGCTTGTGTTTGCGTTCATACAGTAATAACCCAATGCCGTATTCCAGCTGCCTGTGGTGAGTGCTGTCAGGGTATTTGCTCCAAAACCGGAATTCATTGAGCCGCCTGTAAAAGAACCTCCCCCAAGTGTGAAATTCCCTGAGTTGATACCCACAAATGTATTGTTCCCCATATTGGAAGCATTTTTATAGTTATGGATAAACTGGGAAGTGCCTTTGTAAATAACACCCGTGTTGAGATCAGTTGTTTCCTGAAGGCGGAGTCCTTTGAAAAGTTCAATATATCCGTTAGATTGAGTCAGGGTAAAGTACGTGTTTGAAGCATCCTTTATCCTGAACTGGCCTGAAGTTCCAAGCGTATTTGTAATATGCTGCGAAAATTGCAGGTTACAGATTAACAAATTGCATATTATTATTATCAGTATTTTGATTTTCATATTGCTTTCCAGATTTGTTTTACATTGCTTTAAAAACAAAAAAACCTACTATTAAGATAATGAACAGAGCTACTGCCGCGAAAACCAGGAAGAATATTGCTGAAAATAAAAGTCTTCCTTTAAAACGGGTCATAATGTTTTCAAAAAAACTGCCGCCGGTTGTATTGAGCGGATCCTGCACGCCGTCACTGACGGCTTCTTTTACTGATCGGGTTAAATCGTCTAACATTGTTGTTCTCCTTCTTATTTAAAAAAAATGTGAGACCACCCACCCGTACCTTCGGCAAGGCGTAGCGGGTAGTCTCTACAAGTTGAGTTATTGTTTATTATTTTACTAAGACCATCTTCTTTATATCCGAGAAATCTTTTGTTTCGAGTTTGTAAAAATATGTACCACTTGAAAGGTTTGATGCGTCAAAGCTTACTTCATGCAATCCTGCCTGTAAATTTCCATTTACAATTTCAGAAACAAGCCTGCCTGTTACATCAAATACTTTAAGTGTAACATTACCGCTTAAAGGCAGCGCGAATCTGATTGCAGTAACCGGATTAAAAGGATTGGGATAATTCTGTTCAAGTGAAAAATTATCAGGAGTGGTGTTGTTATTTGGAACAAGAAAAGTTACCCCTCCGTTTGTGGTCTTGAGAATTGTACCGTTATCACCGGCTATAAAACCCGTGTTATCACTGTTGAGTACATCAATTTCGTTTAATCCTGAAGTTGTTCCGGAAATTTGCGGAAACCAGTTGGTCCCTGAATTGGAAGTTTTAAAAACGGAACCGTTGGAGCAGACCAGGTACCCTGTTATCAGACTGTTCATTGTGCAGGCAAGAACTGTAATGCTTCCCGTGGGTGTTAAGCTCTGCCAGGTTACGCCGCCGTCTGTAGTTTTTCTGAACATACCCAGATTTCCGCATGTTATGCCCGTGTTTGCATCAGCAAACGAAATATCATAGCAGGCAGGTTTGGTTTTAAGTACGGGTACCCAGCCGGAATCCCAGTTAGTGCATTTGAAAATAATTGAACTGTCAGAAGCCGGCTTGACCGTCAGTGCAAATATCGTGTTCGCATTCACAAAACTTAATGCCTGCCCCAGGTATGAGGGGTATGAACCCATATTAAAGACTGAAAAGTTTGCGCCGCCATTGGTAGTTCTGTATACCTTCGCCGGGAAATCTGCATTGATACCGTAACCGGTTGATTCTGATGCAAAATGCAGATCACAAAAGCTGCCGGTTGAAAGTGTTTGCCAGCTTGCCCCGCCGGTATTAGTTTTATAAAGTCCGCTGCCCGCAGCAATAAAACCGGTGGTTTCATTGAAAAACTGGATCTTGTATACCAATTGCGAAGCAGGCGTATTGAGTTCAACCCAGCTTATGCCGCCGTTAGTTGATTTGATAATTATTCCATGTGAGCCTTTGCCGGCATAAACTACATTTGGGCTTACAACATTTACACAGTAGAATGCGGTATCATTACCGGGTGGTGAAACACTGGTCCATTGGGACAGAATATTGATGTTTGCCAGGCAGAAGCAAATCAGGATCAAAACGGCAAATTTCATCATGTTGAGAGTCCTTTTTAATTGGAAAATTAAAACAGGCGGCGATCTGCCGCCTGTCTATGGGAATAAGTTTATTTTACAAGAATCATTTTCTTAATATCGGTGAATCCCTTAGCTGAGGAACCTTCAGTGCTGACATCAAGCCTGTAGAAGTAAACACCGCTTGCAAGATCAGATGCATTAAAGCTGTATTCATGCGTTCCAGCTTCGAGTTTTCCGTTAACAATTTGTGATACCAGCTTACCTGTTACATCAAATACTTTTAGCGTAACATTACCGCTAATAGGCATCGAGAACTTTATGGTAGTTGCCGGGTTGAACGGGTTTGGATAATTCTGCGCAAGTGAAAATCCGTTTGGTATCTGGTTGCTTATTATACCGGTCGTTGAAGTCATATTTCTTGAACAGAAACCATTGTAACCGTTCATATAAGACCATATTCCGATACCGTTATCGCCGCCGCCTAACACATAACCTGCGCGCGGCTCAGCCCAGATAGTATCCGGAACAGATGATGTCATTTGTATTTTAGCTGACCAGCTTGAGCCCGTATATGTTCTGTAGAATCCCGCAGGAGCTGTGGGGTTATCCTGTGCGTAGCAGACTTTGTACTGACCTGCTGTATTTCTGACAGCAATAAGATCACAGGTCCTGGCTCTATCGCCTGTGTAATCGAGAGTATCTCTTACCCAGTCACCTGCGGTGCTTCCGCCGTTGGTTGTTTTAAGACCGAAAATATCCCAGTCACCTGCGTTGTACTGCCTTACATAAGTTATCATTCCTGTACGGATATTTGTACCGCCGTTGAATGCAATCCTGAGATCTTTATTGATATTTGCTTCAGTAACAACCATGCTGCTGCCTGGTGTGCTGTAACCGTTAAGGTATGCTATATAAATATTGTTGAATCCGCTGCCATAACAATTGTATGCGGTCATAACTCTGCCATTACCTGTACCGCCGTCATCTTTGTAATAGGCAATATCTCCGTTTAAATATGTTGTACCGTTTGTGTTGTTTGCTGTTGCCCAGTAGAAACCTGTAGATCCGTTAGGCTGAATGTAATTAAGTCCGGGCGTAGCATCAAAAGGCGTGCTGGAATACATATATTTCTGTTTGGTAAAATGATTTGCACCTGCAAGTGAATCCATAGAGCATATCATCATTACATATGCATTCGAAGTATAATTTGTATTATCGCTGGTGATCCTTGGATTGTAATAATTCATACCGGCACCGCTTCCGGGGTAGTTGAGGATTGTCCAGTAATACCCTGAGCCGTCAGCTTTCTGGCGCATGAAATATACTTTTTTCCTGTTATCAGAATTATCTGTTAAGCCAATAACGGCAAATACCCATGTGTTTGTGCCATCGTATACTACTTCAAGATCCATTTCATCTTTATTGAATGAGTAACCGGTCATACTTGTCCACATTAATGTAAACCATGATGCGCCATTGTTTGTTGAATACATCAGCTTTAAAGAATCGGAACCTGATTGTGAATCCTGGCTGAGCAGGTAAAATAATCTGCCGGCAACATTAGAGCCGGTAGGAGCAACACCGAATGCATGAGAGTATATGCTCCATGAGTGTATTGTTGACTGGTTATAGTCTCCTTCGTAACCGTTGCCTGAAGGACCGGAATGATAATCTGAATTTAGACACGGCTGGTGAACTTCAGCGGTGCCCTGTAAAGTATTTATTTGTGACTGTATCTGCCTGGCTGCCATAACGTTCCCTGAAAGCCTTGCTGTTTCAAGCTGGTTTTCAAGCGATACAAGCTGAGCGCTCTTTTGTATTTCAGCCGGTTTAGTGTTTGTGAGCATCGGGTCATTGACATTGCCGTTTGAATTTGAATACATGATTTCCAATGGCGGGGGAGCTTGTTTGTTTTGTGAATAGATTCTTCCCGGTAAAATTCCCGTTATCAAAAACAGGAAGATCGCTGAATAGAAGTAAATTGTTTTGTTTTTCATTTTAATTATTTTATTTTTTTTAATTTTAGTTAATTATTTTTTTGCTATTTGCTATTTGCTATTTGTTATTGGTAATATGCTATTTTGCTTTTTTGGTAACTTCAATACTCCACGGACCCGTACCTTCGGTATACACTGCCGCTACCCGGAAAGCGTATTTATAACCGGGCTTCAATCCTGTGACACAGTATAGAGGGTCCTTTATTATATCAAGCTGCTGCCATTTGGCTGAATTCATTTTTGACATTTCAATTATGTATTTGCTTGCGTTGTTCACAGAATCCCATTGCAGGAATATCTCTCCTGATAATGAGCCGGATGTAGCATAAAGCGGCGCCGGAGATGTTTCAAAAGCATCGGGACTTTCATTAACCTGCCTGTGAATTTTATTTTCTTTGAAACTGTTCTTCATTTTTATTCTGTATGCGAATATTTATTTTCGATACAAAGATAGCCCTGAGCTGAGCTGTTGTTCAAAGAAACTTATTTTGCGTTTTTAGCTTTAATAAAACGGGAATGATTTGCATTAGTGCTTAAACAGCGTTTTTTTTATGCATATTTTCAGAAGACTTTTTTTGATTGTTACTTAAACAGACTTTTGGAATATTATGGCACAATGTTTCTGTAATTGATTAAGTAAGGGTTATTGCATATGAAAAATGCTCAAAAAATCGTTATTTTTGCATAAATTCAGCGGATTTATAATGCAGAAAGTTTTAAAATAATGGAAAAAACCTACCTCATAGAATTACTTTCAAAGTTTTCGGCAAAACAAATGCGAGAGCTCAGCGATTTTGTTAAATCTCCATATTTCAATAAGAATGAAAGTGTTGAAAAACTTTTTGAATACCTGAGATTAAGCCACCCTGAATTTAAGTCCGCTAAAATTGAAAAGGAGCTTGTTTATAAAAAGCTGTTTTCACCTGCTGAATACAATGACAGCTTTATGCGAATGCTGATATTCAAACTGACAGAACTCTCGGAAAAATATCTTGCATACACGGCAATGATACATAAACCTGCTGATGAAAATATTTATCTTTCGGGCAGTCTGCTTGAGCTTGGGCTGGATAAGAACGCGCAGCGTATAATTAACCAGACTGAAAAAGAACTTGAACAGCTTAAAATAAAGGAAGGCAAGTATTACCTTAAAAAGTTTGAGCTTGAAACACTAAAACATATTATATATTCGCGAACATACAAGGCTACAACAGTTAAAGATAAACCTGATGAGTCACTGCTTGATGAATCAAACAACCTTACAGAATTCTTCCTGATAAGGATTTTACAGAGATACAGGTATTTGCTCAATAAAGGTCAGACAGTGAATTCACATTTTAACCTTGATTTCCTGCCGCACATAATGAAATTCCTTGAAAATGAAGGCAAACATTATTGCAGGAACATTACTATTTCACTTTTATACAGGCAGATCAGCCTTCAGCTTGATCCTTCAGATGAAAAACTTTTCTATGAACTTAAAAATGAACTGTGCAATGATTCAACTCTGATAGATGATGAAGACAGGCGCGACGGGGCAACTGTATTGGTAAACCTGTGCATTGAAAAAGGATATAAAGGCAGGGAAGAATTTTACCGGATGGTTCTTGAAATAGATGAATATCTTGTTGCACGGAATCTGTATAACAGGGTTAAAGGCGGATTTTTTGATTCTGAAATGTTTATGAATATTGTCACAATTGCGCTAAGGCTGGGCAGGGTTGAGTGGACAAAGGAATTTATAGATAATAATTACAAAAAACTTGCACCCGATATAATGGATAACATAAGAAACTTTACCTATGCGAGACTTTATTTTAAGACCCGTGAGCTTGATAAGGCACTGCATTATATAACTAAGGTTACTTATACCGATCTGCACATGAAAATTAATGCAAGAATAACCTCGATCACTATACATTACGAGCTTGGTAATATTGAAGAAGTGCTGATGCAGATAGAGAACTTCAGGAAATATATACAAAACGATAAGCTATTAAGCACTGGCCACAGGAAGATATCTTC
>JAUQWQ010000025.1 GCA_030835085.1 Ignavibacteria bacterium
TTCTGGTTCAAAAAGATAAGAAGAAGCATACCGATAACATTTGTGCTTGTGCTGCTTGTAAACGTTGGTATGTGGTTTGAAAGATACGTTATTATAGTAACATCATTAACCCGTGATTACCTTCCGTCAAGCTGGGGTATGTACTTCCCGACTATGTATGATTTTGGAATTTTACTGGGAAGCTTTGGAATGTTCTTCACGCTGGTACTGCTGTTTGCCAAGACAATGCCTGTGGTTGCTATGAGTGAAATCAAGGCGGTTACAGAAGGCGCACAGCCCAGCCATAAGCATAAACATGAATAAGTAAAAAGGCAGAAGTGAAAAGGCAGAAGTAAAAAGGCAGAAGTAAAAAGGCAGAAATAAAAAGCAGAAGTAAAAAGCAGACTTCCTCTGCTAAAGCTGAGTAAGTCAAGAAGTAAAAAAGCAAAAAAAAGTTCAGCAGATATGAACAAGGGGTTGTAACCCCTTGCGAGGTAAGAAATAAAAGAAGTTACCAATTTAATAAGCATGATAGGTAAAATATTAAAGAAGCTTGACGATAAATTTTTGAAAAGCGAACCGCGCACAGGTGAACTGTTTGCGGTAGCCGCTTTGTTTGATACACCTGACCAGATCATCCATGCGGCTGAAAAGGTCTCAGATTCAGGATACAAGAAGTTTGATGTGCTCACACCATATCCTGTACATGGAATGGACGGCGCTATGAACCTGAAACCTACCGGCATTGGCTGGGTTGGTTTGATTGCGGGTATGAGCGGAACATTCCTTGCGTTCTTAATGATATGGTGGATGGTTGGAATTAACTACCCCAACATTTTCGGTGGCAAGCCGTATTTTAACCTGCCGGCATCTATCCCCATTATGTTTGAGCTTACCGTGCTGCTCTCCGCATTAACTCTGGTTGGCTCGCTGATAGCTTTATTTATGAAATTACCGGCAAACGCGAATCCTTTAATGGATACTGATTTTATCAAACGCGTCACCAGTGATAAGTTTGGCATATATATAGAAGCAAAAGACCCGAAGTTCAAGCTTGAAGAAGTAAGAGCTATGTTTGAAAGCCTTGGTTCAACATCGGTAAGCAATATTCACGATGCTGAGTATGACCTTGGCGATACGAAGAACCCGCTTTTAAACGGCAAGTTCATTGGCGCAATGCTTGGAACAAGCGTAGCTGTTGTTGGGATAACATATTTTGTATTGAACGTACTTTTATTTCTTCCGCCGTTTAACTGGATGCATTACCAGCCTAAAGTACTGCCGCAGACTGAAAGCAAGTTCTTTAAAGATGGCTTTTCGATGCGCAAGCCTGTTGAAGGTACAGTTGCAAGAGGATTTATGCCATACGAATTCAAAGGAATGCCTGATAGTATGGTTGTTATCACACCAAATCCGCTGCCTGTAACACAGAAAGTGCTTGATTTGGGAAAGAAAAGATTTGATACATACTGCTCACCATGCCACGGATTTTACGGCAAGGGCGATAGCAGGCTGAGAGGGCAGTTCCCCGTACCGCCAACGCTGCACTCCCAGAAAGTTACGAACTGGAAAGACGCGAACATTTACCATGTAATTACAAACGGGCAGAATACAATGCCAAGTTATGCAAGCTCAATTTCTCGGGATGACCGCTGGGCGATAATTCATTATTTACGCGTTCTGCAAAGATCAGCCAACGCGCCTGACAGCGATTTGGAAACCAAGTAGTAAAAAATTCAGATAATAAGAATTCTATATAAAGTTTTATAAATGGATTATATTAAAAAACAATTACCGGATTCACTTACAAAAACAGGAGGCATAATGCTTGCTGTTGGCGTATTAATTTTAATAATGGCATTTATTTTCACGCCTGAGCGCGCATTTTTTGATTACCTGTGGATATATCTTTTCATGGTGTCAATAGGCGTTGGTTCATTAGCGCTTGTAGCGCTTGAGTATCTTGTCGGCGCAACATGGAGCACACCGTTCCGCCGTATTACGGAAATACTTGCGTCGCTTACACCGGTATTGATAATTCTTGCTATTCCGCTCTTTTTCGGACTGCACGACCTGTTTCACTGGACGCACGCCGAAGCGGTTGAGCATGACGCTGTTCTGCAGTCAAAATCACCTTACCTGAATGTCCCGTTCTTCATGGCAAGAACTGCTTTCTGCCTGCTGTTATGGGTACTGTTCTATTATATGCTTACAAGGAATTCCGAAAAACAGGATATTGACGGCGACCCGAAGTACACTAAAAGAAATGTAACACTTTCAACCATATTTGCAGCGCTGTTTGTAATTACAATTACAATTGCCGCAATTGACTGGGCTATGAGCTTAGAGCCTCACTGGTTCAGCACAATATTCGGCGTATATTATTTTGCAGGCACGGTTATTGCCGCGCTTGCAGCTTCAACTTTTGCCAGCATCAAGCTTAAAGAAGGCGGTTACCTGGATAAATCACTTGGCGAAGATAGTTTTTATTCGCTTGGCACATTAATGTTCGGCTTTAATGTATTCTGGGCTTACATCGCTTTCTCTCAGTTTATACTTATCTGGTATGCTGATCTGCCCGAGGAAACATTCTGGCTTATTCACCGCTGGGAAGGAAGCTGGAAGTTCGTTTCACTGGCATTATTGTTCTTCCATTTTGTACTTCCGTTCCTGATACTTGTTGGCAGAAACGCAAAAACGAATCTTGGATTATTAAAATGGATGGCGCCGTGGATGCTGGTTGCGCATGCGCTCGATCTTTACTGGCTTATATTTCCTACCCTGTTCAGAGGCAATGCCTCTTTTGGCTGGCAGGAATTAAGCTTCCCCTTAATTGTTATAGGATTAACAATGGTGGTATTCAAACTGAGTGCGAATAAGAAGAACCTGATGGCGATAAAAGATCCGAAGATGCAGATGGGACTGGATTTTCATCTGTAGGTGAAGTAGTTAAGTGGGTAAGTAGGTGAGTAGTTGAGTAGGTGGGTGGGTGTGCAGCTAAGCAGTAAGTGATTATAGATATTGAATTGTTTTTTTGATTCATTAAGAAAGATTAAAGTTTATTTTATATAATAATGAAAGATTATTTTAAATTTTACGGTGCTGTTTATATTGTTTTCATAATTGCGATAATTGTTATGGGAACAATGTATATAAACGATCTGCCTAATGTTACGAAAGAAAAGATCGGCGGCTTCCCTGTGGTTGCAAAAGATACAACCAAAGATTCCACGGGACAGACTGCTGACCTTCCGATGATTAAAGGCACGCTTTCACCGCCCACAGATGTAATGAAGTACTTAAGCTCAACCCCCGAAATGGTGGAAAAGGGCAAATCAATTTTTACCATGAACTGCGTAAGCTGTCACGGTGAGCAGGGCAAGGGTGATGGCGTCGCAGGTGCAAACCTGAATCCCAAACCAAGGAATTTCCATGACTTAAACGGCTGGACAAACGGTCCATCGTTAACAATGATGTATAAAACGCTTCAGGAAGGTATTACAAGCAGGGGAATGGCATCATACGCTAACCTGCCGCCAGAAGACAGGCTGAATTTAATTATGTATATCAGGTCTTTTCTGCCTGATTACCCGCCTGTTACACAGGTACAGCTTGATTCAATTGATTTAACATACAGCCTTACCAAAGGCGTTAAAATGCCTAACCAGATTCCGGTTAAGCTTGCAATGGAAAAGATACTGAAACAAAATGCAGCTATTGACCAGAAAGTTGCAGCAATGGTTAACCAGATAAGTGAGAGCAAAACAGATACCGCAGCGGTAATATTAAAAGGCATTACATCTAATATGACAAAAGCACTGACGGTTCTTGCACAGGATTCAAGCTGGAATACCAATGAAATGGGATTAATTAAGATATTTGATAATAATCCGGGGCAGAACGGATTCAAGGCAAGAGCATCGTATATGCTTACGCAGTCACAGCTGACGCAGCTTCATGCGTATTTGAGAAGGCTGTTTTCAGGAGCATAAAACGTCAAACGTCAAACGTGAAACGTGAAACGTGAAACGTGAAACGTAGATGAGAAAATTAAGGATTTAAAAACCTGGCAGTTTAACACAGGTTAATTATATAGGAAGTGCAGTACAATAAATTGTTTAAGATCACAAAAATAGGAGCCCTTTTAATATTTATGATGCTCGGATTATTCCGGGAATCAAGCGTAGCTGATACTACTCAGCAGCAGGTTGGTATTGATGAAAAGCTTGGCGAAACGATACCGCTCGATCTTTCATTTCTGGATGAGAACGGTAAACCGGTTACACTGAGAAGTCTGGTGAACAAGCCGACATTGCTTACTTTGGTTTATTACAGGTGCCCGGGAATTTGTTCACCTTTAATGAACGGCGTTTCAAGCGTGGTTGATAAGCTTGATATTCAGGCGGGAAAAGATTTTAATATAGTGACTATTAGTTTTAATCCAAGGGAAGATTATATAATGGCGCAGGGTAAAAAAAGAAATTACCTTGATAACATGAAGAAAAAAATTCCCGAAGACAGCTGGAAATTTTTAACAGGTGACAGTATATCAATAGCGAAGATAACCGACGCGGTCGGTTTCCGCTACCAGCCGCAGGGCGAAGATTATATGCATGGCGCGGTTTTGACCGTGCTTTCACATGACGGCAAAATTGCCAGATATTTATACGGCACCGATTTTCTGCCGATGGATGTTAAGCTTGCTATAAATGAGGCATCTGAAGGAAAATCATCACCGGCAATAAACAAGCTTTTAAAGATATGTTACAGCTATGACCCCGCAGGCAGAACGTACGTTCTGAATTTTACAAGGATAGTTGGCGGCGGAATGCTGATAGTAATTGCAGGATTTGTACTGATATTAACACTGAAAAAGAAAAAAAATAAAAACATACCCGTAAATTCACCAACGGGAAAGGAAGTATAAACAATGGCTAATGGATCATTAGCAAATGAAGTAAGTTACTTAGAATACCAGGGTAAGCATAAGGGTATCATGGGCTGGCTGCTTTCGGTCGACCATAAGCGAATAGGCTTAATGTACCTTATGGGTATTATGATATTCTTTTTTGTAGCCATGACGCTTGGGGTGATGATGAGGCTGGAAATGCTCACACCCGGCGAAACCATCATGAAGCCGCAGACATATAATTCCGTTTTCACGCTGCACGGTGTTATTATGGTATTTCTGTTTATCATACCGGCAATACCTGCTGTGTTCGGTAATTTTATGCTGCCAATCCAGATAGGGGCAAAGGACGTTGCTTTCCCCAGGCTGAACCTTTTTTCATGGTACTTATATATGGTTGGCG
Source organism: Ignavibacteria bacterium (assembly GCA_030835085.1). Lineage (GTDB taxonomy): Bacteria > Bacteroidota > Ignavibacteria > Tepidaquicellales > OLB5 > OLB5. The sequence goes on from JAUQWQ010000025.1 coordinate 5,292, forward strand.
CTATTCTGGCAATAGTATCACTGTTTATCGGTGATGGTCCCGCTGATACCGGCTGGACTTTCTACGTGCCATACAGTATACGTTCAGCGCAGAATGTATCAATAACCACAATGGCGGCTTTCGTGCTCGGGTTCTCTTCAATAGTAACGGGTTTGAACTTTGTAGTTACAATTCACCGTTTAAGAGCGCCGGGTATGACATGGTTCCGCATGCCTCTGTTCGTTTGGGGGCTTTACGCCACAAGCTGGATACAGGTTCTTGCAACACCGGTTATCGGTATCACACTTGCATTGATAATGCTTGAAAGGTTTATGGGAGTCGGAGTATTTGATCCTGCCTTAGGCGGTGACCCGATACTTTACCAGCATTTATTCTGGATATACTCGCATCCCGCTGTATATATTATGATCCTGCCTGCGATGGGTGTTGTATCTGAGATACTGCCCACGTTTTCAAGGAAAGATATTTTCGGCTATAAACAGATAGCAATTTCATCACTTGGTATTGCCTTGATAGGTTACCTCGTTTGGGGACATCACATGTTCGTAAGCGGTATGAGCGATACATCAAGGATAGTATTTTCACTCTTAACATTTTTGGTAGCAATACCCACAGGAGTTAAGATATTCAACTGGGTAGCAACATTATATAAGGCATCTATAAAATTCAGCGCGCCGCTTTATTACGTGCTTGGATTTATATTTATATTTTCCATCGGCGGTCTTACGGGACTTGTACTCGGTGCGCTTGCAACTGATATTCACGTTACGGATACATACTTTGTAGTAGCGCATTTCCATTACGTAATGTTTGGCGGAATGGGTATTATGTTCTTTGCGACTATGCATTATTGGTTCCCCAAAGTTTTTGGTAAAATGTACAATGAAAAACTTGCTATTGTAGCATGTACAGTAATTATAATCGGTTTTAACACGCTTTATTTCCCGATGTTCATTATGGGTTATATGGGAATGCCGAGAAGGTATTACGATTACCTCCCGCAGTTCCAGGGTTGGCATATACTATCAACAGTAGGTTCATGGATACTCGTGAGCGGAATAGTATTTATGTTCGGTAACCTGTTCTATGCGTTATTAAAGGGACCGAAAGCTTCTATGAATCCATGGGGCGGAACAACACTTGAGTGGAAGGTACCTTCACCTCCGCCGCTTGAGAATTTTGATGAAATACCGATCGTTACAGGCGGTCCGTACGTTCACGATAAAGCGACATATATTATGTATCCCAGCAAAGAAGGCATTAATGCAAATGGCGGCGTGAAAACAGTTAACCAGGAGGCAGCTTTATGACAGAACATAGCGAGGTAATGCATCAGGGTGAGTCACACGGAGGCGCGCACGTGCACCGTGATGATGAAGGCTCTAAGATGGCGATGTGGCTTTTCCTCTTTACGGAATTGCTTTTATTCGGCGGTCTTTTCCTTTTGTACGGCGCATACAGGTTTGAATACGCTGACGGCTTTAAAGTAGCCGCGGCAGATATGAATTCATTTATAGGCGCGGTTAATACTATTATACTGTTAACAAGCTCGCTTTCAGTAGCGCTATCAATTGCGGCAATGCAGCGCAGCCAGAAAAAGCTTGCGCTTGGTATGCTGTGGTTCACAATTCTTTGCGGTATAGCGTTTTTGATAAATAAGTATTTTGAGTGGAGCCATGAAATTCATAACGGCATATATCCCGGCGGACCCGCTTTGGAAAATATGTCCAACGGCGAAGTATTATACTTCGGGCTTTATTATGTTATGACAGGTCTGCACGGTCTGCACGTTATAATAGGATTGATATTCATAAGCGTCATAATGGTATTTATTTCACGGGATAAGATAACAAGCACAAATTTCCAGAAGCTTGAAAATGCCGGCTTGTACTGGCATTTGGTTGACGTGATATGGATATTTTTGTTCCCGCTGTTCTATTTGCTGCATTGATCTGAGAGTAAAAAGTCAAAAAGCAAAAGGCAAAAAAAGATAGAGTTTATTAATAATACAGAGTTTAATAATAAAGATCATTAAATAATGAGTGAACAGACACAAACAGGAGAGTTAGCGGCACAGGCACATGCAGCTCATGGAGATGAGCATGCCCAGGGGCATGGTCATAACGTAAGCTACGGTACATATTTTTTGGTATGGCTTGGACTTGTTGCTTTAACTGCGGTTACCGTAACAATAGCGGGAATTCACCTTGGCAGCTTAACTTTAATAACGGCAATGCTGATAGCTGCTGTAAAGACCACGCTTGTAGGTTATCATTTTATGCATCTTAAATATGATAATGTTATCATAAAAGTATTTGTACTTGTATGTCTTGTAATATTTTTAACTTTCTGGATCCTAACATTCAGTGATCTATCATTCAGGTAATAAAAAATGAATCCAATAGTAGAACTAGTAGATAATTCGTTCATATTCATAGTAGCCATTTCGGTCCTGCTTTTATTAGGGGTAACCGTGGCAATGATATATTTCGTTTTCAGGTACAGCGAAAAGAACAATCCAAAACCTGACCAGTCAATAACCGGCAGCACCACGCTTGAAATATTGTGGACAGTCATACCTTTGATACTTGTGCTTGCGATGTTCTTTTACGGCTACGAAGGCTTTAAGGAAATGAGAAATATTCCGCCAAACGCAATGCTTGTTAAAGTTACAGGCAAAATGTGGTTCTGGCATTTTGAGTACGATAATAAAAAAACCAGCGATACACTGCTTGTGCTTCCGCAGGGTAAAGATGTGAGATTTGAGCTTATGTCAGCGGATGTTAACCATAGTTTCTATGTTCCCGCATTCAGGGTCAAAGAAGACTGCATACCGGGCAGAACGAACCACATGTGGTTCCACACAACAAATATCGGTGAGTTTGATATTGAGTGCGCTGAGTACTGCGGTATGAATCATTCATACATGCTTGGCAAAGTAAGGGTTGTCCCTGAAAAGGAATATCTTGAATGGGTTAACAGGGTTGATACAGTTAAGAAAACCGATTCATTAACAGCGCCCACAGGAACTGTACCCGGCACGGTTAAGACTGATTCGATAAAGACAACACAGCCTAAGGTTGATACAACCAAAACAACAGGCAACAAAAAAGATACTCTGAAGGTGAATCCGAAAGACAGCCTGAAGAAGAATAAATAAGGCAAACTTCCTCTGCTGAAGCAGAGTAAGTCAGGAAGTAAAAAAGCAAAAAGCAAAAAAAGTAAAAGCTTAAAAGAACTGAATCCATTTTGAAGAGAAGCAGCGCAAATACAGGTATAGCAGTTAGAGCGGGCGAAAATAATTTCGCGGGCTCTTTAACGGGAATATTAAAAGTGTTCAGCGAGCTGACTAAATTCAAAATTACAGCGCTTGTCTCGTTTACAACCGGGCTGGGTTATATACTTTCAGCAGATGCGCTGAGCTTTACGATGTTCTATGCTATTGCGGGAATATTCCTGCTTGCAGCGGCTTCTTCCTCGCTGAACCACTGGCAGGAAAAAGATACCGATGCACTGATGGACAGGACTAAATTCCGCCCTATACCATCAGGCAGAATTGAGCCGGCCATGGCATTGTACGTTTCACTTGGTCTGCTTATAAGCGGATCATTATTGCTGCTTTTTACAACGAATTTTACCACCTTTTTGGTGGGTATATTTACATTTTTCTGGTATAACGGTGTTTACACTCCGTTAAAGCGTAAGACAGCATTTGCTATCATACCTGGTGCGCTGGTTGGGGCTTTGCCTCCGGTAGCAGGATGGACGGCTGCAGGCGGAAACCTGCTTGATGGCAGGATAATCATGATTGCCGCGTACTTTTTCATCTGGCAGATACCGCACTTCTGGCTGCTGTTAATGCTTTACGGCAATGATTATGAAAAAGGCGGTTTCCCCACGCTCAACAGGATATTTTCACCCGAACAGCTTAAGAGGATTACATTCATGTGGCTGATTGGCAATGTTATGACGGCTATGATGATACCGCTGTTTTTATATGTTAATTATATGGCAAGCTTTATAGGGCTTTGCATAATTTCAATATGGATGATATATGTTTCAATAAAATTCCTGAGAACCGAAACCGAAAGAAAAAGTATCAGGAACACATTCATTGCTATAAATTTTTTCACTTTGCTTTTAATAACGATCTTATCAATTGATAAATTAATTAAAGTATTCTAATGAATTTTTTCGACGAACTGGTAATTCCGGCATCTGAAAATCACATAATGCTTATCAAGTATATGCTGACGATATCCCTGCTGCTGTTCATTCCCTATATCAGCATGATGCTTGGCGCAACTTTTATTTCCACACATTTCAGCAAAAAAGGGAAAAACGAAGGCAATAGCCTTTACCTGAGATTTGCGAAAGATGTAATCGAAAAACTTACCATCACAAAAAGCGCTGAGCTTGCACTGGGTACTATACCGGTCATATCAACATTTTTCGCTTATGCGCAGCTTTTATACACCGCAAAAACAATTTCGGTCGGGATGTTCGCACTGGCTGTTGTACTTTTTATAATTTCGTTTGTTTTTATATATAAATACAGGAATACTTTTAAGCTTGAAGGCATTATGACTGCTTTCAAAAACATATCAGGCAAAGATGTACTTAAGAGTGATAACGAGAGTGTTGCAGAAATTAAGGATTTTGAACAGAATATAAACAGCACAAATTCACTTTCGGGTACAGTCGGTAAATGGCTTCTGCTGACAGCTTCATATATTTTTGCGGGTTCAATGGCGCTTGCTTCAAGTCCCGATAAATGGCCGCATGTAGGAAATATACTCCAGATAATATTCTCATGGCAAACTTTATTCAATTTCGGGGCACTTATATCGCTTGCTGGAATTATCACCGGCGGCGCTATAATGTTCTACTTTTTCAGCTGGGATGGCGGCCTGAAAGATATGACGGATGAGTATGCCGCAATTGTGAAAAATACTGCAGGTAAGATAGCGCTTGGTTCCGGAATATTGTTCCCTTTGATGCTTATGATAAGTTATGCATATCTTCCGATGGAATCACAATCACCGACAGTATTTTATTATACTGTAGTGGTACTGATAATTTTCCTTATTGCAGGCAACTATATTTATGCAATGTTCAAGAATTCCGATACCGGCAGTGCTACTGCCGTGTTCATACTTGTATTTTTGCTTGTGTTTTTTAATATTGTAAAGGACCAGCTTGCATTTGGAAATGCGATACATGAAAACACAAAGGAAATTACCAAAATAGCCATTGAAGAAGAGAAGATAGTAAAGAGCAAAACAATGCAATCAACAGGCATTGATGCTGAAGCTATATTCAACCAGAAATGCTCAGCCTGTCATAAATTTGATCAGAAGCTTGTGGGTCCGCCATATAACGAAACAGTGCTGAAATATAACGGAGACGTCCAGAAGCTGGCTGATTATATATTCAACCCTCAGAAGATAGACCCGGCTTACCCGCCGATGCCTAACCAGGGCTTAAAGAAAAAAGAAGCCAATGCAATGGCGCAGTGGCTTATAAACAAAGTAACCAAAAAGTAAATTAAGAGAATTACAGTATTAGTAAAGCCCGGTAATTACCGGGCTTTTTTATTGCTCTTTCATACACTGCAATTTATTGTGCGTTAAATTGATAAACTATTTTTCATACTCACTAAGCAGCTCGTTTATTTTAAGCTCAATGGGTTTATAGGTTCTTTCGTAGAGTTTATTTTCACGCTTAGTTGCAATAATGCTTACGGCATAAATAAAGATCAATACCAGTATATGCAGTAATATCCGCACATAAGCTGTAAAAGGCTCAAGTACTTCAATGTAAACAAGGGTTATTCCAACAGTAATTGCCGCCAGGTAGACCGGGATAATGATCTTCTTTATTAATGTTCTGCGCTTAAGCTTTCTGTTAATGTTCTTAAGGAAATCTATACTTGGATTACTAATATTATTTTTTTTAAGGATAATAACCGTACTCCAAACCATTACTCCAACAGATATCATTGCTGCAAGAAGCAGGTATATTCCTGTATAAGTAAGGTCATCATACCTCTTAACACTGAGAAGCTTTTCAATAAATACGTAGAAAGCAAATGACATGAAGAATGTCATAACAATATACCGGATAACAACTTTTTTCTCGGCTTTTTTTACCTGTGAAATGAGGTCATCGTATTCAGCAGGCTCTATAGAAGTATTTTTCGCCTTATTTTCTTTCCAGATATCTTTGAGTTCCTCAAATTCCATCTCTTTTTTCCTCCATCAGCCGTGAAAGCTCATTTTTGATGCGGTTTATCTTTACCCCGATATTATTAACAGTCAGTCCCGTTACTTCCGCTATTTCTTTATATGATAATTCTTCGAGTACCATTGAAATTATCACTCTATCCAGTGAAGGCAGTTCATTAATGCTGCTGTATAATTTATCGATATTTTTTCCGGTTTCGATCTTTTCTTCTGTTTCGGCAATATTTTCTGCCGTGGTTGAAATGATGTTTTCATTCAGCTCTGTTTTATCACGGTTCCTTCTGCTTTCCTTTTTGATATGCATAAGCGAAGTATTCACGGCTATTCTGTATATCCATGTGCTTAACAGAGAGCGGCCTTCGAATTTATCCAGGTTTTTCCATATGTTTATAAGTATTTCCTGGTAAAGGTCATCCCTGTCATCAGCATTGCGTTCATACGCGCAGCATATACGGTAAATGCGGTCTTTATTTTCTTCCAAAACCTGCTTAAATAAGGTATCTTTATCCATTAATTATGCTGATATTCATACACAAAGATATTTATAAATATATAATTTTGCTGTATTAGTTAGATGGTGAAGGTAGTGTTTTATTACAGGGATTGAGTGAAGAAATTCCGGCCGGAATCCGGAATTATAATATTTCCGTTCTTGATAACGCCTGCAAGGTTCAGGACTTTTTGAGTGAAGAAATTAATATTAACAGCCAGCCTGTAAGAAAACTTACTCCGCCAAACGGAGTAATGATAGCCAGCGGTTTAAAACCGGTTAACGTATATGTATATAACGAAAACGAGAACAGCACAATACCAATTGAAAGAAACAGCGCAGCTTTAAAATATTTGGGATTGGAATAGAAACCGATAGCTGTAATCATTACAGCATGGATGATATGGTACAGTACACCTGTTCTGAAAATATCCATCATTTCAGGGGGAAGAACATCTTTAAGCTGGTGAGCGCCAAAAGCCCCAAGTGCGACTGCGAGGAAGCCGAACACAGCTCCCGTGGTGATCCAGTAATTTTTCATATCAGCATGGATTAATAGTAATTATTGCGCTTAACGGGCGCTTTTACAGATCTGAACGCCGTTAAGTATACAATTATCATTATTATTCCGAAAAATATAAATGCAAAATAAAGTGCGCCAAGTGATACAAAAATGTATGAGTACAGTTCAATTATTTCGCCCTGTCTTTCAAAAACAAACTCAACTCTTTCACCCAATGTCCTTGAGCGCTTCTTTTCTTTTTTGGTGAGTATTTTTTCGCTTACAGATTTGTTGTAAGCAATATCATTTGCATCCAAAATGGATTTCAGCTCATTTACGTGAATGGCGTAGTTGAGTGAGTCACCATAAAAGAATGTATTTACCCCGACAACTTCACCGCGGATATTAAGAAGCGGTCCGCCGCTGTTACCGGGCTTTATAATAGCAGTATGCTGAATAACAAATGCCTCGTGGGTATAATCTTCATCCTGGTCGTAGAACCAGGAATCATCATCTATTTTTTTGATCCTGCCCTTGGTTAAATGAAAGTAATCAACGTTCATATCTTCATCTGTAGGATTGCCGAGTGAGTAAACATCATCAAGATAATTTATTCCGCTTTCATCGGCCAGAGGCAGAATATCGTCACACTCGCTGGATATTTCAACAATGGCAAGGTCACAAAGTTTAACTTCTTTAACTATTCGCTTAACTTTGTAAACCCTGTCATCCTTCATTTCGATCTTGGCTGTTTTTAAATCAAGATCTTCGGTGACGTGGTGATTTGTTACGAATATCTTTGAGTTAACAAAAAACCCGCTTGCAACCGCGCCTGTTCGGTCAGTGATTAACCCGACGGAGGCGACCGTGTTCCTGTATACTTCAGATTTATCCTGGGCTGAAGTAATTCCAACCAGGATAAACAGCATTAACGCAATCCGTAAATTTATAAAAGCTGCCCTGTAATCAGATGTTTTATTGTTCATATTTTTTCCGGCTGTAATATATAAAATACAAAATGGTCACAACAATGCAAATACACCGGTATGACCATTTTAAAAATTATATATTTTATCTTACCGTTTAGATGTTAAACCTGAGGAGGTAAGAAATTGTTCCATAACTACAGAATCAAAAAGGCTGAAATTGAAGCAAAACAGGCAATTTTATAAGACTTATTTTACAATTACCATCTTTTTTGTATCAGTAAATGAATCAGTGGTGAGCCGGTAAAAATATACCCCTGAGGGTAACTTTGACGAATTAAAACTTACGGTATACGGACCCGCGGGAAGCTCTGTATTATAAATATTCTCTACAAGTCTGCCGAGCACATCATATACGCTTAAGTTCACAAAGGACCCCTCCGGAAGGTCAAAATCAATTTTTGTGACCGGGTTGAACGGGTTGGGATAATTTTGTGAAAGCCTGAATGTTTCAGGTATCTTTACTGCGGTGAGATCTATGTAAAGCGGTTTGCCATCCCACCCGAACTTAAATGCCCTGTAAGAATATACACCCTGTGGCAATGACATTTCAAGCGCTACTTCGCCGGCAGGTGTTACTTCTGTTAAACTGGGGTTTGCCGAACCCCAGGAAATAAATGTGTTACCGTTATCAAGCCTTTGCGCAAAACCCATAGCGAATCCGAATAAATCCGGGGTGTTGCGGTATTGCCAAGCAAGTGTAGCTGTCATATTGGTTTCATCAAGCGAATATTCAGCTGCACGTGAGTGCGGTGGAGTATGAAAATTCCCGTTATCGAAGAGTATTATATTTCCGTTAGGCAGTCTGCGGATACCATGCTGGTAAGTAAACCCGTTATCGGGATCATTTAAAAAAGTAAACTGGTTCCCGGGTCCTCCCAGTCTCCAAATGATACTGCCGGTTTCCCTGTTTATTTTAGTTATTTCATCAAGATGCCTTGATGAAATAAGTATATTTCCGTCATAGTCCAGTTCAATTGCGTTGCCGTGAATATAGTCAAGATAGACTGCAGTCATATCCTGATGCTGTGCATCAGTTATCGGGATGTGATCCCAGCTTCTCCACTGGAACACTACATTCTTATCTGTGTCAATTTCCTGGATGATGAGGCCGATAACCAGACAGTTCGGATTTCCGCCCTGCACAATCTGTGACATATCGACAGTTTGCGAATCATAACTCATTAATAAGGCATGTTCATTACTTAGTATTTTTAATTCATGACCGTCAGTAATATATCCGTTACCGCAGTAAAAGCTGTCTATTAATTTGTATTCATCGCTTAGCTCATAATACTTATTGTATTTAGAATTAAAATATACCAGGTTACCGTTTGGTTCTTTTTTAAAATCCAGCGCATTAGCCGGCAGCTTTAGTCCTGCGTATACTTCCCCGGAATTTTCAGCAATTATCAGATGCGGAATACTTGAAATATTTGTAAACGGAAAATTGGACATAAATATTTTACCATCGGAAGGGGAGTTATTGATAGTAACTGTAAGTTCAGGAACATCACCCGGGAAATCTGAATTTAAATTTCCGTTAAAAAGTTCATAACTGTAAAAATCCTTATTCTTTATATTACCGCGTAATGGATTGCGGATATTTTGGGTAGTGAAAGAAAATTCATACACCGGTGTAAATTTACTTTGCGGCTCGTATTTTCCGGAATTGAACTTTACAATAACATATTCATTATACTCAAATGGCACATAGGGTTCAAAAATTATTTTATTTCCGTCTTCAAGCAAAGTAATTTTACCGGAATGTTTTCCGCTTTTACTGCCGGTAATTGTAAGTGCATCATTATCGTTAATTATAGAACTACTGATTTTTTTGTCAAACCCAATAATGATACTATTATTTATGTTAACGTATTTTGCGCTGCTTACCGGATCGGTATAGTTGATTTCAGAATAAACTGCAGAAATATGGGAAATAATGAGGAAAAACATAAAAAAACTGAAGAGCTTTATCATACTTATTCCATTAGTTAATAAATATTATAATAAGTTATTAACTTCTTAACGGAAAAGAAATATATGAGTATAAGTATAAACTAATGTAAAACCCTATATTAGATAATGAATATAGGTAGTTAAATTCATTAATAAATTAATAAAAAAACCGGTTTTTAAGAACCGGTTTATAAAAAATTGCAATTTTCAACCAATTGTATCAAAGCCGGTATATTGCTGGAGAACTTTTGGAATAATAATTTTTCCTTCAGGTGTCTGGTTTGATTCAATTAGCGAAACATATAACCTTGAAGTTGCAAGACCCGAGCCGTTGAGAATATGAACATACTCCGTTTTTTTATCACGCTTAAAGCGTATCATTGCCCGCCTTGACTGGAAATCAGTGCAATTGCTTACGCTTGATGCTTCAAGCCATTTTTCTTCAGCGGGTGACCATACTTCTATATCATACTGCTTGCTTGCAGCAAAGCCCATATCACCCGTGCATACATTTACAACGCGGTAATGAATATTCAGTGCTTCAAGAATACCGCAGGCATGACCAAGCATTTCTTCCATCTGTGCATATGATTCTTCCGGGAGGCAGAAATTTATGAGCTCAACCTTATTGAACTGGTGAACCCTGAGGAATCCTTTGGTATCCTTACCGTAACTGCCGGCGTCCCTGCGGAAGCAGGCGGTATAACCGCAGTATTTCACCGGGAAAGTTTTCGCATCCATCACTTCATCCCTGTGGATGTTAACAATGGGCACTTCAGCAGTCGGAATTGCAAAAAGGTCATCAGGCTCGGTTCGGTACATATCTTCTTCAAACTTGGGTACTTTCTCGGCAGCTTCCATCGATTCACGGTTAACCAAAAAGGGCATCCCCACTTCCGTGTAGCCATTGCCTTTATGTGTATCAAGCATGAAGTTTATTAAAGCTCTTTCAAGTATTGCGCCTTTTCCTTTGTAGAACGGAAATCCGCTGCCTGAAATTTTTGCACCTATCCCGAAATCGAGGATATCAAGTTTTTTGCCAAGCTCAACATGATCCAGATACTTAAAATCACCCGAAGCCTTTTCGCCGTGTATTTTGAACTGCACGTTATCATCGCTGGATTTACCAAGTGGAACAGAATCCTCAGCAATGTTAGGTATATCACGCAGGATGGTATCTATGTTCTTTTCAGCTTCGGCAAGCTTATCATCAATAGCTTTTATGTCATCTGATACTTTCTTCATATCAGCAATTTTATCATCGGCATTAGCGCCTTCTTTCTTCATCTTCGCAATTTCCTGTGAGACGTTATTGCGCAGGCTTTTAAGTTTTTCAACCTCGCCGATATACTCTCTGCGCTGTATATCCAGTGCCAGAATTTTTTCAACGCTATCGGCAGATAAATTTCTTGCTTCGAGTTTCTGCTTTATGAGTTCGGGATTTTCTCTGATTAATTTTAGATCTAACATAATATATTCAATTAGGAATTACGAATTACAATTTACGAATTTTTACAATCCAAGCTGGACTTTCAACAGGTTCAGTCCCTCAGAAACATTAAGAGTTTTGATTCCCAGGTCCGTTTCTGCTTTAAGCAGTATAAAACTTGAATTCATCGGCCGCTCTGCGGCCTGGTTTAGGTCACTTGTCTTAATAGGCATTATCAGGTTTTCGTTAAGCCCGAATATACCGGCAAGCTTCACTGCGAATTCATAGCGGCTGCAGTATTCACTGCCGCTGACATTATATATACCTGATTTATTCAGGTCAACCATTTTTACCAATGCCCAGCCCAGATCATCCACCATGGTCGGCATGCCAAACTGGTCATCAACAATCGTTACAGTGTTCTTTTCTGAAAGCATGTTAATAAGCCAGATTGCGAAGTTGGGTCTAAGATTTTTGCCGGTGCCGTATATGATCATGGTTCTCATTATAGCAAAA
>JAUQWQ010000200.1 GCA_030835085.1 Ignavibacteria bacterium
TATTTTTTCTGTTAAAGGACTGTTTGAGATACTTTTCTTCGGTCTGCACAAATACCAGGTAAGTATCACCGAGTGAAAAACTGATGCCGAAATCCCATTTCTGGGATATTACATAAGAAAACTTTTCAGTAAGCAGCCATTTCCAAAACGCTATGGTTTTGTTAAGGTCAGATACATAGATTTCAACGTGATGTAATGTTCCATTCATAATTAAGCCCGGTAAATTATTTTTTAATTTCCAAAAATACTGATAAGTTATGAATAATTGAAATGTCAAATGTAAATAAGTAAAGCAGAGTGACTTTAAAGGAGACTCCGCTGTACAATTATTAACGAAACAAGGGGCACAAAGCCCCTTGTTATATTTTTTCATGTTGTAATATGCTGAGAGAAAAAGAACAAGGAGCTGCAACCCCTTGTTCTAAATATACTTAATCCGTTATCTCTATCTTTATTTCTTCACTTGAGCCGCGGACATCGGGATAGTACATCAACATACCCGTTGCGGGTATCACGTTATATTTACCCGGAATCTGCGCGCGCATAATGTAGGTGAATTCATATGTATCGCCATACAGATATGTTGCAAAGAATGTTACGCGGTTATCGCGGATATCCTTATCGGCGTACCACCATCTCCACCAGTAATAATCATACCCTGTGTAATCCTTTTCATCTTCAATTGTATAAGCCCAGTCATCCTTTATCACTTCGCATCCAGCGGGAATCGGGTCTTCGAGCATGAAATACTGCAGGTCCTTATCCTTTGCTTCAACGCGTACCTTAACCAGTATCTCATCACCTGATTTAACTTCACCGCCAAAGTATCGTTTCTGATAAATTATCTTATCATCATTATACTTTGTATATTTTTCAAGTTTAAAGTATTCCTTGTGTACCCTGAAGCCATTTTCACGCGGCTGGATCACACTTTCATTTGTGTAATACCTCAGGTCACTTGATACATATACTTTACCTGCACCTGATTTCTCGATCTTGATATCATTCTGTCCAGCTTTAAGTTTTGAACCATCAATAACAAACTTCAGGTCTTTTTCAAACACATCGGCTTTTGTCATTTTCTTATCAAGGATAAGCTCACCATTAACCGATATCTTTACATTGTAATCAGGCTCAAGTTCTTTAGATGTTTTAAGGTAATCAACCATCGCGTAAATAATGAAAGCAGTTGACTGAGTATTCCACCAGCCGCCGCCCTGGCGCTGCTGCATCAGCCAGCGGACAGCCTTGTTCATAAGCTCGGGGTTATCTTTTAAGCTGACCGGGTCCATAAGCAATGCCTTTACAGCCATAGCGGTTGTCTGCACTTTATCATCCTGCCAGGTGTAGTGGAATGTCTTTCCGCCCCAGTATGAACCGGACTCGCCCATATCCTGCACATGTGATATCAGCATCTTCGAATATTTTTCGGCTGCTGCAGTATTGCCAACGTTTCTAGCTGCCATCGATAACAGCGCTATTGAATAATCATTCATTTCACTTTCACTCAGTATCTGGAACTGTTCTTCAAACAGTTTAGTATCCTTGTTTTCAGCATATGAAAGTGAGTAAAGCATATAAGCTCTGGTTGTTGCATCAACGTTTTTATCTTTCAACTGGGTTTTTATTGCTGTAATTCCCTTATTCAGCACGTCTTTTTTGACCGGATAGCCGGCTTTATCACCCAGTGTTAAACCGTAAACCACGTATGATGTCATGAAAGGATGCGACTGATCATTGGTCCACCAGCCCCAGCCGCCATCATAATGCTGCATTGAGTACAGCCTGTTATATCCGGCATCAACCATTTTTGGCAGATCTTTCTGCGTAGCTTCGCTGATAGGGGCGTTCAGATCCTTGAATGCATTTGCGACAATCACTGTAGGAAGAAAGCGTGACATTGTCTGCTCAACGCATCCGTAAGGATAGCCGACAAGCTCATCAAGCGCACCGAGCATTGTTGCTGCCAATGATGGTGCAACGTTCAAAGTAAGCTTGGTACTGCGCAAATCAGTGTATTCAGGTATAGTTACAAATTTGTAATCAGTTTTTTCCGGGTCAGATATATCCATTGCCTGGTAATTTGCCAGCTGCAGGCCATGTGGCTGCAGTGGTATTTTCATTTCAACCGCGTCTGATTCTTCATTTGTAAGCGCAGTTGCTGTTAGTTTTGCAAATCCGTTTGGATTTGTAACCTTTATCTTCCAGTCAATACGTTTTTCTTCATTCTTGCCCATTGTGAATGTCTGTTCACCGGTATTACCAATGACTTCAACATTTTCAGCTTTGAATGTCAGCTTCGTTGTCTTTTCAGTTTCCAGGTAATTATGTATTATCGTCGAAATTGTCACTTCATCTTCTTGCTGTAAAAAGCGCGGTGTTTCCATTCTAACAAGCAGATCTTTTCGTGTAATAACGGTATTCACCTGCTGACCTACTTTTGTATCACCGGTTATTACTCTTGATGTGAGCGTCCACGATGTTAAGTTATCCGGGAATTTAAATTGTACGGTCGCGTACCCGCTTGCGTCGGTCATTACCGAAGGATTCCAGTAAATTGCATCACGGAAATCGCTTCGTACTTCAGCTTCGACAAATTCTCCGTCCCTGTTTTTGCCAAGTTCAATCCCCGATTTATCTTTACTATCGAAGAAACCATCAGCATCCAGTGATTGCTTCATTTTTTTGGATTCGGTCTTGGGTGCATTTTCAACAACTTTCTGCATATCGTCCATTCTGCCGCCGCGAAGATTTATCTGTCCGCTGAGAACGGTTTGATCGCTTTGCTGAGTGATATTATCAAGCACCAGTCCGTTAGAACCGCTCTTTAAATTGACTTCCCTTACCTGGCCTTTTACAACCTTAAGTTCTTTTTCACTTTCTTTGGATTTCTTTTGCTGTACTACGCCAATTGTATAGCTGCCTTCCGGTAGTTTGAATTCATAAGTACCATCATCGGCAGTTGTTGCCGCTACAAAATCACCATCAATTACAATAGTGGCGTACGCAATGGCATTGCCGTTCTTATCGGTAAGTTTACCTTTGATAGTGCCCAGCTCACCTTCTTTAAGTGATTTAACATCAAACCTTTCATAAATTGTAATGAGCCTTGAATAGCTGTAATATGAATATGCATTGCTGTAATGGATGCTTACAGTATTCCACTTTGGCGCATAGAAAAAGCTCTTAATATCCTTAGTGTTATCGGGTTTTATCGCGTAAATGCTTTCATCAATTACACCAAGTGATACTTCCGCATTCTGTACGGGATTCCCTGCTGCATCTGTGACCTTAATCATCACTGTACCGTCATCTTTGGGTTTATATGATGTTTTATCCGTGGCAATATTCACCGTAAGGAATTTTTCCTCAGGCATTACCATCACTGATTTACTTGCAGAATAGAACTGACCGTTATTAACGTAAGCTGCAGTAATGTAAAAATTGGGACTTGAATTAGCGCCAACGGGTATTTCAATTAGTTTAGATGTACCCTCAATTTTTTCAACATTGTAGGTTAAGATATTATCATTCTGTGTTGTGATAAGCACATTTGCCCCGGGCGTTGTTGTGACAATCAGCGCTTTGCAGGTTTCTCCCGGCTTATAGCTATCCTTATCGGGGAATATCTGCACCGTGCCTGATTCATTATACCACCACCACATATCACCTTTTGAAACATAGCAGTAAGTATTATCGGTCACTTTTTTTCCTCGGCTATCGTAAGAGTTTATTTCAATTGAATAATAACCTTCGCCTGCAGCATCAAAGCTTACATTACCGATACCTTTATCATTTGTGCTGCCTTTTACAGTTGTGACATAATCTTTGCTCTGTTTATAATCGGGATAGCCTGTCCATGTTAACCTGTTTACAACAGCTTCAAAGTTAACCTGTTTTGGTTTTTCGGCAAAATCCATTGCACGTACTTCGACATTAACCTTTTCATCAGGCTTATACATGTACTTATCGACCTTGGATGTCATGAAGAAATCTGACCGGGTAACATAAACTGTCTTGGTCGAAGAAATTTCCCTTCTCGATTTATCGGTTACCTTTGCCTGAATGATATACATAAAATCACTTTCATAGCTTGCTTCCCTATCCCAATACCACCAGCTGTTGTATTTGGATTTAAAATCTTCCTTGATTGCATAATCAAAATCAAATCTGCCTTCTTTATCCAGCTTACCTTTTCCGCTGAAAATAAAATCAGCGTTATTGTACTTCTGATTATCATCCTGCGTAGCGTAATAATCTTCATACCACCATTTGTATTCACTGAAATACCACCATGGTTTGTAGAATGTTTGCTTATACACATTATACTCAACTTCAGCATCCTGAACGGGTGAGCCGAAATAATAATCTGCATTTACAACGCCTTTAATGCTCTCGCCATCAAGGTACTGATCTTTATCAAGTGTAATGCCTACTTTGTATTCGGGTTTTTTATATTCATCAACTGCAAATGTGCCGGTATACTGCTGACCCTTTTCAAGCTCAGCGTAAATGTAATAATCACCCAGCGCAGCATTCTCTTCAATTTCGTATGAACCGGAAAAACTTCCGTTGGAGTTTGTTCTTAATACCTGTTTGGAGACTTCCGCTCCGCGTGAGTCTTTAATTCTTACAGTAATATCTTTTTCAGGGTAATTTTCAAATCCCGTATTATTTGCTTTGCGTATAACGCCTTTGAACTCAACAATTGATTTGGGTCTGTAAACCGGCTGGCTTGGATAAATATAAACGCTGTACATATTTGCGCCATAACCAAAGTACAGGTAGGGGTCCGATACGGCGATATCATCGCCTTTTCTGCCGATAATAAGCGGGTAAGCAACATCATTTGCCGCAGCGTAATCTCTATCTTCCTGGTTCACATCTTTATAGAACAAACCACGCATTGTTTTGCCAACACCAATTTTTCTTTGTCCCATAAAGAATGAAAGGTCAACATCACTTAAGGGCTCGCCTGATTTCCTGTCAACAGTATAAGCCAGTAAAGCGTTGTTTGAGGCTTCGGTAATTGTGCCTATATCGGTAACAAAGAATCCCGTATATGCTACTTTATTTTTGTAAGCCACTCTTACAACAAACGCGCCTTTTTGTTTAGGTTTGTAAGTGATGGTTTCATAGCTGTAATAATAATCGTTATCGCCTTCAACTTTCATGCGTTTATTAAAGCTGTCAACTTCATCACATAAACCAAGAAGGTTTAAGCTGTCTTTGCTTAAAACGTCAATCTGATAATTGGAGGTCTGCCTTGAAAAAAATCCTTCAATATCATTTATTTTATAAATTTTGAAATTGAACTCCGCGTTCTTGCGCAGGTAGTAAGCATAAACATTTATAGTAACGTCATCACCTGAAGAGTACATATTATTGCTGTAAACACTGTATGACATATTGAAATCATCATTATCATTCTGTGAAAATGATATTGATGGGATCATTATTGCCAGAAGCACGGCAAGCAGCATGATTTTTTTCGTGATATTTCTCATGGTAATTCTCCTTTAGAATCTTTTTTGTAAAGTAAATAACTTTTTTCTGAACTTTCTTACTTATTTATATGTAAAATAATGTAATTTGTTCCCATAAATGTGAGAAAAATAAGTTTACTGAAAGTTAAAAGTATTAAGGTTAAATTGCCGGAATATGCTATCAGTCTCAGACATAACAGTACAATTCGGCTCCAAAAAGCTGTTCGAAAACCTGTCCTTTATAGTGAATCCAAAGGACAGAATAGGGCTTGTAGGCTCAAATGGGGCGGGAAAGTCGACCCTGCTAAAGGTAATTAATGGCCAAATCGAGTCAGATAAGGGCGAAATTGCCGTTTCCAAGCACACAACAATCGGCTACCTGCCGCAGGATGGCATCACATTCCTGGGCAAGACAATTTACGAAGAGGTATATTCCGGTGTAGGCGATATTTCAGCCTTAAAGGATGAAATTGACCAGGTTCACAAAGAGCTTGAAACTCACCCTGACCATACTTCGGATGATTACATGGACCTTGTGGAAACATACGGCGAACTTCAGCATAAGTTTGAATTGCTGGATGGGTTCAGGATAAAATCGAACATCGAAAAAATTCTTGAAGGCTTAGGGTTTCATTCAAAGGATTTCGACAGGCTGACCGATGAATTTTCGGGCGGCTGGCAAATGCGCATAGCATTAGCGAAGCTGCTGCTTAAGCAGCCATCGGTATTGCTGCTTGATGAACCTACGAACCATCTTGATATTGAATCACTCATTTGGGTAGAAGACTTCCTGAGGTCATACGAAGGAGCGATAATACTTGTATCGCATGACAGGAAATTCCTTGATACAATTACAAACAAGACAATTGAAATATACGCAGGCAAGGTTACCATATATAAAGGCAACTATTCATATTATGTGCAGGAGCGTGATATAAGAAAAGAGCTTCTGTTCAAGAGTTACGAGAACCAGCAGAAATATCTTAAGCAGCAAGAAAGATTTATAACCCGGTTCCGTTCAAAGGCATCCAAAGCTACGAGCGTGCAGAGCAGAATTAAAATGCTTGATAAGGTTGAAAGAATTGAAATTGAAGATGAAGAAACAGCAATTCATTTCAATTTTCCGCCTGCAACTCATAGCGGCAGAAAAGTTTTTGAGCTAAAGAATGTTTCCAAGAGTTATGGCGATAACCTTGTACTAAAGGACCTTAATTTAGAGCTTGAGCGCGGCGAAAAAATTGGGCTGGTTGGAGTGAACGGAGCGGGTAAATCAACCTTGGCAAGAATAATCAGGGGCACTGAGGAGTTTCAGGAAGGTACAAGGAAGCTCGGCTTCCAGGTTGAGCTTGAGTATTACTCCCAGCATCAGGCAGATACGCTTGACCCCATGACAGATGTTCTTGGCACACTTGATGCCGTCGCAACTGGTGATGTACGAAAACAACTAAGGACCATACTTGGCAGCTTTTTATTCCGGGGTGATGATGTGTTTAAACAAGTCGCGGTGCTTTCGGGGGGTGAAAAATCACGCTTAGCGCTTGCGCGCATGCTGCTTAAATCCTCAAACTTCCTGATACTTGATGAGCCTACTAACCATCTTGATATGAACTCAAAAAAAGTGCTGATGGACGCATTGCATAATTACGGCGGAACGATACTTATAATTTCCCATGACAGGGAATTCCTTGACGGCATTGTAACAAAAATAATTGAAGTAAAAAATAAGAATGTT
>JAUQWQ010000201.1 GCA_030835085.1 Ignavibacteria bacterium
GAGTATATGAATACTCCGGTGAGGATGATGAATAATGAAATTGATATTATGTTATTTTTAGTTGTTTGCAAATTGTTTTTAAACCCCCATCTATGATTCGGGAGTTGTGTAGAAACTCAATTAATTGAAGGAAATTGCTACTTCGGATTTTTACTCCCCCCTTCAAATGAAGGGGGGACGATGTTCTATATGATGCTATTCTTTACAATTATTATTATCATTAATTTACTTCGTTTGCTTCAAAGGGGGTTCGTTTTTTTTCATTACAATTATAAAATGGTCGCCCATTTGGTTAAGTATTGGCAAGCTCATGAATATTTCATCAAGCTTCATCCATAATTTTACCAGGGGTTTTAGCCTGTTATAAATGCCCAGCAAATATGGCGGGGGAGTGTTTAATCCCAGCGAAAACAATTTTACTTTCGTAAAATTGCGGCTGAAAGCCGCGGTGAATTCACCCGGCGTGAAGTAATATGTAAGTACCTTCTCGCCGTTAAGCTCCGCCATTATGCCCTGTTTTTTAAACCTCCTGAAAGCCTCACCAAACTTAAGTGTTACTATATAATAGAACATTTCCCATGGGCAAATTTTATTCATAACAACAGCTATAAATAATCCGTTTGGTTTAAGTTTTGCGGCAAGATCACCCGATAGTTTTGAAAAATCGTTTATGCAGTTCAGCCCGCCGAAATTTGAAACCACCGCATCAAAATTATTTTCTTTAATCGTTGATATCTCATCAAAAGAGAGAGCTTTTGCTTCTATTTTTGCCATCTGCTTTTTTACTTTTGCCTGAATCTCACTGATCATAACATCTGAAATATCCGTTGCTAAAACGCTAAATCCTTTATCCGCAAGAAACACCGCATCTACTCCCGTGCCTGCGTTTAATTCAAGTATACTGCTGCCTTTCGGAATATACTTCAGGTACACTCCGTGTACGAGTCCGCGCATCCATTGCAGAATCGGATTGCGATTATCGTGCGCATCATAACCCGCCGCAATGGCGTTGAATGCGGATTTGGTATCAGATTCCAATTAAACTCTCCCCAGTGCAAGCGGGCAATAAAGCAAACCCCCATTTGAGATATCGTTTATTCGTAAATAAATTTTCAATTGTCATTGTAGCCGGTTATCAGGCTTTTCATCCCCCCTTCAACTGAAGGGGGGACGGTTATTTTAATTTTGTATTAATTGCAGATTATACTTTCCATTTATACAGCTTAAAACTGAGATGGGGGTTTAAGAAACCAAACTCATCATAATTCTTGATATTTTTGCTTTAAGGTAGGTTTTCCCATACGAAGCGAAACCCGCGCCGGAATTTTTCATTTTGAAATAATTTACTTCGTTAACCATGTAACGATTAGCGTGTTTGTAGAAATTTTTGGAATACCGGCCTTTAAAATCAAGGTCACGGTCGGTGCGTTCGTGCCACTGCTTATCTGTAACAAGCCTTGATTCCACTTCAGTGTAAAACGGTGTTCCTTTAATTGGATACGCTACCGTTGTTAAAAATATATCGGGATTTGAATCCTTTAAATGCTCCGTGGTTTCAAGGATATCCTGTTTTCTTTCGCCGGGGTAGCCAAGCATTATGAATGTTCCGGCTTCGATTCCGTGCTTACGCGTGAGCTTTATCTTCTCTCGCGTATCGGCGGCGTTCACACGCCTGTCCATCAGGTCAAGTACATGCTGCGAGCCTGACTCAGCACCTATCCACAATCTAAAACATCCCAGCTGCTTTAATATTATTATTACTTCTTCGTTTAGCCTGTCACTGCGTGAGATGCACTCGAATTTAATTTTTATACCGCGCTCCTTAAACACCTGCAATAGTTTTGTGAGCCATTTATGCGAGACCGTAAATACATCATCAACGAACCAAAGCATATCGGGGTTGTAATTTGATATGATATATTCAATTTCATCGGCGGTTTTTTCAGGTGAGCGCCTGCGGTAGCTTACGCCGTATACGGTGTGTGAGCACCATTTGCATGTGTAGGGACAGCCGCGCATTGTATTGACGGAAACCGAACTGTAACCGTGTGCGTTCTTCCATGCATTAAGATATAGCGAAAGATCCACCGCCTTGCGGTCAGGATATGGCAGCACGTCGATATCCTTAATTTTTTCGCGGGGCGGATTTTTTACGACTGTACCGTTATGTCTAAAATATATTCCGTTTACTTTACTTAGGTCTGCCGGGGAGTTTGATAGCTCCCTGCATAACTCAAGCATAGTTTCTTCGCCTTCGCCTTCAACAATAATATCAGCGCCGTAGTTCAGGAACTCTGAAGCATGGAACGGCGGCTCGGGTCCGCCTAAGATTATTTTACTGCCTTTTAATTCATCGCATTGCTTTATGAACTTTACGAGCGGCAGCACGTTGAGCTTGGTCATTAAGTTGCAGTAGATTGCAATTACATCAGGTTTTTCGGCCAACAATGCTTTTTTCTGTTCTTCAAATGATCTGAAAGTTGAGTCAAATACTGTTGTATCAAATCCGTGTTGTTTAAGGTAAGCTGATATATATAGTATTCCCAATGGGACATAGGGTTTCATGATCCGCATTTCATTGGGATCAGAGTTTAAGTAGTAGCCATGTGTGAGGAAGATCTTCAAGAAAAATTATTTTTAATACTTAATATACTTAATGGAATTGTTATCTTGAAATGCAATAAGATTATTACAATAAATGACTGTTTAAGCTAGTGTTTGGTAATTCTTTTCGGGCTAAATTTGTATATTAAATTATTTGCAATCAAAAAACTTATATATGAAATATATACTATTATTACTACTGGTTTCAATTGTTTCGATTGTCGGTTCATGCAGCGATAATGATACTCCGACAAATAACCCCGGCGTACCGCCCGGTACCGTGATGTACTCGGCTGATTCGATAAGCGTATGGCTCAGCTCAACTGGTTTTGCAAGGGATTCTGTTGCATACTCAACTTCAGAAACCGGGAGCGTATTAGTGGAGTTTACGATTCAATCCAACGTGGATACACCAAGCGCTTACGGAAAATTTGGGTTTTATACAAATGCTACTCCTGTTGTTCCGTACTTTCCTGATATTTATGCTCCAAGAGATGAACCGTTTTCAACTAACCTGAGCTTCGCATCAGGCAGTACATATTTTGCATTTATGGTGCAGCTGAATAATTATCTGCCGACTTTTCCGAGATATGTAAGATTGAAGAGTGTAAAGGTAACCAAGCAGTAAGTTTACTTATTATTTCTCAATCCCCGCCTGCGCAGGGAGGAGTTTGGAAAAATGATGGTGTATAACATAAATATCCGGCTTAAGACCGGATATTTTTATTAGTGCTGCTATGATTAACTTATCTATTTTCCTCTTTCGGGATTCTGGTGGTACAGTATGAGCGCAAAATGTCCGGTAGTGCTGCCGGTTTTGAATTTATCAATGCTTACCGTAAACTCATACTGCTCAAATTCCTGAGGGTCAAGCCTTATGACCGGTTTATCATCGGTGTATTCATCAACAAATTCCCACTCATTGGTGTTTGAATTCTTTTTATAGACCGTAATTTTCAGCTTCTCAACACGCCTGTCGCCAAGGACCATTACGTCATAATCAAACGCGGGATCAAGGTAACGCCATACGGTTTTTTTGCCCGTGTTCACAATAAGGTCAAATGTCATGTTGACAATTTCCTGGTTGCGCTGGTCTTCAAGCTCAATTACTTTTGCCGATACCGTTTCAAGGATATCCTGCATTGTGGTGGCTGACTGGCTGTATGTGCGCGAACTAAAAAGAAAAAGTGAGCTCAGAATAATTGATGTGATAATTAAATATTTCATGGTAAAATCCTTTTAATTTGTGTTAAATTAGCTGTTTTATATTATATGTTCAATGGAGTGAAAATGTTTCAGAAAAACAATAAATGCTTTTTTCGAATAATGAAAGAGGGCTATTTAATTATAAAAAGTCATTTAACCTATGTTTATGTACTTTTTGTTTTGATACAAAAAGTACCAAAAAAATCAAGGCTGTTGAAAATTTCCTAAAATTATCTTCACTTTACAGGAAAATAAACTTCCTTTGCTAAAGCAGATTAAGTCCTTCGGCTCGTCCGGCTTGATACGCACCATAGGTGCGATTCACCGGACTCAAACAAATTTTCCTGTGTTTATTCTGCGAAGATAATTTTTAAACGGAAATTTTCAAAGGCCATTTTATTACAAATATCTTTGATGATTACTCTGTGACCTCTGTGGTAAAAAAATCATTTCACCAGCTTTTTTTCGTAATCCTTCACGAAGAAGCGTTTGCCTTTTTGTATTATAGTGTGGCCTTCAGATTCAAGAGCTTTTTGCTGTTGTTTGATTCCGCCCGGGTACTTTGGGTTTAACTCGCCGCCGTTCTTTAATGTGCGCCAATAGGGAGTAATACGCTTTTTCCCAAGGTCACGTGATTCTTCAGCGGCGTAAGAGGATATCCACGCGAAGATTCCCGTTGTAATGGGACAGCCTGCATCAGCTTTATGCCGCCGGGCAATTTTTTCACGCATGATATTTATTGTGTTAAGTTTGCCTTTCGGTACTTTTGCCATCAGCTCATTTATTTCCGGCGGTGATGGAATTGCCAGCGTGTTTGCTCTGAATTTTGCGATCTGTTTGGGGTTAAGCTTAACCACTTTGGGAAGGTCGCCAAAAGTATTAAGTTTTTCATTCCATGTTTTGGTTTTGTGTGCCATGATTTTGTGCTGTTGATCTTATCTGCTGAATTCTTTTAAGAACTTATTTAGTATTTTTTTACTTTTTGGAAAGCATTATTTTAAATGAAATTCCTGTATTCAAATTTAATTATTATTTAAAATTATAAATGCTCAAAACATTATTCTTTTTTATGACCTGTCTGTTTACACTGAATATATCTGCACAGGGGAAGCTTGAAATATCGCACTTAACCGGTGATTTTTATATTTATACCACGTATGTGGATTACGAGGGAACACCGTTCCCTTCAAACAGCATGTATGCTGTTACTCCGGATGGTGTTGTAATGTTTGATACCCCGTGGGATACTCTGCAGGTTGTACCGCTTCTTGATTCAATTAAAGCCCGTCACGGCAGGGATGTAATTATGTGCATAGCAACGCACTTCCATGATGACAGAACTGCGGGATTTGATATATTAAAAAGGCTTGGCATAAGGACATACTCCACGCTGCAGACGTATGAGCTGTGTAAAGTAACCAACAGGCCGCTTGCGGAATTTATTTTATCGGGTGATACTGTATTTAATATCGGCGGTGTGGAATTTGAAACATTCTTCCCGGGCGCGGGTCACGCACCGGATAATATTGTCATCTGGCTGCCTGCATCACAAATATTATACGGGGGATGTTTTATTAAAAGTACTGATGCAGGCGGGTTGGGGAATCTATCTCACGCAGATACCAAAAGCTGGGAAACCGCTGTTGAGAAAGTAATGGGGAGATATCCAGATGCAATGTATATCATTCCCGGGCACGAGGGCTGGGCAGATAGAGGCAGCCTGAAGTACACATATGAACTGCTGAAGGAAGCCAACGGCATGAAGAAAGAAAAGAATTATAAGGAGAAGCAGTTTGAGGATAAGTAAGTTAAAGGTATTGATGGAATGAAAATATTTCTGAATATAAGTACTATTCAAGGGATGAACCCCCATTGGAAATTTAAGTGATCCAAGTTTAAAGCTTAATTTACGCAATTTAGTTTTGCAGCGATTTCGTCCCCCTTTGTCAAAGGGGGGACATTATCTGAACACACAAATAAAATTAAATTTATCGTAAAGGATAATTTTTTGTAATATTTACGAGGGGGGTTTATAGGCTCAGTTTAATCCTTCGGGAAAATATGCATAAATGATAAATCACAAAAATAATAATTAAACATTTGGCATCAATTGAACCAACAAACATAAAATTCTTTAAAACCACAGAAGCATTGAGAAAGTGGCTTGAGAAGAACCACAATAAAAAAGATGAGTTGTGGATGGGATATTACAAAAAATCATCGGGTAAGAGCGGGGTTACATATAAACCGGCGCTTGATGTAATGCTTTGCTTCGGGTGGATAGATGGTATTTCCAAAAGTATAGATGAAGAAAAATACTGCCAGCGGTACACTCCACGCCGCGCAAAAAGTATATGGAGCGCGGTGAACATAAAAAAAATTGAAGAGCTTACCAAAGCAGGGCTGATGCATGAGGCGGGACTTGCAGCTTTCAATAACCGCGACCCGAAGAAAGCGGGACTATATTCATTTGAACAGGGGGAAATTAAATTTCCGCCCGCGCTGCTAAAAATGTTTAAGGCAAACAAAAAGGCATGGGAAAATTTCAGCAAGATGCCGCCCGGTTACAGGAAAACCTCGACATGGTGGGTAATCTCAGCCAAACAGGAAGAAACGCGCCAGAGGCGCATGAAGACGCTCATCGCGGATTCCGAAGCAGGCAGGAGGATAGCGCTCTTGACTCCAGCAAAGAAAAAAGTATAGGTTAACAGAGAGAGACTCGGAAACACGGAATAGATTTTTTTACCGCAGAGCCGCAAAGGCGAAAAAGAGCATATTGAAATATAAAGCCCCGAAGGGGCGAGAGATACTAGCGATGGGCACAGCCCATCGGTATGAAGCAATAAAAAAAATCAAAGCCCTGAAAGGGCGGAATCCATTTTAAAACAATTTCATGACACCCGAAGAATTTTACATACAATACCTTAAATCACTCGACAAGGAGAATGAATTTCATCCCGGGGATTTTATTGTTGATAAGTTCGGTGATTCACCTGAAATGGCGGATGAGCTGTTAGAGCCCGTGCTCAGCGGTTTAAAAACCGCGACATGCTCAGCGTTGTGGGAGTGGGAGCATGAAGGCGGCGATATTCCAAAACCCGGGCTGCTTTCAGTTATAATAGATGGCAAAGATGAGCCCCGTTGTATAATTGAGACAGTTGAGGTCACTTTTAAGAATTACAATGAGGTGGATGCAGCCTTTGCGCGCGATGAGGGCGAAGGGGATCTATCACTGAACTATTGGCGCGAAGCGCATAAAAGATTTTTCACGCGTACACTGCCAGCTATTGGCAAAGAGTTTGCCGATGATATGCCTCTTGTGTGCGAGAGATTTAGGGTTGTGTGGAAGTGATGAGGATAAACTTTACGCATAGCCTCGAAGAGCATATTGAAATATAAAGCCCCGAAGGGGCGTAATAAATAAGCGATGGGCAAAGCCCATCGGTATGAAGCAAAAACAAAACTCAAGCCCTGCAGGGGCGGAATACGGGGAACAAGTATAAAACATAAATAATATTTATATGGGACAGTCTCTAACAAAAAATTACATTCACATTATATTCGGAACAAAAAATAATTTTCCGTTCATAAAATCACCGGTAGAAAGTGAGCTGCATTCATATATAGGCGGAATATGCAGAAAGCTGGAAAGTACTCCAATAAAAATAGGCGGTTACATTGATCATGTCCATATTGTATGTCTTTTATCCAAAAAAATTGCATTGATGAAATTGATTGAAGAGATAAAATCACATTCATCAAAATGGATGAAGACTAAGGGTGAATCATTAAAAAAATTCTATTGGCAGGATGGATATGGTGCATTTTCTGTGAACCCATCAGAAATAGAAAAAGTAATTGCATATATAGAAAATCAGCATGAACATCACAGAAAGAAAACATTTAAAGAAGAGTATTTGACATTTTTGAAAAAGTATAAGGTGGATTATGATGAGAGATATATTTGGGAGTGAAGTAATCTGTGATGTGTTATTGCGCCCTTTCAGGGCTCGGGTTATATGTGTGTATGTTTTCGATGGGCTTTGCCCATCGCTAGGCTATGGCGCCCCTTCGGGGCTTTGGTTTATGTTTTTTTATGGGCTTTGCCCATTGCTAAAATCTTATTCCACTCTTAGAGCCAGTCAATTGGCCTTCGGGGCTTAAACAAAAATATTTATGGAAGAAATAAAAATCATCAACAAATCACTTGAGTATGCAGATTCATTCCGCGATGCGCTGGATTCTGTTTCCCGGGAAAGAACATGGCTGGCTTTCACAGAAGCGCCGCCGTATGAAAATGTGCGTGAATTTGTCACTGAACTGATTCGTGATAACGATATCCAGGTCTATGCCCTGCAGGGTGATACCGTTGTTGGCTGGTGTGATATTGTGCGCAGAAAGCGCGGCGTGTTTGCTCATACCGGCGGGCTGGGAATGGGAATTTTAAAGCCGCACCGCGGCAAAGGATTAGGCAGCCGGATGATGGAAGAGTGTATTAAACAGGCACGGGCTAACGGTCTTGAGAAAATTTGCCTCGAAGTTTATAGTCACAACACTGCGGGAATTGCTTTATACAAAAAGTTCGGCTTTGAACATGAAGGAGTAAAGCTTAAGGAAGTGAAAATTGACGGCAGGTATTTTGATAATGTTGTTATGGGACTACTGCTGTGAGCAAATTCATTGAAATTACAGACTTAAACAAGTAATTTTGTTATACAATCAATATACACACAGATGAAAGATCCAAATGAGAACTAACTTATTACTAATTGTTATCACGGCAATACTGTTTACCCACCCGGTTTATTCGCAGCTTGATGATGTTTTCGGGAAAGTAAAAAAGGAAATTGAAAAGTACATCGATACTACATCTGCCCCTAAGAAAGAAAAGAAAACAAAGAAGAAGGCTGATACAACTTCGGTTGCGGTAAAGAAAAATTTTTCAACTTCGGTAATGAAGTTTACACGCGAAAAGGAACCGGATCTTACCAAAAGCGAACCGCGCTACAATGAAAATTTTAATTTTAAGGAATTAATTACGGCTTGCATAAAGCTGAATGCGCCTTTTGGTGAGTACCCCGTTTATGACTCCCCGGAACAAACAGCCCCTACGGTGCAGCAGTATCCAACAGGTGATTATTACCTGAAGTTTTACATAAATTTCAGTGAGGCTGATTATAAACCTGCCGGTGTGCTGATGGGAAATGAGATATCCGGTTATACTTCTGCGCTCACGCTGTATGAAACTGAAATCACCGGCGATGCTGAGGCTTTTGAAAAGCAGGTGAACGATCTGCCGGGCGGTAAACATGTTATTAAAGTAGAAATGTGGAAAGGCTCTCCCGGCGGACAAAGCGGAAAAGAGCCGGTCGCAGCGGGTGAGTTCACTTTGTATAAACCTGTACTTAAGATATTCAGCCAAATTCCCGCGGGAATGAACAACAGCAGACTTGAGCAGGATGCAATAGACGCAATTAACCGCTACGCGGCAGCCGAAGGATGGAAAGAAAGGTATTATAAAGCTGTTATCAACAGTTATGACTGGTATATTTCACGGAATGAATGGACAAGCATTATCAAAGGCAGGTCTTTAGAAGTAATACTGCTTGGCAAGTGGCCTGACGGCTCATGCCGTTATGCTGAGTTCAGCGTCTGGCAGAGTTATGACGGCTCAAGATATTCCGATGTTATGCAGTATAACGGAATAGGAAGCATGTATGATGCGGAATGTGAATAAATAATTATGATCAACTTTCATGTCAAATATTGAACACATAAACAAATTACTCAAAGATCATTACAGCGGCGTACCGTGGATTGATATTACTGTAACGGGCACTCTTAAAGCTATAACTGCAAAGCAGGCGGCGTTAAAACTCCCTGGGTTGAATTCAGTTTGGCAGATAGTAAACCATATGATATCCTGGCGCAACGCGCTTATTGCAAGGGTTAAAGATAAGCCCGCCCGGCATCCGGATAATAATTTTATTTGGGAAGTAAAGGACACCACTGCTAAAGCGTGGAAAGATACGGTTAAAGAATTTGAGAAGTCTCAGAAAGATATAATAACTTTCCTTGGGAAACAAAAAGACTCACATCTTGAAAAAATATCCCCAACAAGCGGGTATTCATATTATGAGCTTGTGATGGCGATAATAATTCATGATACATATCATTTGGGACAGATTGTACTGATAAAGAAGATGATAGATGAGAGGTCGGGGTGAAGTGTTGTGGCTTTGTGAAGTGTTGACATATTTCGCCGCATTGTGCTAATTTTTTACCCCTACTTCGAACACAACTGCGTTGTGTTCTCTTCTCCCCCTGACAGGGGGAGATTAAGAGGGGGTATACTTCAAAATTCCTGTTATTTTCGATGGGCTACGCCCATTGCTAGGTTCTGACGCCACTGTCAGAGCCAGTCCATTGGCCTTCGGGGCTTGTGATATATTGAGGCAAAGTTACCACCCCTGACTGCCTTCGGCAGTCTTTCCCCTTCTTAAGAAAGTAGGGGAGCTATTAATAAACTTCAATCCACAAAATTTTAATTTAGAGATCTTAGTTTCCTCGAGCTTGCCATCCACCCGGCAGCATACACGGGTAGTTTCCAGAGTGAGGTGAAGCGCTTTAATGGTTCGTGGAGTAATTGGCGGGTGCGGTATTCTTTATGCACGCGTTTGTGAAGTACGCGGTAGAATTCAGTTGAGTAAGTACCGTCGAACATCATTTCGAAATCATCACTAAGCTCCCAGTTATGCTTTTTGTTCATTTGTGAAGACACGCGCTCATAAAATTTTGTGCCCGGCAGGGGGTATGAAACCGATATGCCGATATCATCCGGCATAAGGTCATTTACCATTTTGATTGTCTGGTTGATTTCCGTCATTGTTTCACCTGTGTAGCCGAACTGCAGGAAAAAACATGTTTTGATTCCGTGCTTTTTCAGCAGGCGGGTTGCTTCGTAGATTTCTTCAATAGTTGTGCCCTTATCCATTGCGTCTAAAATTTTCTGCGAACCTGATTCAGCGCCTATCCATATCGACTCACAACCTGCATTAGCCAGATGAGAGATGTTATCTTCCTTCAGCAAAAGGTCAGCCCGAGAAAGACATTTGAACGGAAGCTTAGTATTATCTTTATTTACTACTTCATCAAAATCTTTGACCCATCCGGGCTTGAGCCCGAAGATATCATCACAGAACCAGATATGATCAGCGGAATATTTTTCTTTAAGCAGCTTAACCTGTCCCGCAATATATTGTGGTGAATGTGTATTATACACCTGCCCGTACACGGGCTTTGCGCACCAGTTGCAGTGGAACGGGCATCCGCGCGTTGTTACGAGGTTTATTGAAAAGTACCCGTGGTGTTTCAGCCAAAGCTCACGGTACTTTGCTAGATCAACCAGCTCCCATGCGGGGTATGGCAGAGTGTCGAGTTCTTTTAATACTTTTCTTGGAGCGGTACGTGTTATCTTGCCGTTTTCCAGGAGTGCGAGTCCGTTTACAGATGTTGGTTGTTGCGTTGGTGAGTCGGTAAGCAGGTCCAAAAGTTCACCAAGGGTTTGTTCGCCCTCGCCGCAGATAGCATAATCGACCTTATGATGGAAATATTTTTCCAGGTGGTCAACGCTATCGGAGCCTGATACAATTACAGTGCATCCGAATTCTTTTGCGATCTCGCTCATGCGGAATGCCGCTTCACGCATCCTTGTTAAACACATTTTGGTGAGATAATTGAATGTATCATCATATATCACCATGTATTTGGGTTTGTGAAGTTCAAGGGATGCTTTCAGGTCCTCTTCGGAATCGGCAAGCATTGTATCGAACAGGGCGGCTGAGTATCCTTTCTGCATCACGTATGCTGCAGCATACAGCGTGCCCAAAGGCGCATAAAGATTCATATTGCGGAATTCCTTCAGGTCATGTTTTAAAAAATACGTATTTGCAAAGAGGATATCGGTCAATAGGCTAATTGGTTATAATATTGAAATATGATTGGGTAATATATTTAATTTCCTGTTTCCAGATTAAATTCCTGCAGTTTTTGGCTGTACATGCTGAGTATTTTTTTCTGCATGTTGCCGGGGTGTGTTTTGGAAACATTCTCGGTTGATTTGAACATATGGTTGCGCTCACTATCGGGAAGCTGCGGGTATTTTTTCTTCCAGTGTTTACGGGTCATACACATAAGTTTTTTATCAACTGCAGCCGCAAGTTTACCCGGAATGAAAAATTCTATTAACCGCTGCACCTTGCTTCTGCGGTTGTTTACTTTGCAGCCGCTTGTGTGGAGCATCGGGTCGCATAATACATAATTGGGGAAGTATTCCTTCACCCAGCTGTTCTGCCTGATGAATTCATTAAGCAGCTCAGTATTGAATGTTGCCTTTACGGTCGCAATTTCAGTAGCAGTAAAAATATTCCGCTCTGTAATTACCAGGTTATCTTCTGTGATGTAATAATTGATACAGAAGAACTTATAGCTGTTCAGGAAAAATATCTTTTTGAAAAGCATTAAAAGAGTACGGGAGATCCACAGCCTGTTCTTTGCTGTGATAAGCATAAAGTCAAGATCGCTGGTTGGGTCACTGGAGTTTTTTGAAAGGCTGCCGGTAACAAGCACTGCCCTTACAAACGGAAAGCGCTTTATTAAATGAGTCACCAATGCCGCACGTTTCCACATCTTAAGTGAATAATTTTCCTTCTCTATCCGGCGCGTAACATTCTTTTCGCCGGGTTTTATATAGTAATAGCCGTTTTTTTCCGCAAACGGCGCGGTTTCACTTTCAGCAGCCGTTTTCAGGAAGTTGGTTACAACTTGTTTGGCAATCGAATTCCGCGGAAGGAATGAATATATCTCCTCAGGCTTAAGCGGATGAGAGAATATATCATAATAAAGCAGCGTTTTCGTTATATTTTTCTTCAGTTCTTCCATTTAATAACTGAAATTTCTACATAAATTATGAATTATGCAATATTTATCTAAATCCTATCAGTAGCTGTAATATACTACTATAAAACGTCAGATTTTTTTAGAATTAATTATTTGTGTAACTTTGTAACTGCAATAAGTAAAATACTTAAAAGAAAAGTAACCGCAATAAATGTTAAGCGATAATTTAAAGAAGGTTTACATATTTTCAGGACTTGATGAAACTGAACTTGAGACACTTTCTAAGATAGTGAAACAAAAAAGTTTTAATAAAGGTGACATCATATTTTTTGATACAGAGCCGTACCTTGGATTTTATATTACTGTTACCGGACTTGTAAAGATATATAAAATTTCCAAAGACGGAAAAGAACATATCCTTCACTTAATATCACCGTTCAATACATTTGCCGAGGTACCCCTGTTTGAGAATTTTAACGAGATATTTGAAGAAAGTTTCCGCTATCCCGCAAACGCGATGGCGCTTGAGGATGATACCCGCGTGATCCTCATTCCGGCAAGGCAGTTCAGGGAACTGCTTGAAAAGGATACCAAGATATGCATCAAGATGGTATCGGGATTCGCTAAACGGCTGAGGCATATGAATCACCATATAGAAGAGCTCACACTTAAGGATGTAACACGCCGCGTAGCGGGGTATATACTCAAAGAGCAGGGTAATGCAAAAGGTAGCGATTCAATTTCGCTTAATATCAGCAAGAATGATCTTGCGGCGTACCTTGGTACAATTCCCGAGACACTTTCGCGTACGTTGAAGAAACTGCAGGATGAGGATATGATAACTGTTGACGGTAAGGTGATTAAGATATGTGATATGGACAGGTTAAAAGATTTTGTGGTGTGAGTGAATGAGATAAAAAGAAATTGTTTTTTTCATGAGTGTAGTTTTTTGTTTTGTTCTGCAAAATCCCCATCGAAAATTTACGCTTTAAGTTTACCAATATATTAATTGAAGATAATTTTTTCCCGTGGCAATAGTCCTCCACTGTCAAAGCCAGTCCTGCGGCTTTATAAGGGGGATTTTTAATACCACCCTTGAGCTGTGGCTACCGGACTCAAACAGATTTTCCCGTTGCGCTTCGTTTCGAAAATTTCTTAACGGTAATTTTTATAAGGCGGGTTATATGTATTAGAATTCATTAGCAAAACTCTTTAGGGTCAAATTATCCCGCATTATTATTTTATACCCCGCTCTGAAAGGCGGGGTTTATCATTTGGTCTTCTTACAAACAACTCATCGTAAACTTATAATAATACAATATTTATGCATTTATTTTTTCTATTGACTTAAGTCAAAGGGATGCTGACATATGTTAGGTAAATTTGTATCAGAAAAGAAAACCAGTATAATTTAAAGGAGTATAGAAATGCTGATACAAAAAGAAACAAAAATTGGTGAAGTGGTTGCTGAGAATTTCCATGCCGCAAAAGTATTTGAAAGCCACGGGCTGGATTTCTGCTGCGGCGGAAAACGAACCATCGAAGTTGCCTGTGCATCCAAAGGTGTTGATACAGAGAGTCTTTTAGCTGAGCTGAAGAACCTGAATGCCAACAATCCATCCTCCACCCATTTTGATAAATGGGAAGCAGATTTTTTAACTGATTACATTATCAACAATCACCACGCTTACGTTAACAATGCAATTTCAACCATAGAGCATCACCTGCAGAAAGTTGTAAGCGCACACGGCGAAAGGCATCCGGAAGTATGCAGCATAGATTCAATTTTCGCGGAGCTGAAAAATGAGCTTCTGGAACATATGGCAAAAGAAGAACGCATGCTGTTCCCATACATAAAAAAATTAAGCTTCGCTTTGAAGAATTCCATTGAAATGCCCGCTGCACCGTTCGGCTCAGTTGATAATCCAATAAAGGTTATGGAATCAGAACACGATAACGCGGGACTTCTGCTCAGAAAGATCAATGCTCTTTCTGAGGGCTACATTCCGCCGCAGGATGCCTGCGCAACATTCAGGGTGCTGTATGGCGAGCTCAGGGAATTTGAAGAAGACCTGCGTATGCATATCCACCTCGAAAACAATGTGCTCTTTCCGAAGGCAAAGGCCATGGAAGTGAAGCTCAACAAAGTTTATACAACATTATAAAAACAAAATATCATGAAAGGTTTAAAAGATAAAATGAAAGCAATTAAATTAAGAATTAAAAGCATCACAGTGATAGTTTTAACCCTTGCAATATCAGTACTTGTTTTGAACGGCTGCGGCAAAAGCGAAGAGTTCGGCGTTGGCCCGGTAAAAGAAGAAATTAAGCTGGCCCCGGTTGATGCGGCCCTTTATACAAAAGGAGAGCAGATATTCGTATCAAAATGCGTTGCCTGCCATAAATTCGGCTCAAGGCTCGTGGGTCCACAGCTTAAAGATGTTACAAAACGCAGAAGACCTGAATGGATCATGAACCAGATACTGAATCCTTTAGAGATGACACAGAAAGATAAAGTATCAAAAGAGCTGTTCGCACAGTACCTTGTACAGATGACATTCCAGGATGTATCACAGGATGACGCAAGAGCATTGCTTGAATACATGCGTGCAGTAGATGAAGGAAAAGTTACACCAAAAGAATAGCAAAAAGTAAAAAAGAAAAAGGCAAAAGTTTAAGAAGCAAATGCGACAGATTAATAAATAACATAGAAATTAGAAGTAAGAAAATAAATTAATATGTTTCAGATAAATAAAACAGATTTACAATTTAAGGAGAAAAGCAATATGAAATTCAATGTAAAGAATTTCTCAAAACAAGTAATGTCACAGATTGCATCATCATCCATATTACCTCCGATCACAGCAGGTCTCATCTTAGCGATAACATTTTCCGTGATACTTCTTGCAGGCTGCGGAAAAAAAGAAGGTACGACAACTCTTAACATGAGCGAAGATGCGGCAAATAAGGTATATGTTCCACCGGGTCAGTATGATGAATTTTATTCATTCATCTCGGGCGGTTTCAGCGGACAAATGGCTGTTTATGGTTTGCCTTCAGGCAGACTCTTCAGGGTAATCCCTGTGTTTTCAGTCGACCCCGAAAAAGGCTGGGGTTACACCGAAGAAACCAAGCCGATGCTTATGACCTCGCATGGATTCATTCCGTGGGATGATTCGCATCACTCAGAGTTGAGCATGACAGACGGTGTGCCAAACGGCAAGTGGATATTTCTGAACGGAAACAACACACCCCGGCTTGCAAGAATTGACCTGAAAACTTTCCGCACCGCTGAAATACTTGAAATACCAAACAGCGCCGGAAACCATTCATCTCCATTTACCACAGAAAATTCCGAGTACGTTGTATGCGGAACACGTTTCAGTATACCTATGAAAGAGCTTGATGTGCCTATTGATTCATACAGGGAAAAATTCAACGGAACGGTAAGTTTTGTTAAAATTAACCCCGAGAGCGGTAACATGAATGTTGAATTCCAGATCATGACTCCTCCGTTCGATTACGATCTCAGCCACGCCGGCAAGGGACCCTCACATGACTGGTTCTTCTTTTCATGCTATAACACAGAAGAAGCTTTCACGCTGCTTGAAGTTAACGCAAGCCAGAAGGATAAAGATTTTATTATGGCTGTTAACTGGAAAAAAGCAGAGCAGTATTTAAAAGAAGGCAAAGCAAAAGATGTTGCATCAGAATATTACCATAATGTTTATGATGAGAGCAAACATTCTGCATCAAGCGAAGTGTTAAAGACAGTTAAGATGCTTGATCCTAAGGACTGCCCTGATATGATATATTACATTCCCTGCCCAAAATCACCACACGGCGCAGATGTTGACCCGAGCGGTGAATACATAGTTGGCGGCGGAAAGTTAGCAACTGTAATTCCCGTATTTTCTTTTTCAAAGATGCTGAAGGCTATTGAAACCAAACAGTTTGATGGAGACGTTGCCGGAATTCCCGTGATAAAATACGAAGCTGCGCTTCATGGCGAAGTACAGAAACCCGGCCTTGGACCATTACACACAGAATTTGACGATAAAGGTTTTGCATATACATCAATGTTTGTAAGCAGTGAAGTTGTAAAATGGAATATCAAGACACTTGAAGTTGTTGACAGGGCTGCATCGTTCTATTCAGTTGGTCACATTATGATACCGGGCGGCGATACAAAAAAACCATGGGGAAAGTACCTTGTTGTAATGAACAAGATCACCAAAGACAGGTTCCTGCCAACAGGACCCGAGCTGACGCAATCAGCGCAGCTGTACGATATATCAGGCGAGAAGATGAAGCTGCTATTGGACTTCCCGACAATCGGTGAGCCGCATTATGCGCAGGCCTGTCCGGCTGACCTGATTATGAAAAACTCGGTCAAGATATTTAAACTTGATGAGAACAAACACCCAGATGCGATAAAATCTGTTAATGATGCAAGAGTTGAAAGACGCGGCAATGAGGTTCATGTTTATATCGGAATGGTAAGATCACACTTTACACCTGATAATATTGAGGGTGTAAAAGTGGGTGATAAAGTTTTCTTCCATGTTACCAATATGGAGCAGGACTGGGATATACCGCACGGCTTTGCAGTAAAAGGCAACAATACAGCGGAAATGCTTATAATGCCGGGCGAAACACAGACAATTACGTGGGAACCAAAGGTTGCAACCGTGTATCCGTTCTACTGCACTGATTTCTGCAGCGCGCTTCACCAGGAAATGCAGGGATATATTAGAGTTCAGCCTGCCGGTTCAAGCGGTGAAATTAAGTTCTCGCTTGGTGTAAAAAAATAAAGTGATGGCCTAACCCCCTCTCCCACACGGGAGGGGGGATAAAGCACTAAGAAAATGAAAAAGATAACCAAAATATTAATAATCGCTTCATCGCTTGCAATGATAGCGGCCTTCTTCACCCCAATTTGGATGATCGATCTTGAAGCGCCGCAATATCCCGAGGGTTTGGGAATGCAGATATGGATAAATAAAATTACAGGTGACCTTAACACCATCAATGGATTGAATCACTATATTGGTATGAAAAAGATCGAACCTGATTCAATCAAAGAGCTTACAATCATGCCATACATCCTTGCGTTCTTAATTGCAATGGGTGTAGTTACAGGAATTGCAGGCAAGAAAAAGTTACTCGGAATATTTGTTGTTATATTTTTGATCGCGGGTATAGCAGGCGGCGTGGATTTTTATATGTGGGAGTATGATTACGGTCACGACCTTGACCCGACAGCGGCAATAATTGTGCCGGGCATGAGCTATCAGCCGCCGTTAATTGGCAGCAAGCAATTGCTGAATTTTGTTGCGCATTCATACCCTGATACCGGCGGATGGATCGTGATTGGCGCGGGGATACTTGCAGTTCTTCTTTATTTCTATGAATCAAAGTTCAATAAAAAAATACCGGCAAAGGAAAGTGTTAAATGAAAAGGGTAAGAAGTAAAATAATTTTTGTATTGATGCTTGCCGTTATGGGATTTACAAACTCAGCGTGCAGCACTGACCCCGAAGAAATAAATTTTGGTACAGACCAGTGCTCCTTATGCAGAATGAATATTTCAGAGCACCGCTTTGGAGCCGAAATAGTCACAAAAAAAGGAAAGATATTTAAATATGATGCGGCTGAATGTATGTTCAACGCTCTAAGTTTAGGAAACATAAATTATAATGATGCCGCAGGATTTTATGTTATAGATGCTTCGAATCCGAAACAATTGATTGATGGCGTTACGGCATCGTATTTGATAAGCGAAAAACTGCCAAGTCCGATGGGCGCGAACCTTTCAGCATACAGCAAAAAAGGTGACGCGGAATCTAACCAAAAGCAGCACGGCGGTGAACTGAAGACATGGGATGATTTGCTGGTTAAGTTTAAAGTGGGTAAGTAGGTAAATAGGTGAGTAGGTGAGTAGGTTAGTGGGTGAGTAGATGAGCAGTTAAGTGGAAGGATGAGTAAGTAGAAAGGTGTTTAGGATTTAAAAAAGTTTGAGTTTCACAGATAAAGAAAATTGAATAAGATAAAATACATACTGATAATCCTTGCAATAACTGCTCTTAATAGTTTAGGAAAAGATATAATTGTAAATCCGGGCGGGAGCATTAAAAACGCTGTACAGCTATCAGTAAAAGGTGATAGAGTTATTGTAAAAGAAGGTTTGTATAAGGAAACTGAAATACTAATTGATAAACCAATTGAGCTTATCGGCGAAGGATATCCGACAATTGACGGATTTTCGAAGGGTGAAATAATCATCATCCGCAGCGATAGCGTTACTGTTAAAGGATTTTACGTAAATAATTCCGGATTCAGCGGTATGCGTGATTATGCGGCTATAAGAGTGGAAGATTCAAAACACTGCAATATACTTTCTAATAAACTTATCAATAATTACTTTGGCATTTACCTTGCGGGAAGTGATTCCTGCAACGTGATGTACAACGAAGCAACAAGCAATGCTGTAACCGAAAGTTCTTCGGGTAACGGCATTCATTTATGGAAATGCAGCTACATTCTGGTTAAGAATAATACCATTACGGGTCACCGTGACGGCATTTATTTTGAATTCGCTACATTCAGCCGGGCAGAAAATAATTCAAGCTTTAATAATGTCAGGTACGGGCTGCATTTTATGTTCTCGCATAACGATGAATACGTGAACAACGTTTTTGCCAGCAACGGCGCAGGCGTTGCGGTTATGTACACCAAAAATGTTAAGATGATAAACAACCGGTTTGAGTTCAATAACGGCTCAAACTCATACGGCTTGCTGCTAAAAGAAATTACCGACAGCTACATTGAAAACAACAGCTTTACCGGCAACACAGTTGGTATATACTCCGAAGGCGGAACGCGCCTGCTTATAGCGGGCAATGAGTTTAATTCAAACGGGTATGCATTAAAGATACTTGGCAACTGCACAGATGATACTATAAGGGGCAATAATTTCAGCTCAAATACATTTGATGTAACTACAAATAGCTCGCGCAACAGTAATTTATTTATGGGCAATTACTGGGATAAATACAAAGGTTACGATCTTGATAAAAACGGTACGGGCGATGTGCCTTACAGGCCGGTGAGTTTATTCAGCAAGATAGTTGAAGAAACACCCGAGGCGGTGTTTTTGCTGAGGAGCTTTGTTGCTGACCTGCTTGATATGGCTGAGAGGGTTGTGCCGGTGTTTACGCCGGAGTCGCTGATTGATGAGACGCCTAAAATGAATAGAGTGATCAATTAGCAATGAACAATTAACAATGAGTAATGAAATGATAAAGATAGAGAATTTAAAGAAGAAGTTTGATAAGAATGAAGCATTAAAAGGGGTATCGCTTACATTGGGCGAAGGCACTGTTGCTGCTGTAATGGGTCCGAATGGCAGCGGCAAAACTACAATGCTGAAATGTATTTTGGGACTTGTGAAGGCTGACTCAGGCGATATATATGTTAATGATTGCCACGTAAACGGTGAATGTGAATACCGTAAGCACATCGGCTATATGCCGCAGTATTCATGCTTCCCGGAAAACCTGAAGGTTAAGGAAGTAATGGCTATGATAAAAGATATCCGGGGAAATCACTGCGTGTATGATGAAGAGCTTATTGAAAAGCTTAAAATATCAGAAATGAACGATAAACAGATCGGGCAGCTTTCCGGCGGCATGAAACAGCGTGTGAGCAGCGCAGCTGCGTTTTTGTTCGGGGGTGATATTATTATACTTGATGAACCCACCGCGGGGCTTGACCCGGTATCAAGCGAAATTGTGAAGAACAAAATTCTTGAAGAAAAGAAAAAAGGCAAGCTTATAATCATTACTTCACACATTGTGAGCGAAGTAGAAGCAATGGCAGACAGAATAATTTATATGCTTGAAGGCAAAATATATTTTGATAATACCAAGGATGAATTGTACAATTCAACCGGCAAGGCTAACCTGAACCAGGCAATCGCATCATTGATAGAGACAGCAGAAAGTGAAGGAAAAAATTAATCATGACAACGCTTAAGATATTAAAGTACGTTTTATATGACGTGCTGAGAAGCAAAATGATAATAATATACACACTTCTTTTATTCGCAATATCGTTTGGTATAATTTACACAGGTAAGGATGTATCAAAGGCGGTTATAAGTTTGCTGAATATTGTTCTGTTGGTTGTACCGCTTGTCAGCATAATTTTCGGGACAATACATTTTTACAATTCAAAGGAATTTATGGAAATGCTGCTTGCAATGCCCGTTAAGCGTAAGAATATTTTCTGGGCTGAGTATGCAGGGCTATCAATAGCGCTGGCAGTTGGATTCGCGATTGGTACGGGTCTGCCTTTACTGATTTACGGCGGTGCTGCAGGTTCATTTTACCTGCTATTGAGCGGAATATTTTTGACATTCATTTTCACAGCACTTGCTTTCCTGGCTTCGGTGGTAAACAAAGATAAAGCCAAAGGCATTGGCTTTTCGCTGGTGATTTGGTTCTATATGTCCGTGATATTTGACGCATTGGT
>JAUQWQ010000202.1 GCA_030835085.1 Ignavibacteria bacterium
TTATCGAACTTCATTTTAAGCTCATCCATCTTGCTGAGAACGGGAATTTCATCCATCACCTTTTTGGGAGATTGTGATTTCCATACTTCTACAGCGGCATATTCAACCATATTGGGAGTAACATCCTTGATCGCATCGAGTCCTTTTTTGATATCCTTCATTGAGCTCAGATCTTCAA
This sequence comes from Ignavibacteria bacterium, assembly GCA_030835085.1. GTDB lineage: Bacteria > Bacteroidota > Ignavibacteria > Tepidaquicellales > OLB5 > OLB5. The sequence continues at coordinate 179 of JAUQWQ010000202.1, forward strand.
CGGTGCCTTTTTCGCATGTTGCGATGATAAGCCTTTGAGTTCCTTCAACTAGCGGTACTTTGGAATCAGGATTAACTATTTTTTCCTTTGGAAGAACAACAGATTCATCTTTCACAAAAGGAATAGCCCTTTCATCTGTGGCAACATCAATAAACGTCCTTAAACATTTATTCTTGCAGAAATAGCACCTGGTCTTTTCATCCCTGGTTGTTTTGAACACTATTCTTGCGACCTTATCGAGCCCGATGAACTGAGTTCTCATGCCGTTTTCATAAAGTCTTGCAGCTTCAATTCCGCAGCCAATGGCGCCGGCTTCGCCGGTGTGTTTGTGAACAAACACGTTGGGTTCTATTCCGCTGCCCTTGAATCTATCGGTAATGAAATCAACCTGTGTTTTAACCGCAGCAAGATTATGCTGTGTGCCGCCCTGAAGCACAAAATTCTCTCCAAGCTTGGCAAGATTGGGGATCTGTGATACGTACAGCCAGATATTCTTTGGCAGTACGTTAGCAAGTCCTGCCATAATTTCCTCCGGCTTCCATCCCTGGCGCTGGAAATCAACAATATCAGACTGCATGAATACAGCGCAGCCGTACCCGAAAGTAGGGTACTGTTTGGCCGAAAATGCAATATCAGCAAAGTCTTCAACCGCATAGCCAAAGCCCTGTGCTGTTGACTGCAGGAAGTACCCGTTACCTGCTGAACACTGTGTGTTCAGTTTAAAATCAGTAACACGTCCCTGGTCAAGTATAATTAATTTAATATCCTGTCCGCCTACATCTACAATTACATCTGTATCGGGATAGAAGTGAAGCGCTGCCTGAGTATGAGCAACTGTTTCAACCAGTGCAACATCACCATGCAGAACGTCTTTAAGTATATCTTTAGCGTATCCTGTAGTACCTATGCCAAGAATTTCGAGGGTTGCGCCCTGTTCTTTAACCTGGTCATGCAGTTTCTGAAGGATATCTACTGTATCTTCAATAGGATTACCTTTAGAAAGCTGGTAAGCTTTAACAAGCACCTGCTTATCCATTGATATCAGCGCGGCTTTGGTAGATGTTGAACCGCCGTCAAGTCCGATAAAACCCCTTACTACTTCACCAGGTTTAAATGTTGCCGGTGTGAATTTAGGAATTTTGAACTTTTCCTTGAAAGTATCAAGCTCATCCTGATCTTTATACAGACCGCCGCCGCCGGAGAGCTTCATCAATTTTTTCTTCTCTTCGGCTCTGCCAACATTTATGTAATATTCCAGATCGCCGTAGCCTTTATATCTGCCAATTTCCGGTTCTTCTTCTTTGCCGTATTCAATAGCACCGATAGCTGCAAAATACTGAGCATTTTCAGGAACCCTGATAAGTTCTTCGATCGGAACAGTTTTATCATACGGAACATTTCTTTCATCCCACATTTTAGGTATGTTTGCCCTCCAGCAGTCCATCATACCTTTTATATAGCAATTGGGACCACCCAAAAGCAATACTTCGGGTTTTAATGTATGTCCGCGGGTTAACACCGACATGTTCTGCTGAATAATTGATTCAAACAGACTTGCCATAAGCTCATCTGCGGGAACACCGGATTTCTGTAAACCGTTGATATCAGTTTCAGCGAATACACCGCATTTGCCCGCAACCGGGTGGAGCTTTAATCCGTAATAGCCCATATTGCACAGTTCAGCAGCGGGAATCTTTAACTTTGCATTGATCTTATCAATGACCGCGCCTGTACCGCCGGCACATTTATCGTTCATTGAAGGGATCTTTTTCTTTTTGCCGGTTTCAGGGTCTTCTTTGAATACAATAATTTTCGCATCCTGACCGCCAAGCTCAATTACAGCAAGTGTCTTAGGGTAGAATTTTTCTACCGCAAGTGATACAGCATTCACTTCCTGAACGAACTTAGCTCCAAGGAAACGGCCAATATTGCTTCCGCCTGAGCCGGTTATAAATATCCGTGCGCCTTCGAGGGAATCTTTCCCAAGCTTATCCTCAATATCCTTAAGCAGCTCAAGAGATTTTTCGGGCTGTTTGGTATCGTGGCGCTGGTAATCTGACCACAATATTTTATCGTTCTCAATATCCATTACAACAGCTTTTACAGTTGTTGAACCGACATCGAACCCGATGTATAGTGGTGATTTACCGTTATTATTAACGTTATTTGTCATATAATAAATAATTTCTTAGTTCAACAATAGTTATGCTTTAACAGCTTCTGTTTTTGATACTACAGATTTAATACCGTCTTTTTTCATTTTATCAGATACATCAAGAACGAAATTAGCAGCAACGCCAATCACGCCTTTTCTGTGCTCTACATGATAGAACGGTCTCTGCAGGTAATCATTTGCATCTACATAAGCTTTTATTTCTTCAATTGAGTATCCTGTTTCATCAAGTACTCTTTTGAACTCTAATTTAGCTTTAGCTTTTGCTTCGCCAAGCGCCATCTGTACACGTGAATGCGCGTTAACATCACCTTCACCCGAAGTTTCAATCGGAATGAATATCATATCCTTGAACATTGATGTAACCGCTGACTGAACACCATCAGATTGCGTTGAAGGCATACATCCGAACGGTTTCAGTGAAAGTACCATGTGACAAAGATCTTTGTTCACATAATAAATGTTCTTTGCAATTTCCAAATGACCTTCGCCGCCTTCAACTCTTGAATTGTAGAACGGATGACCCAGTCTCTGCATTTCAAGCTGGTTTGCAAGCTCATGCGGCATGCCATTGAATACTTTTCTTATCCTGTTATATTCACGATCAAACACACTCTCAGCAATTGAAAGTATTGTTACCGTTTTTTTGTAATCTGTTAAGTTCTTTAATTTTTTAAGTACCTGGAAAGCTTTCGGTGCATCTTCGCCTTCCTTGATTCCTTTTCTGTCGTGGTACATGTTCTTCGCCTGGTGAAGCATGTAAAGTATCCATGTTGCAATAGGCTCTACCAGTAATTGAGCGCCTTCTCTTTCGAGGAAGGGGAACATGTTGAAGTTTCCGTCACCCTCAGTGGTCTGAGCCCAGAATTCACCGGTAACTTTGCAGATCGGTTTAACCCTGGTTCTGTCAACTTTCACTTCATTGAACTTGTTGCGTATTTCTGTGAGTGTTTCAATGTAGTAATCGCTCATTACCTGGTCAACAAATCTCTGGATATAATTCGAACCCGGAACCTTATTCAAAAATGAACCAATCTTGCTGTTAAAATCAAAATACTTTTTGGTTTTCATTCTTTCATACATCATATCCATACATTCAGCAAGTACTTTATCTGTTTCACCTGCGTTGACTTCAAATGGTCTTATCTGGTAAGCAACATCATTTATTATATCGCCGATATTCATAGCGTTCAGAATGCCGAGGAAGAAGTCGAGGTTCATTTCGAGTCCCGCTTCCATTTCATCCTGCTCTAAGCCGCCTGTCTGCTGGAATATAAGTACTCTGAATCCATCAAAACCGGAGTTGCGAAGCGCAAGACGGTACTCAGCTTCATACATGCCAAAACGGCACGGACCGCATGCACCGGCTGTGAAGAATACATATTCATTGATGATCTGTTCTTTAGTCATCCCCGATTTTTCAAGCTCCTGCAGGTACTGCACTAAGTTACCTACAGTAAAGTAAGTTGGATTGCACTGTCCGTTATTACCATATTCTTTACCTAACTGGAAGGCTTTTTTATCCGGGGTAGGGATCTCGCTGGCTTTATAACCAAGGCCCTGTAACACACCTTTAACCAGCTTTTCATGTTTCCATGTCAAACCGCCGAATAAAATGGTGGTGTTTGCACGCTGGTCTTTGGTGAAAGTTGTTTCAAGCGGTTTTTTGAAATGATCTATGGGTTTAGCTTCAACGCCATACTCTTTTTCAAGACGCATTCTTTCTTCAAGCAGTAAACGCTGAATTTCAGCTTCCTTGCTTTCGGTTTTCTTCAAACTGATACCAACGGGTGCACTAACCACGTTTGTATCTTCGTTTTGATTTTGATGTCCCATTTTTTTACCCTTCCGTTAGGTATTTTTTGGTTTTTTGTTTATTTATACTTTTTTACAAACTTTTCTTTTGTGAATTGTGAAACTTATTATTTAAATCAGTTTCAATATTTCATTTGCTGCAATGTTTCCGCTTTTAGCTGCACCTTCAATTGTTGCAGGGAGTCCCGTATCTGTCCAGTCACCCGCAAGGAATAGATTTGTTACTGCTGTTTTTGCTGCAGGTCTTTTGTTTAATGAATCCTTATCTGGGACAAAAGTTGCCCGCATTTCTTTTATAACTCTTGCTGATGTGACTTTAAACTCTTTAAGTTCCGGAATGCACGTTTTTAGCTCTTTTTCAGCCAGAATGGCTATCTCTTCTTTGGTCTTTTCAGCTATCTTTTCCGCTGCGCTTATAACAACACAAACCTGATCCTTTGCCACTTTGAATACCCATTGTGATGAAGTACCCAGCAATCCGAAGAAACCTGTGGTGAAAATACCAGTTATATCTTTATCGAATTTTAAATGAATATTAACAATTGGTGAAGAATGTAATTCATTCAGTCTGCTAAAATACTTATAGTATGATTCTCCCAGCAGTGTTTTAAAATTAAAGAACGGTACAGCACTTACGTAAAAATCAGTTTTAATTTCTGTGTTATCTTCAAGTATTAATGAAGATAAAGTATTGTTGTTAAATTTAAATCCCTTTATACTCTTATTGAGAATTATCTCCGCTTCATGCCTTCTTAAATACTCAATTGCCGGTTCAACGAAAATATCACTTAAAAATCCATTTGGCAGAACCAGTTCAGAGCCGCCTTTTTCAATAAAACCCATCCTGATCATATTTGCAAACATGTAAGCTGAAGTATTTTCCGGCTCAGCGTTAAATACCGCTATTATGAATGGTTTCCAGAAATAGTTGATGGCCTTTTCTGTCTGTGAGCTCAAGTCAAACAACTTATCAGTATTTAAGCTTTTCAACTCAGATTCTGAGTACTTGTTCTTCTTGATCTTATTAACCAGTCTGACTATTGCCATTTTATCGCTTAAGCCAAGAGCCTTATAACCCATTATACCGCCCGCTAAATGCAGCGGGGGAGGGAGCTTTGATGCTTTTAGCGAGTACCGGCTGCCTTTTTCATCAGCAAACACTACTTCAAGCTGTTTCTGGAAGCTCAGTTTGTCAAACGTACCGATCAGTTTTAAATAATCGAAAGTATTCTTATACCAGCTTGCCAGAATATGCTGACCGTTATCTATCTGTAAACCTGATGCCTTATCAAAGAACGAATAAACCCTGCCGCCGAATTTAGGTGATGCTTCAATCAATATTACCCTAAATCCTTTGTTTGCGAGAAAAACGGCTGAAGAGAGTCCCGCAATGCCGCCGCCAATAACACTAATTTCTTTCCGCATGTCCGGCAATTAATTGTACCCAGTTCTACTAAACTGCACTGAATTCACCAAGTAAATTCTCCCTTACAGTCAATTCGTCGCACAATAAATCCAGTTCTTTGTACTGAGAAGAGAATTTTATCATAAATTCTGCCCGGCTTTCTGCTGAATCCCATCTGTCAATTGTTACAAACCTGTTATTATTTTCAGAATCCATTAATAACTCAGTTCCTATATAACCCTGTGCTTTTTTGAACAGTTTAACCCAGGCACCATCGTAATTGTAAATATTCTGAAATTCTTCTGTGAATTCCTGCTTAACAATGTATTCCCAAATATAAACCTGTGCCATAACACTAATAAAAACTACCTGTAAGCAAATCTATACTTTAGAAAAACACCAAATGTATAATACAGTTTCTTAAGTTTTGAAACTTTTGCTTTCTTGCTGAATACATTGTAATTCATTTTCTCGATCTTTTCGAGAATGTTGAAATATATCTTCTGCATTATCCGTGCAGGGAAGAGCTGTTTACGGTCTTCCTTTGCGAAAGCGTCATTTGCCTTTTCAAAGTATTCCCTTGCCCGTTTGCACTCAAACTTCATCAGTTCCACAAATGAATCATTGTACCTGAAGTTCATCAGGTCATCTTCAGTGTAGCCAAATTTTTTCATATCTTCTTCAGGAAGGTATATCCTTCCGTTCAATGCGTCAAATTTAACATCCCTCAGAATATTTGTTAACTGAAGCGCTATGCCAAGATTCACAGCATACTGCTTGGCGCTTTCGGTTTTGTAACCAAAAATTTCTATGCACATAAGTCCAACAGTTGCCGCAGCGCGGAAACAATATTGGTAGAGTGTGTTAAAATCCTTGTAACGCGAGACTTGCAGGTCAGCTTCCATACCTTTTATGAGCTCAAAGAACGGCTCAACCGGAATATTGAAATTCCTGATAATTTTTGTAACCTGGTTAAGCAATGTATAATTTGATGAGCCTTTTAAGGCATGCTCGAACTCATTTTTCCATTCACGTATCTTTTTGAATTTAAGCTCTGTGGAATCCATTTCATTATCAACAATATCATCGGTCTGCCTGCAAAAAGCGTAGACAGTATTGATAGCCTCATACTTATCCTTAGGCAGCAGCGAGAACGAATAAAGGAAGTTCGTTTTGCTTGATTGTGTTATTTCAATGTGTTCTGTTGACAAATATTATTTTAATTAGAATCTTGAACTTAAAAAAATCTTTAATTTATCAAACCCTGATATTTTGGGTCTTTGATTTAAAACGTTATAATCTATTTCCTGTATCTTCTTTAAAATTGTTGTTCCGCCAAGCCAAGTTAATTTTAATTCCTTTGAAAGCTTCTTAGTGCTTTCGTTACCTGCAGTCAGTTCTATGAGCTTTTTTCCTTCATCAAATATTTCCTGCGTCCCGTCTACTTCATACTTCATCAGTTTCCTGAAATTTTCGTTATCCTGCTTTAGCTCAAGCTCGTTATACGAATAACCGAACTGTTTGATATCTTCTTCAGGCAGATATATCCTGTCTTTTCTTAAGTCAACCTCAACATCCTGCCAAAAGTTCGTTAGCTGCAGTGCTGTGCATATCTTATCCGAATATTTAAAGAACTCTTCATCATGGCAGCCGAATATCATTAAAACAAGCCTGCCAACCGGATTCGCAGAACGTGTGCAGTAATCAAGGACTTCATCAAATGTGTTATACCTGTTCTTAACCACATCCTGTCTGAAAGCACTTAACAAGTTTTCCAGGGGCTTGATCGGTATATCGCAATCCTTAACTGTTTTGCCAAGAGCTATGAAAATCGGATCATATGCCTTGCCATTATAACAATCCTTTAGTTTTCCATGCCATTCATCCAACAGGGCGAGTCGTTTAGGAACCCCGCCTTCAATGCCATCTTCATCGGCAAAATCATCCGCGGCCCTTGCAAAAGCGTAAATTGCGTATACATATTTGCGCTTATCCTTAGGCAGCAGCAGTGATGCTACCGGAAAGTTTTCGTAATGACCTTTAGCGATATCTTCGCAGTATTTAAAAGAACTATTGTACAGTTCATCTTTTTTTACTGAATTAGCACTGTCTGAACTGTTATTGATTCCTGTATTAACAGTGTTATTTTTGCTGTCTTTCATATTGCATAAAACACCGGTAAACTGAACTTAGTCATTTTTACGCCTGGCGTTTTAACCTTAGTGTTATGTGTAATTATTGCCTGCATTGTTAAATACAGATTAAATAATAACCGAATTAATTAGTGAAATTAAATTAGAAGTGTGGATTTCCGTAAATATGTTTCCTGTGAACGCCACAGGGAAATATTCAGGGAATCAAGAATACGATAAGTTATCAGATCTATTTTATGGTTAACAGATTTTGACAGATTTTTAACTATTGACTGAAATGAAATACCCGAGCGTTTGAAGATGAGAGCAAAAAGCAGAATTATAAAACCTGAAGAATTTGCGTTAGCCGGGTCAGTGGGATTGTAGAAAAATGCCAGCCAAATCATTGACATTGCCGTGAAAATAATCATCCAGAATCTTGTATTATATGATGCGGTGTGAGGTTTGAGACGCTTCCAATAAAGATTATTGCACAGTTTGCGGTAGAACTCCATGGTCAGAAAGTTATTTAAAACCCAAATAACTTTTGCCAAAAATTCACACCTGAGCAGTAATTTTATTTGAAGTAATATATTCAAATTTTGGTTGATTTTATGATGTAAAGTTAAGGAAATATGTTTGAAATGTCAATTAAATCAAAAATTTAATCTGTACACTTGTGTATAGATAAGGCAGTAGTATTTAGAAAACGATAAATGTCATACTTTACTCATACCGCAAAGCATCAATTGGATTCAGCTTAGCTGCTTTGAAAGCGGGGTAGGTGCCGAAGATTATTCCAATAAGTGAGCAGACAATCACACCTATTGCTACCCAGTCATACGGAATAGTAACTGGGAAGTTGAAAATTGAGCCAAGCAGATTACCTATACCAATTCCAACGGCAATGCCAATCAAACCTCCTAACTCACAAAGCAGAATTGCTTCAAACAGGAATTGCGTTAATATATTACTGCGCTTAGCTCCGATTGCCATTCTGATACCGATTTCTTTTGTGCGCTCAGTTACAGTGACGAGCATAATATTCATTATGCCGATTCCAGCCGCTATTAATGATATGAATGAGATAACTCCTGCGCCATACTTGAAATATATCGTAAAATTATTTGCCTCGCGCACCAGTGATTCATTTGACCATATTTCAAAATCATTTTCTTCACCTGGTGGGACTTTGCGAATCTGACGCATGAGACCAATGACCTCTTCCTGTGTTTCATCAAGCTGCGCTTTACTGTATGCTGAGACTGTAATATTAAGCGAGCGGTCTTTACGTGCGCCGTAAATTTTATCGATCGTATACAGCGGCACTAAGACAAGGTTATCCTGGCTCTGTCCAAGGTTTTCACCTTTTGCTGTCAACACACCAATTATCGTAAATCGGTTACCGTCAATTTCAATTTCCTTATCCAGAGGGGAAGTGAAAGGGAAGAGCTTATCCACGACTTCCATACCAACAACTGCAATATTACGGGTTGATTTAACTTCCTCTTCTGTGAAAAACCTGCCTTCGCTTAAGGTGTGGTTATTTGCGGGTAAGAATTCCGTTGTAACACCGCCCATCTGAAAATTAGGGTTGGTTTGCTCTGAGCCATATTTAACGGTTTTACCGCCTGACCAGTCTTCGAGTCCGACATACTTAGGCAGAACAGCAAGCTCTTTAAGTCTGTATCCCTCATCAATTGTGATAGGTTTGCGTTTTTCGTACTTGCGCCATTTACCCGGACCCGAAACAAACGTTGCGGGCCATTTCTGCACCTGGAAGGTGCTTGTGCCAAGCTGGCTGAGTCCGCTGTCTATTCCTTTTTGTAAAGCATCAAGCAAGGTCATTACGCCTATTATCGAAAATACTCCGATGACTATTCCAAGCAGTGTAAGCGATGCCCTGAGCTTATTTGCTCTTATGGAATTGAGGGCCGAAAAGAATGATTCCTTGATGTTCACTTTATAATTTTATTTACCTGTTTTTAACTTTGCCGTTAAGTGACTTCTTTATGCTTTTGATGCGTGTTTTTTGAGCCTCTGTTTTATCAACAGCTGGTTTTTTCTTCTTCTTTTTTCGGATAAGCAATTGTGTGGTTGCTGTTGATTTTATTACCGGCATAATTTTCTCAGTTTTTGCACAGACAGACCTAAAGGTCATACAAATGTCTGTGATACTATTATTTATTTAATATAAAAATCTCTTTGAAAAATGAACTGATCCGTTTCAAACTCGCACAAATATCTGCCCGGGGGATAGTCACAATCACTTGATCTGCAGAACAGCATTTCCCATCGTACCCTGTAAACTCCGCTTTTAAATGTCTGGTCGTTTATCAAATACATTAATGTATTACCGCTTGTATCACTTACCGAAAGTTTCAGAGTTGTTTTAAGCGGAATATCGAGATCAACTCTAATTATATACTTTGTCTGAAGCTTATCAAGCTTGATTATCACATCACTGATGTTGTATTCAGCGGGAATATCTTTTTTTGTTTTTCTGATAACAACATCACTGGTATCTTTATCGATGATCTGCGAAAATACTTCAGTACCTGAAAATAAAAGAGCGAAAAACAAAAAGAATTTAAATAAAGAATTAAACGTTTTAATCAATGAGATGCTTCTCTCCGTTCAGCATTTTACTCATACCTCAATGCATCCACAGGGTCAAGTTTTGATGCCGAAAGGGCAGGGAAGAACCCGGCGACGATTCCCGCGAATGCTGAAATACCAAGAGCAAGTACAACCACCCATAGCGGCATTACTGTTGGCAGTAATACTGCGTTTATAACCAGACTCAGCGGAAAAGCTATCATCAATCCAACCATTCCGCCAACTACGCATATTGTAACGGCTTCGATCAGGAACTGAAGCATGATAGTCACACGCTTTGCTCCAATAGCTTTTCTGATACCTATCTCTTTTGTGCGTTCTTTTACACTCACAAACATAATGTTTGCTATACCAATTGAACCGACGATCAAAGATAGTAGTGTAATAGCCGTACCTATAGTTTTAATAAGACCCGTTAATGATTCATATGTCTGCTTGAATGCTTCCTGCTGGTTTACGCCAAAGTCATCTTTGCCGCCAATGGGAATCCTGCGTGCGCGTTTCATAACTGAACGGACCTCTTCTTTTGTATCTTCAAGCGCTTCAACAGTAGGTGCTTTTACATTAATTGTTAGAGACCTGCGTGTACCGAATATCTTAAAAAATTTATTAATTGGAATAATTATCCTGTTATCAAGACTGAAGAGCCCAAGCATCGAACCCATCTTTTCATATGTGCCTATAATTTTAAAATTATGTCCGTTCACCTGAATCACTTTGCCGATGGGATCAACTCCCTGGAAGAATGACTCCTTAATATCATACCCTATCACACAAACACCCCAGCCGCCGTCTGATTCCCGTTTAGTAAAGAACCTGCCTTCATCAACTTCCAGGCCAAGTGTCTTTTGATACTCTTCTGTAGTGCCGAATACCGGGATATTTTCACTGGTGAAATCCTGGTAAGTAACCAACCCGGCTGAGCCAACTGTGGGGCAAATTGATTCAGCGTTATTCATGTTCTCAGCAAACAATTCGTAATCCTGCCAGGTGATATCCCGCCTGTTGCGGTAAACTTCCCAGTCATCTTTGCCAAACCACTCAAACTTCTGGATGTAGAGCACATCTGCTCCAACGGCAGAAATACTTTTTTCGAATGCTGTATTAATACCCTCAATAGCTGTCTGCAGAATTGTTACTGTCATAATACCAATTACAATACCGAGAGTAGCTAAAAATGAACGTACTTTATTAGCCCTGATGGAATTCAGGGAAATAATAACAGCTTCTTTTATTTCTGTTAAGAAATTCAATTATAACTTATAGTTATTTTTTGGTGAGTTCATTCTTAATTTTGCCGTCCATGGAATCTTTAAAATCATAATCATAATCAACATCCATTGCCATATCAAAATACTTCTGGGCTTCTGACCTGTTACCAAGCTTTAAATAACATCTGCCTATCTGGAAATATGATTCAGGTACGAGCCACTTTTCGTTCTGGGGATTCAGCGATGAGTTAAGCTTGAACTGCTCAATTGCCTTGTTGTAATCTTTTTGTTTGTAGTATAGTTGTCCAAGACCTTGATTTATCTGCGCTTTGATATCATCATTATAATTTGCGCCCTGAGTGTTTGTAATTGTCGCATAATCTTTCGCTGCTTCAGTAAGTTTTCCTGTTGCGCGGTTGTTATCGGCTGCAATTAATAGTGAATCAGTAACAGTCAGGGGAGCTGCTTCTCTTTCACGGAGTTTTCTCAGCCAGTATTTTTCCCACTGGTTATCGTCTTTAATATCAGTCCTTGCTTTGCGGTAGTATTCAAGCGCTGCATTTCTATCTCCCATGAATTCAAGTGAAACACCTGTGCTGTAAAGGCGGTTATTCATGTTATCATCTTTTGAGAGATAGGAAATGAATAACTTGCCGTAATCAGCTGATTTGGGGTAGTTATTCATTCTGAAATAAGCGTTGCTCAACGCTCCGTATGCTGTTCTGAAAATAATTTCAGAGTTCTTGCCTTTATTGTATTCCAAAGATTGCTCATAGGCCTGAACGGCTTCGGTCATTTTATCCTGCTGTGCCAGCAAACCGCCCCATAACATCCATACTGCGGGACTTTCAGGATATTTTGCTTTTAATGCCTGAGAGTACTTTTCTGCATCCGGGTACTGCTCTTCACGCCATAACATTAATGTTAAATAAAATTTAGCTTCGCTGCTGGTATATGTGCCTTTATCTGAGGCAATCATCAATAATCGTTTACCTTCATCGCGGTTACCTGAAAAACCAAGAATATCGGTCAGCCACTGCAGTTTACGCGGAATAAAACTGGTTAAGTAATTGTAAACTCCAAGTCCAAGAGCCGCATCGTGGTAATTTGGATCTTTTTCAAGCACAAATGTCAGATTGCTGTTGCCGTCTTTAATTTCAGAAGCTGCCTTGAGATAATTTTCACCCATAAATCCAATTGCAAATGCGCGGATAGTATATGTCCATCCTAGGTACAATCTGGCATCAAGATCATTTTCATTTTTGTCAATAACATTTTCGCATTTTTCAACAAGCTTATCAGAAAGGTTCATAAATGTTTCAAAATCACTTTTATTCCTTGTAAGCATTGCTTTCCAGTAATAGATCGTCTGCTCAAAGAAGTGTCCGCGCAGATCATTCGGTGCAATGCTTTTTGCTTCCTGGAATTTTGAGAGCGCAAGCGGGAAATCCATGTTATACTCTGCGTCAATACCATCTGATATCAGCGTATGTACTTTACCGAAATCCTGTGCAAATGATACACATGTTAAAAATGAAAATACTGCCAAAAATTTAAAATAACTCTTTACCAAGATTACCTCATTTGTTTATTGAATATTTATCTTTATGCAGTTACTGCGGCCTTACTTTGCTGATACTTCAATCCTTTATCCGTAATTTTATCGGTTTCAATTAAACCATCTCTTAGTTTAATTACCCTGTGAGCATGTTCAGCGATAAAATCCTCATGGGTTACTAAAATAATGGTATTTCCCAATGAATGCAGGTTATCAAATAATTCCATAATTTCATCACCGGTCTTTGAATCAAGATTACCGGTAGGCTCATCAGCCAGAATAATTGAAGGATTATTCACAAGCGCTCTTGCAATAGCAACACGCTGCCTCTGACCTCCGGAAAGCTCATTGGGCTTATGTGTCATTCTATCCTGCAAACCAACATTTAACAATGCCTGTTCAGCCATTTCAATTCTGGTGCTGCGCGAAATTCCTGAGTATATCAAAGGCAGCTCAACATTATGCAATGCGTTTGAACGGGGGAGGAGGTTAAAGGTCTGAAATACGAACCCAATCTCTTTATTCCTTACCGTTGCAAGCTCATTATCATCCATTTCACTTACATTCTGGCCGTTCAGGTCATACGAACCTGATGTCGGTGTATCAAGGCAGCCGATAATGTTCATAAATGTAGACTTGCCTGAACCCGAAGGACCCATGATTGCTACGTATTCATTTTTATGAATTGTCATAGATACTCCTTTTAGAGCATAAAGCTCTTCAGTACCCATAACGTAAAGCTTAACTATATCTTTGGTCTTTATTATTTCTTCCAATTTACTGCTATTCCTTCCGGAGGATTACTCTTCCTTATCAGTCTTTTTCTTAATTTCGTTATCAACTTTTATTATCGTGCCTTCTTCCAGCTCTTTGCTTATTGCTTTATACGGACCCTTTACAACAACCTGGTCAGGCTGCAAGCCCTCGAGTACTTCTATATATTTATCATCGCTGATACCTGTTTTTACCTGTACCATTTTTACTTTGGTAGGTGAGCCTTCTTCAACAATAAATACAACTTCCTTGGGCTTTTCTTTTTTCTTAAGGTTCTCATCAGACTTACGTTTCACATCCTGGTCTTCGGTGTTTTCCTGCTTTTCATCCTCCCGGGCTGTAACGCACTGAATAGGAATTGCAATAACATCGGTTTTTGAATTAACTTTTATCTCAGCGTTGCAGGACATTCCCGGCTTCAGCTGTACATCCTGGTCAATAATTCTTATCTTAACTATAAAATTTATCACCTGTTCCTGCGTGCCTGTACCCTTTGATTTGGCAGAGTTTGAAATTTCATATACGTAACCTTTAATAATCCTGTCAGGGAACGCATCAACTTCAACCTCAGCGGTATCGCCAAGCTTAACGCTTGTAATATCCGTTTCGCTCACTTCAATTTCAGCATCCATTGTTGAAAGGTCCGATACAGTCATAATGACACTTCCTGCCATTTGCTGTGTTCCTACAACTTTTTCACCGATTTCATTATTAAGCTTGGTTACAATACCATCCATGTTAGAGCGTATTGTAGCCTTTGAAAGGTCCTGTGAACTTTGCTGGAGCAGGGCCTGATTCTGTCGTACGTTTGCATTGGAACTTTTTACATTTGACTGTGCGACCTGGTAAGCTATTCTTGCATTATCAAGATCTGACTGTGAAACCAGTCCGCTTTGGAAAAGCTGCTCGGTTCTCTGGAGCTCAAGCTCAGCTTTCTTTAAGTTGTTTTCCGCAACTTCAACCTGGGTACGAGAGTACTGAACTCCTGCCTGCTGCTGGTTTATCCTGGCACCGTAAGTTTCAGCTTTGATCTTAACCAGACGGTCACCTTTTTTCACAGTATCGCCTTCCTTGTAGGGAAGCTGCACTATTTCACCGCTGATCTCAGCAGAAATATCAACCTTTGTTTCAGGGTTGATTGTACCTGTGCCGGATACAACCTGCGTGATGTTACGTTTAACTATTTTTTCAGACTGCACTGTTACTATTTTATCCTTTTTGCCAGATGCAACTACGGCTACAATTATCAGTATCAGTACAACACCTATTATTGAAAATAACAGGATCTTTTTACTTTTTTTCTTTTTCTTAACTACGGGTTTAATATCTGCCATAAAAATATAATTTAGATTTCTCCTTTAATATCAATTTGGAACTGTATGCTGCTTTTTTAATAATTTAATATACCCTGGTAATACTCTAAAGTCTTTTGAGCGTTAATGAAATCGTATATCAGGTTTGATTTATTTATCAGAATGTTGTTCAGGTTAGTTGTTGCGGTATTTACATCAAGCACCGTTCCAATACCAACCCTGTATGATTCTTCTGCAAGCAGTTTGTTCTGCTGTGCGTTTACAAGATTTCTGTCTGTAATTTCTATCTGTTTAAGCAGGGATCTCAGGTCCTGTATTGCTTTTTTTATCTGAAGCTCAACCTGGTTCTTGGCTAATTTAATATCTTCCTGGGCTGATTTGTAGTTTATCAAAGCTATCTGCCTTTGATAATCAAGCTGGAAACCCTGAAATATGGGATAGCTTAAGTTCAGGCCAATAACAAAAGACCTTTGATTTGTTACATTATCAATTTTGTCACCATTCATTGAATACTGGCCGAATCCGGTTAGAGTAGGGAAGTATTGTGTTCCCCTTGCAATTTCAATGTTTGTTTCAAGCAGGTCAAGATTCTGGATCCTGGCTTTAATATCGTACCTGTTCCTGAAAGCGTTGCTGACAAGTCCGTCTGTGTTCTGATTCTGTATTACATATGCTTCAAGGTTCGCGTAAGCAACATCTGTATTGAATTCAGCCGGGTTAACAGCGTAATTTTTTTCAAGCGGAAGGTTTGAGTTGTATGCCAGGTCACTAATTGATTTATTCAGGTTATTTTTAGCCTGCTCAACCAGCAATTCATTTTGTGCAACAACAACATCCTGCTGGTAAACATCAGAAAGAGTTCTTTTGCCTACTTCTACGAATATCTTAATACGCTCCAGCTGCGCGCGTGAATCTGCCAGTGTTGCTTCGTTTATGATCACTATCTGCTGATTCTTTAATACTGCTATGTAGCTGGATATTATCTTTACGGCAATATCCTGCTTCAACTGGCGAAGCTGTATCTGGTATTGGGTTTTTGTCTGTTTAGCAAGGTCTATCTTATCAAAATTTGTCATTCCATCAAAAATCGTTACATCTGACCTTAATGAAAGAGAAAAGTTATTTGATGTTTCGTTGCTTTCAGGGATAGGTATGCCGTTTTGATTAATGTAACTGTTATTTATAACAGTATTGGAACGTGTCCACCCTGTTGAGAATTTCAGATCTGGGAATAAATTACCATAATTTGCCCGAAGGCTGCTTTCCTGCAATTCAATAGTATTTTCAAGCTTATTAATATTCGGGTCATTCTTATACGCATGTTCAATAGCTTCTTTTAAAGAAACCTGAACTTCCTGAGATGCCAAATTACATGTTAATGAGAGAATTATAAGTAAAACTGCGAGTTTTAATATCTTCATATTGCTTTTAATGATAAATATGGTACTTTATAGTTATTAAGACGGTAAATTACTTGATTTAGTTTCAAAAAATAAGTCAAATTTTTAAATTTAATTGTAACATTCTGTATCATTTACTGCAAATGTAAATCTGCAACCTTTAACCATATAAATGTATTTTATTATTAATATTAGTTAGCTAACTTTAAATATTATTACAGTTATGAATATATTATTAAATCTGATACTATCTGTTTCGTTTTTGCTTTCAGGAGGATGTAAATCTAAAGAAGAAAACAAACAAATTGACCTAAAAAGTTCAAAAAATACAGAAACTAATACGGAAATATTCGTTTCAAACCTTGAAGTACCATGGAGTATTGTTTTTACATCCGGTGAGAGAATACTTGTGAACGAAAGACCAGGAAGAATGCGGATTGTTTTGAGCGGTAAGTTACAGGATGAACCAATCAAGATATTCAAGGAAGTCTCAAGCGGCTCTGAAGAGGGTTTAATGGGGCTCACATTAGACCCTGACTATGAAACAAATAAGTATGTGTATGTCAGCTT
>JAUQWQ010000203.1 GCA_030835085.1 Ignavibacteria bacterium
ATATCTTCATCTTTGCCGTATTTGGCTTTAGCCCAGATACCGTTAATATAGAATGAACCTATTGATGTAATGATCATAAGTATTCTCATTACAAAGATCCATGTTAATAATTCTGTCTGGAACATAACATCAGGTACAGCAAGAACTATAAAGCTGATAAGCGCAACGCCTGTTACGCCGTATGTTTCAAAACCGTCAGCGGTGGGTCCAACTGAATCACCTGCATTATCACCTGTACAATCGGCAATAACACCGGGGTTACGGGGGTCATCTTCTTTAATTTTGAAAACAATTTTCATTAAGTCAGAACCGATATCAGCGATCTTTGTAAAGATACCGCCTGCTATTCTGAGCGCTGATGCGCCGAGTGACTCACCGATAGCGAAGCCGATAAAGCTTGCTCCTGCATATTCACGGGGAACAAAAAGCAGGATAATTAACATCATGATAAGCTCAACGCAAATAAGCATAACACCAATGCTCATACCTGCATCAAGGGGAATATTAAGAAGTTTGATAGGTTTCTTTTCAAGCGAAGCAAAAGCCATACGGCTGTTTGCAAGCGTGTTCATCCTGATACCGAATTTTGCAACTCCGAATGAACCAAGAATACCGATAACCGTCCACATTAAGATCAATGCAACGCCAAGGGCGCCTGTATGGTTCAGAAAGCCGAAATAGAACCCGATACAGATAGCGATGAAAACAAAAAGAATAGCAATAAATTTGCCCTGCTGGTTCAGGTAGGTTTTGCAGGTTTCGTAAATTATCTGGGCAACATCAAGCATTGACTGGTGAGCCTTCAGTTTTTTTACTTTCACAAACTGAAGTATACCGAATAGAAGTCCGACAACGCAGACCCCAATGCCGATCAACAGCATATTATTCTGATCAGCACTTAGATCAGGAATTTTAAGATCGGCTTCGCTTGCGAAAGCTGTAACCGAGCTTAAGAGAAATAACAAAGTACCAAGTATTATGTTTTTCTTCATATTATTGTTTAGTTAGAATTATTTTCTTTTTCATTTTCCGGATGTGTACCAGGTTTTTCTTCAGTCTTATTATCAGGCTTACTTATAACTGCTGTGCTGCCGTTGAACCTGTTCATTGTATCTGCAATTCCGTTATTAATAAAACTCAATACTGCATTTTTGGCGGTTTCAACTGTGCGCTCAAGTACTTCATATTCAGCCTCTTCAAATGCTGAGAGCACATAGTCAGCCAGCGAAAATCCTTCATCACTTCTTTGCTTTTCAAACTCTTCGCCGCCCTTTATCCCGAACCTCAGCCTGGGTATTTCACCGGTTTCCATTTCATACATAACGGATTTTATCCCGTTCTGACCGCCATCGGACCCATTGGGCCGCATCCTTAATACACCTAGATCAATGTTAACGTCATCATAAATTATAAGGATGTTCTCTTTCGAAATTTCGTACTTTTCGTAAAATTCTTTTACAGCTTTACCGCTCAGGTTCATATAAGTAAGAGGTTTCATCAAAACAACCTGTTTAGCAATACCCTGTGAATCTTTATGATCTGTTACGGCGTAAAGGTAATTGTTTTCTAATTCAAATGATTCTATTTTAAAGAACTCAGCCAACTTATCTATGACAAAAAACCCGGCATTGTGCCTCGTATTGTGGTACTTTGCTCCCGGGTTTCCTAATCCAACTATTAAATACAATTTGTTAATCCTGAGCGAAGCGAAGGATCTCCTGAATTAATCATAAATTTTATTCTACAAAATATTCTTCCTTCACACATCAGGAAATTACTTCTTGTCTTCTTCTTCTTCGTCTTTCTTGCCTTTTGCGATAACTTCGGGTTCAGCTGCTGCTGTTTCGCCTTCTGCTGCTGCGCCTTCAACTTTTTCAACTGCCGGCGGTACAACCGCTACTATAGTAGCTGTAGGTGTTCCGTGAATATCGACGTTTTCGATCTTAAGATCGCTGATATGAATTGCATCACCAATTGCAAGCGCCGCAATTTCAACATCAATATGAGATGGTATATACATCGGCAGACACTCAACTTCAAGTGAGTGAAGTGTATGCTGAACAACTCCGCCATCTCTCACGCCAACCGGTGCGCCAACAAGCTTAATTGGTACCTCAACTTTGATCTTCTCATTTTCTGAAATGCCTAAAAGATCGAAATGTATCGGCTTATCGCTTACAGGATCGAACTGGATATCTTTTATGATACAGTTTTCAGCTTTATCAACACCTTCTATCTGAAGATTGATGATGCTTACTTCTGAAGTGTAAACGAAAGGATTCAAAGCGGTATCTTTTACGCTTATTGCAACTGCGGGGGAGTTTTTATAATAAAAAACGCCGGGAATGAACCCTTTTTTCCTTGCAGTTTTAGTAGTTGAGTTACCCAGATCTTCTCTTTTCTGAGCAGATAAATTCACTATAGCCATTATATAACCTTTTTATTAAATTGTTTAGCGGAATTGTTACAAACCACAAAAATAGCGAAAAATTGCTTTTTAGTCAATTGAAAAGGCTGTATAGTAGGGTTATTTCAATAAATAATCTTATGGTTTAAGTATATGTATAATCAAACTTTAACTAAAAGTAATTTTATTGACTAACGATCGTTAGGAACGTAATCAATTCCTGGGTTTTAGCTCTATTCTTTAAATTCTTAATTCCGAATTCGAAGTTTTCTTCTAAAATCTCCAGCTCAATCCCAGAACAGGAAGTCTTTTAAAGTGTCTGTATTCTTCTGGTTCATTTCTCCCGAAATCCCATCCGTACTGGAAAAGATTTTTCCTGTTTAATACATTCAGTACTTCAACATACAGTGTCAGCTCGGTATTCCATGGGTGTAAGTGCTGTTCAAACCGCACATCAAGCCTTACGTACTCCGGCATCCTGGACAAGTTATATCCACCCTCAACAAAAACACCGCGTCCGAAAATGTACGATAGATCCATATTATACGGAGTATAAGGTCTGCCCCCTGCATATTTAAAATGTCCGCTTATACTAAAACCATTTTTAAACTTGTAACCGCCAATCAGATTAAGCTGGTTTCCCGCATCAAATTCAAGAGGCTGATAGTTACCAACCAAAGAGAGGAACTTTGAATGTGAATATGAATAAGCCGCGCTCCAGAACATCCCCGCCGCAGGATTTTTCTGTTCTAATATGATATCAATACCTGTGTAATATCCCTTCCCGGCTGATACAGCCATATCAAGGAAATTAGGATATAGAGCTACACCGTTGTTTATGAAAATATATTCAGGATTAAATAAACTCACCGGGTAGTCATAGTATTGCTTCAGGTATCCTTCTGCGGTAAGTTTTATTGTTTTACCTAAAAAATGCTCTATTCCCAAAACAGCTTCATCACATCTCATGTATTTAAGATCGCGGTTTTCGAGGTAGTTTACCAGCCAGCCGAGCTCAGGTGCCTGGAAGTATATCCCGGCATTTGCCGTAATATTAGTGTTATCCCAAAGCCTGAATAATGCCCCAAATCTTGGTGATAAGGATAGCGGTTTATTCATGAATCCGAAATAATCAATTCTTATCCCTGTATTAAGCGTAAGCCTCCCATTCATCAGCGTTGAAGTTAAATTCACGCCGCCGTAAGCTTTAAAAGTTTTTACTTCCGTATCAACATACAATTCCGGTACATAATAGTTCGATTCGTTAATGGTAGCTTTGTGCTCAACTTTGTATTCCGAAAAATAATATTTCAGTCCCGTAACAGCGTCAAGTGTGAACGTCCTGTTTATATTCAGGCTCAAATATTGTGAGCTCATTACATACCTGTCTTTTATATCCAGATCGTATAAATGATACCTTACATCATAGCTGCTTAATGAATAACCCGTGACTGTTGTAAAACTCACATCTTTGAATAAATTAGAATACTTCACGGAGCCGTTGAACAAAACCAGATCTACAGTATCCTTTTCGTTGCCTGTCGTTTCCCGGTAAGCTTCAGCGTGGTCAATTATATACGTACCGGTAAATGAAAGTTTTTCTTTCCCGGATATATCAAAAGAAGCTTTGCCGTTTATATCCCAGAAGTTGGGCACCAAGTCTGTTGCAAGCTGATCTTTTACCAGTTCCAGATAACTTTTCCTAACGGCAAACATATACGAACCTTTTTTTGTAAAAGGTCCTTCAAAAAATCCGCCAAAACCGGTAACCGATAGATTTACATCGCGAATATGTTTTTTTCTGCTCCCTTCACGGAATTTAATATCCATTACGCTTGAAAGCCTGTCGCCATAACGGGCCGGAAATCCGCCTGTGTAAAAATCAACTTCGCCGATTAGTTTTGCGTTAATAAAGCTCAGCGCTCCGTTTGATGAGCCGGGCGGACCGTAGTGATTTGGGTTCGGGATCTCAAAACCATCAACAAGCACAAGATTTTCAAACGGCGCACCGCCGCGCACAAGAAGCTGGTTATAATTATCATTGCCAGTTACTACACCGGGGGCAGTGGTGTAATACTTCACAACATCTTCAAATGAGCCGGGGTTTTTTCTTATTTCTTCGTACTGAGTGTTTATGTAGCTTGTGCTTACATCAACAGCTTTCTTGTAGAATTTGGCGTCAACATCAATTGTATCAGTATGCGGTTCGTAAGGTGAGAGTTTAATATCTAAATAAATGGATCTCATACTATCGGATAAATTTACCGAAGTAATAAAGCTGGTGTAATTATCAAGCGATACAGTAATTGTATATAAACCCGGCTCAGTAATGTTTATGCTGAAGTTCCCGCTTTCATCTGAATGAGTAATTCTGTTTTTACCGTATAATTCTGCTTTAACGTTTTGCAAAGGATTGCCAAGTGAGCTATCAATAACCACCCCAGAGATACTATATTGAGAAAATAAAATTTCTCCTGAAACAGCGAATAAGACCAATAATAAGGAAATAATTTTCGGCATATTACCGTGTATTTATAAAGATATTTTTATAATTTACATACAATAATATGAATAAATTTACAAAATCCCTGTCCATTTATTTATTACCTGTATTGGGGCTTTTACTGTATTCCTGCATTGATGATCCTGTTAGTCCGAACGGGAATTATGTTCATATTTCAATACACGATGAGTATGGCGAACAATATTATTGGAATAACTCTTTAGATAGATTTTTAATCAGCCCGGGTGATGCACCTATTACAATATTTTATCAATCCGAAATTTTACTTAATACCTTTAATTCTCCTTACAGTATTGTTATAACTTCCGAATTAGAGGAAATTATATATAAATATATGAATGTTGCTTCGAAAGATATTAAACCGCTCTACTATAACTATTATTCAAATTATAATAATCTTCAATCGTTCAGTATAAGGATCAAAATACCGGAAATTAAAGCAGAAAGAACTGAATATTTTGTAAATTTTATTTCAGATCTTAACTACGTGCAGGTAATGAATCAATTTACGATGAGATTTGGTGATTCAATCTTGTACTGTTATTTGAAAATACCTGAAAATAATCACTCTTATTTCTTGAGTGGAAAAATAATGATATTTGAAGCGGCTAACTGGAGACATGGAAACAAAATAGACTATAGGAAATTCGGGTATAAAGAATCAGATTCCCTGAGCGAGAACCAAACAGTTGTGTTCACGGAATCAGATCTTGAATACGACCTGCCAGATATATTAACAAATTTTAAAAACATACTGCCTACAGGCAGAAGCGGTGCCGGAAATCAAATATCAATTTCATTCCCGGGTTACAGCAAATCAGCCGATCTTCTTCTGATTGGAGGTACATCAGATAATTTTGATTTTATTATACCCGCCCTGCCGCTTGAAAACAGAATTAAATTTACCGGCAGGTACAGCGGAGGGAACAATTCTGAAAATGCGTTTAGAAGTGAATTGTTTGAGCTGGGCGAAAATTGTATTATAACCCACAAAGAGCCGATTAGTTTAGTTTCACCGGCTTATGGTGATTCCAATGTAACAGGTTCAACAATATTTAAGATATATGATGACCAGCCCGGTGGTGTATATTTGTATGAATTTGATATTAATGCTCCTTACGGTCCTTTGCGGATATATACATCAAAGCAGGAGCTGAAATTTTCAGAAATTATCACAAGAGGATTTGAGTGGAGACCGAACAGGCAATATGTTTGGTTTGTCAGAAAATTTCCGGGATTTGCAAATGTTGATGAGCTGTTAAGCTCTCCTTATACATTAAGTCCGAAATACAATGCAACTCAATCAACAGAACCGCGTTACTTCTACACCGGACCTTAGACGGTTTTCCCGGGCTTTATCCAGCCTTCATTTCTGTACCAGTCAATAGTATCTTTAAATCCTGCTTCAAGTGTGAATGATTCCCTAAAGCCAAGCTCGCGTTTAGCTTTTTCTATTGAGCATATCCAGTACCTTTGCGTTAGCTCCCGTGATTTTTCTATATTCAGCACAACGGGCTTGGGCGAAAAAAAGCCAAACACCTGCGAAAAGAACGCTGTTGTTTTCACTGCAAAGTGCGGAATTGTTAGCTTAACGGTTTTCCTGCCGAGCAGTTTTTTCGTTATCTCGCCAACATCGCGCCAGTTATAAAACTGTTCTGAAGAAATAAAATAAATACTTGATGATGATATTTCCTTTTCGCCGGCAAGTATGAATCCCCTAACAAGATCAACCCCGTGAATGAGGCTTACCAGCTTATTATCAAATCCTATCATTGGCTGCAAGCCCCGGCTCATTGATTTGAAATATTCATAAATAGCATAATCCCTGGGACCATAAACAGCCGGTGGTCTTACAATTGTACAATTGAACTTATCAAAGAATCCCATCACAACTTTTTCAGCTTCAACTTTAGACCTGCCATAGGTTGTCAATGGAAAGTAATCGCGGGTTTCATCAATTGGTTTGCCGTCAAACGAAGGACCGACTGCCGCCTGTGAGCTTACATGCACGAATTTTTTTATACCGGGGTTGTATTTATAACATGCTTCCAGCAGGCTTTTTGTAGCATCAACATTTCCGCGGTAGAACTCTTCTTTTTTCTTTGCGAATGTTACTCCCCCAACGTGGTAAATATAATCAACGTCACTTATCGCCTTTTTCAGTACTTCATCGGTAAACAGGTCGCCCTCAACGTACTCAACAGGCTTATCTTTCAGCCATTTGGTACTGCTGTTCTTCCTTATCAGAGCTTTAACTTCATAATTCTTTTTTAACAGCTCATCAATTAAGTGAGAGCCTATGAATCCGGTACCACCTGTTACAAAAACTTTTGCCATTAGAAATTATCCTATCAATTGGTAATTATTTGAAATTATAACAAGGAAAATATACTAATCCTGATATTATTAAGTGCATAAAAATCCCAAAAGTGATTTTCCTTGTTATAATTTCATAAATAAAGTAAATTAGTACTCAAACATATTCAATTAATTACGTAATTTCAATTTATTACGTTATTTCAATTTATCAGGCATTTCCTATGCCTAAAAAGGAGCTTTTTTAAGTGGCAGATCTATTTCAAAAGTGTTTTGAGTTCACAAGAGCAGATGAGGTTAAAAAATCAGGGCTTTACCCCTATTTCAGACCAATTGAGGAAAATGAGGGTCCCGTTGTTCAGATAGAAGGCAAAAAGATGATCATGGCCGGTTCAAACAATTACCTTGGTTTAACAGCCCACCCGAAGGTAAAAGAAGCAGCGATTAAAGCAGTTGAAAAATACGGTACAGGCTGCAGCGGTTCCCGTTATTTAACAGGTACATTAGACCTGCACATTGAGCTTGAAAAAAGAATGGCAAAATTCTTCGGAACCGAAGCTGTTCTGCTTTTTTCAACGGGGTACCAGACTGCACAGGGAATAATTCCAACGCTTGTGCAAAAAGGTGAATATGTAGTATCAGATAAAGATAACCATGCCTGTATAGTTGCCGCGGACCTGATGGCAAAAGGCGCTTTTGCGGAGTTCAAGCGCTACAAACATAACGATATGGATGACCTTGAAGTGGTATTGAACAAGATACCAAAAGACAGGGGCATACTTATAGTATCAGACGGAGTGTTTTCCACCACAGGAGAGATCGTTCACCTGCCAAGAATGGTAGAGCTTGCCGAAAAATTCGGCGCAAGGATATTGATAGATGACGCGCATTCAGTTGGCGTAATTGGCGTTGGCGGCAGAGGCACAGGCTCACATTACGGTTTGATGGATAAAATTGATATGACAATGGGTACGTTCTCAAAAACGTTCGCTTCACTTGGCGGATTTGTAGCGGGCTCAGAACGGGTGCTGAATTACATTAAACATCATGCGCCTGCGCTGATATTCAGCGCATCACCAACACCTGCAAGCGTAGCTGCAGCTATGGCTGCCCTTGAAATTCTTGAAGCTGAACCTGAGAGAATTGATAGACTTATAGCTAACGCAGATTATATGCGCGCGGGATTAAAAGGCCAGGGTTATACTATCATAGAAGGTGTAACAGGAATTGTTCCGGTAATACTGGGTGATTTCCAGAAGACGCTTATTTTCTGGAGAAAATTATTTGATGCCGGCGTATTTACAAATGCATTTGTACCGCCGGGCGTTCCGCCGCATCTCTCGATGCTGCGTACATCATACATGGCTTCCCATGAAAAGGAACATCTCGACAGAATGCTCGAACTCTTTGGCGAAATAGGCAAAGAGCTTGAACTGATAAAGTAGAATAATAAATTAAATTAAGACTGAGATCAATTTAACAATTTAATTATATCATACAGCCCACGACTTTAAGTCGTGGGTTTTTTAATAATACAAATTAAAAAACCGTTTTAACGGTCTACAACTCAAATGAAATATTTACTTATACTATTAATTTCCGCATTGTTCATTTCCTGTTCCAAAGAAGAAACGCCTCAAACGCAGCAAAAAGTTACTCAGGATGATAACGAGAACCCCGCAGATACGAACCTGACACCGGAAGAGAAATTTTCAGCGGCTATACTTATCGATTTCCTTGACGATAGCGATGATGAAGATCTGGGTTCATTCCTTGAAACGGAAATTTATAAAATGGGAGCAAATTACAACGGGGCTTCTGTGGTTGAAGTAACACCAAGTACATGGCTTGTATCACTTGAAAAGGACGGGAGTGTAAAAAATTATTTGCTGCAAAAGTATGTTGATCTTAAATCAAATGAATATTATTTCTCATTCAAAGAAACCACATTGAATCTAACTGATGTGATATCAAGAGTAAAACCAAAGACTCCGGCCGGTGAGTAGATCACCTTTTAGTAAAAAGAAGTTGATTCTTTTCAGCTTCTATTGCTTCTAAAACGGCCTTTTAAAAATGTCGTTAAGAAATTATTCGAGTGAGCGTAGCAAGAAAAAACTTTTTTGGTTCTTTTTGTGTCAAGACAAAAAGAACAATCTAAAGATCTTTAAAAATCTAATAAACGATAATTGTACAAGTGAGTTATAATGAGTGTGTGTAATCTAAATTCTAATAGGAGTTTTATCTCCCGATCAATAATTTTTCTTGATATTTAAAAAATGGAATTTCCGCTCACTGCAAATTCGCATGCTCAACCATAATACACCTGTTCTGCACAACCTTTATTCCTCTTTCCTCAAGCAGCTTCGCTGCGTTATCATTGTATATCCCCAGCTGAAACCAAACATACTTTGGCTGCGGTGTCATCTGTAAAATCTCCAGCGCATGGTCATCCAGAAATTCCGGTCTGCGGAATATCAGCACCATATCGATCGGGTCAATTAAACGGTTCACTTTATCAATTACATTCTGCCCGAAGAGCTCCGTGCCTTCAAGCTTTGGGTTCACGGGAAATATCCTATAATCATGCTGCTGCATGTATAAAGGTACCTTGTATGCATATTCCCACTCATCTTTTTTGGCACCAATAACAGCTATAGTTTTGGTGTTTTCAAGCATTTCTTTAATAATTGTCATATATTTTAACCTTATTTATAGATACAAACAGATTTATTGCTGATTTTGTTCTGAATTTACAGGGGAACAACATGTTTTCAATACACGAGAATATTCTATTATACGAAAAACTGTTGTTTATTTCCCTCACCCCCCAGCCCCTCTCCCAGAGGGAGAGGGGGGAAAATACCTAAAATTTGAAGAATATTTCCCCTCTCCTTTAAGGAGAGGGGATTAGGGGTGAGGTACTTCATTATTTTCAAATCCCTGCCCTGCTTACCTAAAACCCTTTTGCATTGAATTTAAAAGTAACTAAAAGTATTTTTGTATTAATATGATAAGTAATTCAACAAAATTTCTTATATTATTCAGGCTTAAAAGCAATTTTTTAGAATTCAGAATATGATGTCCCGACTATATAAAAGCGGGACATTTTTTTTATATACTGCTTCAAACTAAATTTTATTATGAATAACGCAGCAAATACGGCAAAAAAATATTTTCCGCCAGCAGCAATTAAAAGTATTGAATTCGTTTCACCCGTATTTGCAAGAAAATATAAAATAGTTGTATTTGTTCCCTTAAAAAATGCAGATGAGCTTACTTTCAAAATGGCGGCATCAGGCGCAGGGAACATTGGTAAATACTCGGTTTGTTCTTTCAGAACAAAGGGTGTCGGTACATTTTTAGGTTCAGCTTCATCAAAGCCAAGGGTTGGCAAAAAAGGCAGATTTGAAATGATTGAAGAGATCAGGCTTGAAATGATCTGTGAACAGGAAGCACTGGATAATGTTATTAACACAGTTTACAGCAATCACCCCTACGAAGAACCCGTATGCGAAATTTACCCTGTGATCGTAAAAGATACCAAAGTGAACAAAGAAACAGCTCTCGTTCAGCTTAAAAGAGCAGTAAAGATAAAAGACATATTAAAAAAAGCGGGACCAAAAATTTCTATATCAGCACTATCTGCAAAATTGCTTAATACAGGCGTAACAAGAGCGTTAATTGACCTTACCGGGAAAACACAGTATGAAATAAGCCCCGTCAAAACCAAAACTATAGTAATAAGAAAAAATAAAAATATAATTAACTTCGAAGTAATATGAGTATGAAAGAAAGAATTCTGCAGCTTTACAAACTGAACCGTATCGACAGGGAGCTTCATGAACTTATAAGCTTAAAGGGAGATATTCCCGCGAAGATAGAAGACCTGAGCTCTGAGAAGAACCAGCTTGATGAACGCGCTAATGAGCTGCGGGCGGAGCTTGATGATATCATGGCATCAGAAAGCAATGTGCAGACAGAGAACGATCACCTGCTTGAAAAAATTGAAAAGAACGATGAACTGCTCCGCTCGGGAGCTGTAAAATCAAACAAAGAGTATGATGCGCTTGCCAAGGAAATTGATGACGCAACAAATAAAATTAAAGAGAACGAAAAAGCCGCGAAGGCAGATAACTCCGCCCGGAAATCAGCCATCGAAAACGAGCTTGTGCTGATTGCAGGTCAATTGGAAGACGTGAATGTTGAACTTGAGCAGAACCTGAAAGAGCTTGATGAACTTTCAAAGCAGACAGGTGAAGAAGAGACCGAGCTTAATGAACAGCGCGCTGAACTTTTAAAGAGTATAGAACCTGAAGACCTTTCATATTACGAAAGAATAAGCAGTGTAAAATACGGCGAAGCCGTTGCTGTTGTACGCAAAGGTTCATGCCTGGGCTGTTACAGCTCAATACCTCCGCAGAAAACAATTGAAATACGCACTGCTGATAAATTCTACGCATGCGAATCATGCGGCAGGATACTTATCGCCGAAGAACTTATTACAGCGTAAGCGGGCACTGATAATTTGAGCAAAATTAAAGTTTATACCGATGGCGCTTCGCGCGGAAATCCGGGTGAGAGCGGTATCGGTATTGTAATTTATGATACAACAGGCGCAGTGCTTAAAACATGGAATGAATACACGGGCAGATCAACCAACAACCAAGCCGAGTATAACGCGCTTTTAAAAAGCATAGAGTTAATTAAAGAATTAAAACAAAACCACGAAATCACCTTTATTGAATTTTTTGCCGATAGCCAGTTAATGGTAAGGCAGATAAATCTGGAATACAAAGTTAAGGATGCGGGCTTGCTGCCGCTGTTTAAAAAGGCGCAATCTGAATTAAATTCTCTCAAAATTCCCCACACAATAAAACACATCGAGCGTAAGCTTAACAAAGAAGCCGATAAACTGGCAAATATGGGCATAGATAACAAAAATGCTTTATAATTCAAAGGAACGGTTTTCACCGTTCCTTTGATGAGAAAACCTTGAAGTTATTTAATCAAAAGCATTTTCTTTGTTTCCAAAGGGCTGTTTGTTTTTAAAGTATAAAAATATATGCCTGATGAAAAATTAGATGCATTCCATTCATACTCATATTTACCGGGTTTTAATTCTGAACTTATCAGCTTTGTCATTTCTTTTCCTAATAAATCAAATATTATAAGTTCTATATTTCCGTCTGTTAAGTAATTTGCATTTGCAGGCACATCAAATTTAATCTTAGTTGAAGGATTAAACGGATTTGGATAGTTCTGATACAGATAAAATCTATCAGGTATCTGGTTATTGTTTGCAGTAATCCCGATTGGCTGTGAATATTTAAAAAGTACTATTGAATCATAACCGTTTTGACCGTTTATTTCAAAATTAGCAGCAATATAAATATCATTATTATCTATTACTATTTCAGCCGGGGTATAGTTATAATTTTCAATTCCTCCAATGTTAAGAGTCCATAATTTAGTGCCGGTTAATGAATATTTAATTGTTTTCATATACCAGTTAAAGCCGGAATCAGTTCTGGCACCGGAAACATAAAGATTATTCAGTTTATCTAAAGCGCAGGTATACCCGGGTGAAACTGTATCGGCCCATAAAAACGATCCATTAGAATTATACTTAACTATTGAAGTGCCTACAATTACGGGTGAATTCGATGAATCTATAAGCATATTATACGGTATATCTGTAAAATACGTTCTTTTAAATTCTCTGGCCCAAATCTCGTTACCCGAAGAATCATATTTTATTGTGCGGTATTTGGATAAAGTTGATGGTGTTATCATAGTATCTACACTGCCGGTTACATATATATTATTTTGTTTATCAACACCTACATTCATTGCTTCTGCATCGGCGTTGGTTGAATACTCAGCAACCCACTGTTGAATGCCCGATTGATTGTATTTTACAGTAGTATACTTATAGCGCATATTAGTATGCCCGCTATACCCTGTTATGTAAACATTACCAGAACTATCGATTGCTATAGCATTTGCAAAATCAGGTGAATTAAAATTATTGTTATATATAGCTTCCCATAAAAGTGTGCCTGTAGAATCATATTTTAAGGTAACAAAATCTAATGGTGTTGTTGTACCCGTTATATAAATATTTGAATACTTATCCATAACCATATCAGAAAAACGATCATCCCCATCACCGGAACCATTATATCTTGCTGACCATATAAGATTATTTTGATTATTATATTTTATTAAAAAAATATCATCCAAATCAATTCCAAATAATGATCCGCTAACATATACATTCCCTAAACCATCCGTTATACATTTTTCACCAATCCCGGATGATATTGAATCCGTATTCTGATAAATTGTTGACCAGTTCAAGCTTCCGGATGTATTGAATTTTAATGTTAGAAATTTATATTCACCATAGGGGCGATTATAACCACTTATAAAAATATTCCCAAGATTATCTTTACTCATTGAATAAGAAAAACTGTACGGCTTATAAAAACTGGCAGTCCATTCCAGCGTAGGCTGTTGAGCCAGAGAGTTACCGCTTAAAGAAAATAGTAATGCAGTAATTAAGGCAATTCTGTTCATTAAATTCAGTTAAGTTTAAATTTTTAAAATTGAAGTTTAGTCATATTGTCTGGGCATAAGCCTGGGCTTTCGGCAAATTATATTCATCAGGTAAAATCATGATCTGATATAATTGGTATTTTTATAACTTAGGTATTAGGCAAAGATATTAACAAATTTATGAATTTCCAAATATTACCCCCCGTTTTTTATATGTTTAATTATCTATAGTTTATAGTTAAGCCATACACTTAAAAAAACTCTAAAAATGAATTCAAACCCAGTTTGTACAGTGATTTTCAATAGAAAGTGAACGATAATAAGGTTATTTTTGTATATAATAAAAGGAAAGCTCAGGCAGCCGCTTTCAATGTAGAAATTGAAAGAGGAAAGTCCGGACACTCAAGGGCAATGCGCCATGTGAAAACATGGGTACAGCAGGGCAAACCTGCTGTAACGGATCAGTGTCACAGAAAATAAACTACCTTCCGGAGCTCGCTTCGTAAGGAAAAGGTGAAAAGGCGGTGTAAGAGACCACCGTGCAATTAGCAATAATTGCAGCAAGATAAACCCCGCAGGAGTGCAAGGCCGCGTAAAGTATCATTCTTGGGCTGCCCGTCTGAATCTGCAATGACGGTTTTTCCGTCAATTGCGGTGTGATACAGGGTAGGCTGCACCAGATAAATGGCTGCCCAGGCTCCGCAAGGAGCCGGTACAGGATCCGGCTTATGAGCTTTCCGTTTTATTATTTCGCTTGCAATTTCTGAATTTGTTTTATATTTTTACTTAACAAACAGAGAGGACTTTATACCTATGAAAAAGTCTCAAATAATAATATTTGCCCTGCTTCTGGTTACCTGTAATATTTCTTCCCAAATATTCCTCGAAGATGAAAATTTTTCCGATAAGGACTACCCTTTGGTAATATTGAGCGAAGGATTTAATTCACCTGCGTTTCCGCCAACCGGCTGGACAAACCAGATAATTGCAGGTTCATATTACTGGTCTTTTGCATACAATGGTGCATATTGCGGCAGTACGGGTTCTGCAAAATTTCCTTTCCATGACGCTTCGTCCGGTTCTATAGCAAGATTAATATCACCTTCGTTTGTACCAACATCAGAAGGAAGGGATTCATTGCTGTTTTCACAGGCGTATTGCCAAAGACCCGGTATAACTGATGCGCTGGAAATTTACGTTTCTACCAACACAGGCTCTACCTGGCAGCTGTTAACAACCTATACAAGCCCTAACCTGATAACAGCGCCATCAACTTCCGCGAATTTTATTCCAACATGCTCGCAATGGCAGAATAAAAGCATTTACCTGCCTTTGAATACAAACAGGATATTTTTCCAGGCATCCGGCGGTAACGGAAATAACCTTTATCTTGATGAAGTACTGGTTAAGCCATCTTATGTTGTGGGAATACCCGAATATTCAAACGAAGTACCGGTGGATTATAAGCTGCACAATAATTATCCTAACCCGTTCAATCCTTCAACAAAGATAAGATTCGATATTACCCAAAAGACTAATGTAAAGATAATAGTATATAATTCTGCGGGAATGGAAATAACGGTTCTGGTTAACTGTGAGCTGAGCGCGGGTAAGTACGAAACATCGTTCACGGCTTTGGATATGCCAAGCGGAGTTTATTTTTATAAGTTAATTACTGATAGCTATACTGATACAAAAAAGATGATACTGCTGAAGTAAGTTTTTCCTTTTATTTACGGTTAATTGTTTTACGGAGTTTTAAGTGTGTTTATTTCGTTCAATAGTTTTATTGCAAACTGGTTACCGGGTTCTGCTATCAATATCTGCTGACAGTAATTTTTTGCCGTCTCAATGTTCCCTTGCTTAAAGTTCAGGTATGCCGCTGTGAGATATGCATCAAGTGATTTTGGCCTGAGCTCAAGTACTATGTTCATTAACTCATCTGCTTTATTAAGGTCACCCTTTTTTATATAATACCTCGCAAGATTAATTCTGTAAGTAATGCTCACCGGATCTTTTTCCAGTACTTTCAGCTCAAGCGCCTTTGCTTCCTGCTCACGCCCCATTTCGTAATATATCAGCGATAAAAGCGCGCTGCACTCATTTTTAAAATAGTGTGAGCTTAACAATCCTTCTACCTGCCCTGCTGCCTGGTTCAGCAGGTTCATTTTGGTTTCTTTCGGCATGGTTTCATGTGAAAATACCTGCCTGTATACTGTATAAGAAAGCATATACTTATAATCAGTGTAATAATCGTTCAGAGCAATAGCCGTATTCATATTGTATACTGCTTCAGCAAACTTACCCTGTTTTATTAAATTGTTCCCAAGCTTAAAAAAGCGGTCCGCTTTCAGGTCATTGATACTGCTGTAAATATTGTACGAACACAAAATAACAAGTAGAACGGATATAGCAGCAATAATATTTGTATTAACTTTTACTTCTTTGGTTTTTATTGTATCAGCCGCTTTAATGGCGGCAATAATAACAAAAAAGTAAAGCAGAATAGAAACATCATCAAAATTAGTAAGACCGTAAACAGAATATCCAGCAATAAAGGCTGCGAAAGAGATGAACAGTATTTTCTCCGAAGGTTCTGTACTTCTGAAAATGTTTATTATTGAGCGTCTGAATGACTGTACCAAAATACTTAAATAGGCAAAAAATCCAATGAGCCCCATTGAATAAAGCATATATAAAAAATTATTATGCGGGTGATCAAAATATCCGGTTCTTTCAAGCAATCTAAGCCTGCCGGAGTAAAACTCTTCAAAAGCCGATGAAAATAAAGCGATACCTGTTCCAAATAACGGGTACCTGTAAAAAATATTAAACGATTCCTGCCACAAAACCAGCCTTGGATTATTTGAGAAACTGAATATGCTTAATATCCTTCCGGAAAGAAAGCTTCCGGGAAAAATTAACATATATAGTATAAGTATCAGTAATGCCCCGCCTGCAATGTACAGAATATTCCTGATATTCTTACCTGTTTGCAGCCGGGGTCCCTCAGATGCTTTTTTATTTCTGTTAGCCAGGAAATATAGAACCGGTATTACGGCAATTTCCGCAGCAACAGCTAAATAAGCTGATCTTGTGCCGGATACAATTATACCTCCCAATATAATTACGGGGAGCAGTACTTTAAATATCGTATTACTTTTACCGGAAATATTCAGAGCTGAAAATGGGAATATCAGCACCAGGAATCCGCCGAAGAAAACCGCATTCCCGAATGTTGAACCGGGCCTGTCAATTCCCGGCTGATGGATACCGAACGGATCGCTGCCTGAGAGCTGTACAAAAGAATACAGTGATACAACTACCGCAATAATTTCAGCCAGTAAAAAAAATATTTTAAATCGTTTTTTATCCGTTAAAATACCGGATGATAAAAAATAGATAGCTGCCAAATATAGAAATGTGATAAGGCTAATCTGTCTCTGATACTGCCCGAATACACTGACTTTTGGATTTATTGAAAAAATGGCTGATAGAACAGCGGCAGTTAAAAATATTAATACGGGAACATCAATTGACCCGTTTATATTAAATGAGAGTTTACTCTTATTTCTTAAATTATCCTCAGTTAGAATTATAAGACTGAAAATAATAAAAAAGGAACCCGTTATGATAAACGCGCTCATTTTTACAAGATCAACAGGATTTTCGAAATACATAGATATAGCAAAGGGTACACTTATAATAAGCAGAACAAAAAAATAAAAAGGAATATAACTTAAAGTATTGGTACGGGTATCCATCGTTATTTTTTCAGGTTAACATCCATTTGCGGGAAAGGGATTGTAATGCCATTTTTATCAAATTCAATTTTTACAGCTTCGTTCATGTAAAATCCCAGCTCAACAATATCAACCGTATTTACCCATACCCTTGACTCAATATCAACCGAGCTTGCCGAAAGCTGCTTAACACCTATCACCGCTTCAGGATCTTTGAGTATTTTGGGATTTGAATTAATTACAGACTGAATAACACTTTTGGCTTTTTCTATATCATCAGAATAACTGATTGAAAATACCGTATCTATTCTGCGTGTCGGCTCGAGTGTATAATTTACAATTGTACCTGTTGAAAGCGGTCCGTTGGGTATAAATACTACTTTATTTTCCAGAGTATTTATTACAGTATTAAAAATGCGCAGCTCCATCACAGTTCCTTTATGTCCCTGTGCTTCAATGAAATCGCCTTTGCTGAAAGGTTTATATATTAACAGTAATACGCCTCCCGCAAAATGCTGCAGTGAGCCTGATAGCGCCATTCCCAGCGATATACCGACCGCGCCAAGCAGCGCAATGAATGAAGTCATTTCTATGCCTATCATTCCCATAACACTGATAAGCATCAGTACTTTTAATATTATTGATGCAAGCGTTTTGAAAAAGGGCCGCAATGATTCATCAACTTTCCTTGACTCCATTACTTTGCCAAGGAACCTGATGAAAAGCTTTATAAGGTACAGCCCCACAACAAGCGTTATCAAAGCCAAAGCAAGCTTCGGCAGGTATTCAATTATCTTTTCTGTAAGTACCTCAATTGAGTGATTATCGAGCATTAAATATTTTACCTACCTCATTTTATTAAAATAAAAATCTATCTTTTTTGTGTTACCGTCTTTACCGGGTCCCTCTATAAATGCATGCAGGTTACCCTCTTCAAGCAGGTAAGTGATCTTTTTCGGGAAGTCGTGTTCCGGGTTTTCAAATACTGCACTTGTATCACTTACGTTTGTGAGCAGAAATTTAACCGGTGCGGGGTTGTGGGGTACATCCGCAACATAATATATCCCGTCAGGGGTATTTTCAATTTTCAGTGATTCACTGAATGTCACTTCCCCGTTCTTAATTGTTTTTGAAGAACCTTCATACAAATTGTCGCCTGTGACCTTCCACTCTTCATAACTTCTGCTGTCGCTGCCATCGGGCGAGACCCAGCTGTCTACTATCCACAAAAGTTTCTGCATCGGGGTTTTTTCCTGTGATTCTGCCATATTGGTTATAAATAGAATTAATATGAGGTATTGAATTATTTGCTTTATCATACGGCAAATTTAAGGATTATTGATGATTCTTACTATTGATGAATAAATTTCATTTGTATCTATATCGTGCATGCAGTTTGCGCCGAATTTTTCGCCATCGGGAATGAATCCGCCGCATTTACCATTGCTGCACAATGAACAGGTTTTTTGTGACTGAATAATTGTATGCATTTCGTCATTTTCATAAATTTTCCACATAATGTCATCATATTTTTCAAGCAGACCAATAGTTTTTACACCTATTGCTGCGGCAAGATGTCTTGGGCCTGAGTTATGCACAAGTACAGCATCCGCAGTTTTTAGAATACCTGCCAGTCCGGATATTGTATCGGTTTTTATAAGTGACAATTTATTCTTATATATTTCCTGAAGCGATATTATATACTCCTCATCATATTCACTGTACGCACAAAGGATCTGCAAATCGATTTTGGCTTTCAACATTTTTACTAATTCCGACATCATAGCAGGAGGCAGCTGCCTGTCTTTATCGCTTGCGCCGGGGTGAATGATAAGAAGCTTTTTGTTCTGGTTGATTTTTAATTCATCAAGAATTTTTTTTGCGTTTATGATTTCATTATCCGGAATATGATAATATGTTTCCTTACTTTTTGCTGTTACCCCAAGAGGTTTAAGCAGGTCACAGAAAT
Organism: Ignavibacteria bacterium; assembly: GCA_030835085.1. Lineage (GTDB taxonomy): Bacteria > Bacteroidota > Ignavibacteria > Tepidaquicellales > OLB5 > OLB5. The sequence goes on from JAUQWQ010000203.1 coordinate 19,518, forward strand.
AATTAAGCACACCGGAATCACTTCGTTTTATCGCAGGCTTATCTGTTAACAGGAATCCAAACTGCTGGCCTTTTTCACCGATGCGTTTTTTTATTCCCGCAAAAAACGACCATATCACAAACCTGTTCTGCGGAAAGGTCGAAATGACCGCATAATATTTCTGCTTCTTTAAATATTTTATGCAGTTCCACTCTGCCTTTAGCCTGGCAAACCCTTTAAGGCTGCGCATTGCCCTGCGGTCAAGCTCAAGAACCGTATCAACATTCGGATTATCCCTGAAAATTTCCGCAGTGCCGCTGTAATTTGTGTGTTCTATATAAGGGTTACCTGTTGGATCATTATTAATGTATTTCCTGCGGTGAAAAAGCAGGATAGTAATGTTAACGCCCGGCAAAGATTCCTTTGCCGCTTTAAGAGCGGGAGTTAATACAATAGAATCTCCCATCTGGCCTTCAGCCAGAAAAAGTATTTTTCTTATCTCCCGCAAATAAAAATTATTCTGTTGTTAGTGCTGGCAGACTTCTGTCAAAACGCCGCCTATGGATTTTGGATTTACAAAAGCAATAAGCATGTTATCTGAACCTACTCTGGGTTCTTTATTTATCAACTCGAATCCTTCATCACCTAAACGCTTCAGGTCGCTTTTCACATCATCAGATTCATAGGCAATATGGTGAATACCTTCGCCGCGTTTTTCTATGAATTTGGATATCGGTGAATCCGGTGATGTTCCTTCCAAAAGCTCTATTGTTGATTCACCAATTGTGAATTTCACAACATTAACTTTCTGCTCTGACACAAATTCCGGTTCTGAAGGCTCTGATTGTAAAAGTTTTCTGTAAGTTTCCGATGCTGCTTTAAGGTCTTTTACTGCTATCCCGAGGTGCGATATTTTGTTTATCATATGTAATCGCTGAGTCCCTTTCTTTTTAAGTAGTCAACTATCTCCTTTACTTCCTGCGTTCTGTCTTTTTTGCATATAAGCAGTCCGTCTTTTGTATCTATAATTATCAGGTCATCTGCCCCGATAACACCCACAAATCCTTTTGGAGACATTATAAGATTATTATGTGAGTCTTTTATAAAGCTATCGCCAATGATGGCATTATTATTTTTATCTTTATTCTTAAGCCTGTATACTTCATCCCAGCTTCCAAGATCGCTCCATTTAAGGTCAGCTTTAATAACAAACACATTCTTCGCTTTTTCCATGATACCGTAATCGATTGATATACCTTTTATCTCAGCAAAGACCTGCTCAAGTACCTGTTGGTATTTCTGGGTATGAATGGCATTTTCAATTTTCTGCATTGCATGATGAAGGTCAGGCAAAAGCTCACTCATTTGTTTTAACATTGTATCCGCACGGAAAATGAACATGCCGCTGTTCCATAAAAAGTCACCTGATTCAAGGAATATCTTTGCCGTTTCAATCGATGGCTTTTCGGCGAATGTCTTTACCCGGTAAATATTAACGTCGCTTTTTTCAGCCTTATAAAATGCGTCTTCTATGAACTGAATATAGCCGTAGCCGGTTTCGGGATGTGAGGGAACAATGCCTAGCGTAACAATGGCATCTTTATCTTCAACAAACTTCAGCCCGGTATTTACTACCTTTGTGAATTCATCAACATTTTCAATCAAGTGATCGGCGGGTACAACGAACATTTTTGCTTTTTCGTCATATTGTTTGAGTATGGTTGAGGCAAGTCCTATACAGGGAGCCGTATTCCTGCCGACCGGCTCACCTATAATGTTCTCTTTTGGGATCCGCGGAAGCTGTTTTTTAACCAGATCAATATACTGCTTATTGGTAATGATAAAAACCTGGTCCAAAGGTACAATATCTTTCAGCCTTTTTATGGTAAGCTGAAGCATCGTATCGGTGGAGTTTGCTATGGGTAAAAACTGTTTGGGCAGTTTTGATGTGCCATAGGGCCAGAACCTTGCTCCAACTCCGCCTGCCATTACAATAGCGTATGATTTCATATTATCAATAATTTATTTATTTAGGAATCCGCGAATATTTTTACAGGATTATTCAAATGCTGAACCAGGACGTTAAAATCTTCCGGTTTCCTATCTGTCAGGAGCATTTTGAATGTAAAGATTATATATTTAATTATTTGCTGTACTTCAGGCTCCTGCATATCCATCCTGTAATCCTTCACATACTTTAAAAACACGTATGTTACCTCGGCAAGTTTCAAAACGTCATTATTTTTTATCGCTGCAGCTATCCTGGCAATAAGCCTTAGCGCATTATTGAGCTCACTTATTTTTTCCAGGGCTTCTATTTTGCTGTACTCACCTTTTAAATTTCCGATGCTTACAAAACTCTTTTCAAATTCTTTTACAAGATATTTAAGCCTGAATACAGCTGATTCCATCTGGGATTTTTTCAATGCCGGTTTTTCAATTATTGGTTTATAAACTTCCTCCGGAAATTGCTGTTCAACACGCTGTTGCTCTTCAATTTTAACTTCGGGTAACTCTTCTTCTTTTACAGCGGGCTCCCCGGCAGATTCTTCAGAAACCGGAACGATCTCTTTTTCACGCTCAGTGCTTATATCAGATTTCAGCTTTTCAATTTTATCAACTATCGTATCATAGTTCAGGTAATCTTCGCCTTTTATAAGGCTGTTAACAAGTGCAAGTGATGAATCAAGCAGCTTTATGCGCTCATCAGTCAGAAGCTCTGGCTGGCTGATGGATTTTGTAAAATAAATATTCATTGTCAGGAATATATCAGCAGTAAGATCAAACGAAAGCTGCCTGGAAAGGTTTGAAAGTTCACTTGTAATGCCCATTATCTCGGTCAGGCACTGCAGGCATTTCTCGCTTAGCTTGCCGGGTTCATCTGTCATGCAGTCCCTGTTCACCGTAGCCAGCAGTTTTTCCAGTATCTTTACTTCCTCAAAGAATCTTGTTTCAAAAGTGTAATAAGCTTCATTTGTTATAGCCTCTTCCTTTACATGGTCATCTTCCTGTGAAGTTCCAAGCGGTTTATGAACTTCTATTTCCAGCTCAGGCAGGTCATTGTATATCTCATTCAGCTCAATTGTTCCTTCCGTTTCAGTTTCAATATCTTCAATGATATGTTCAGATTCCTCTATCTCGTCCGGTGTAAATTCCCCTTCACCACTTCCGGATATCTCATCTGTAAGCTCTGATTGCTTTTCATTGATTTCATCTTTATCCAAATCCGGTATATTAACTTCATCCGGTAATTTATCTTCATCTGATATTTTATCTTCATCTGAGAGCTTCTCTTCCTCAGATATAATTTCTTCTTCTTTTACAACCAATGATGCTTCTTCTTCTTTATCTGAATTTTCTACTGACTCACTTATGCTTTCAAGCTCAAATACTTCCGCTTCGCCTGTATAAGTTTCAGCATTTTCAATGAGCGTTAATCCTGTATCACCCGAATCCTCGTCACTTTCAACGGTTTCCATCTCTTCCATTTCAACAAGATTAGACACATTCTCTTCTTCAGTTGTATCTATCTTAATAGTTTCTTTTTGGTCAACAGTGGTGTTGTCTTTTTCAACTGCAATATTATCTGATTTTTCTTCGGTTATTTCTTTGATCGCTTCCTGGACATTTTCACTTTTGTAAAGATTTATCTTTGCACATATCTTCGCGATATTTATTTTATCGTATTCAAAATTATCCTTCAGGTTAAATATGGTTACCTGTGATTTATCAATCTTATCAGATATATACAGCAGGTATTTAAAAAGCAGGTCAAGTCCCGCAGTTTTACCAATGATATAAGTTACTTTCATAACATCATCAATTGCAATAATGCTGTCAACAAGTTTGCTCAGCCGGTAGTTTTCTTTAAACTCACTGCCGGGTGCATTAACAACCGTATATAACAGGTAATTTATGTAATCTTTTTTAAAAGTCATATTTATCCGTTTAAATACACTCTTTCAACTCTATCGGCAACTGCGCAGATCATCTCGTAAGGTATTTTTCCGCAAAGCTTGCCAAGCTTATCAGCTCCAAGATAGTTTCCGTTCTCTTCACCCATCAAAAGAACATCATCGCCTATTTTGATATTATATCTTTTGCCCAGGCTGGCCATTATCCAGTCCATAGTGACCGCCCCAATTTGCCTGTACAGCTTTTTGTTGATAAGAACTCTTGCTTTATTGGTAAGCAGTCTTTGATACCCGTCACCGTAGCCGATTGGTATTGACCCGATAAACTCATTCTGCTTGGCAAAATACTTTCTGCCGTATGAAACGCTTTCGCGGGCTTCTATTTTTTTAATGAACGTTACCTTGGATTTCAGGTTCATTATAGGCTTCAGCTTGATTTTATTGCGCACACCGTTACCGGGATAGTATCCGTATAGCAGCAAACCGGGTCTGACCATATTGAAATAAGATCCCTTAAGGTCCAGTACCGCTCCGCTGTTTGCTGAGTGCACTATGGGGAATTCAATCCCCGCTTTTTTCAGCTCACCGAGCAGTTTGTTAAATCTTTTAAGCTGCAATTTAGAGAACGTTTTATTTTTCTCTTCAGATGACGCAAAATGCGTAAATATTCCTTCAAGCTCAATATTCTTTAAAGCGGCTATTTGCTGGATGGTTTTAAACGCGCCCTTGTAATCCAGCCCTATCCGGCGCATGCCTGTATCAACTTTAATATGTACTTTAAATTTGCTTTTAAACTTCCTGCTGTAATCGTTAAGGAACTTCGCCGTATCATATGACGCAACTGTTGCGGTCAGGTTATGCTTATGCAGTATAGAAACATATTTTGCAGGCTCAAGCTTTGAGTGTATCAGGGTACCGAAAACAAGTATCGGTGTATTCGGAATCAGTTTCCTTAAACGAATAGCTTCATCATAGTTTGCTACGCCAAGGAAATCAATGCCAAGATCAACCAGTTTTTTGCTCACCTCTTCAATACCGTGACCGTAAGCGTTAGCTTTAACCACACCGCATATCTTTATTTTCCGTTTGGGATACTCGCCGTGTATATGGCGTCGTATCTGCTCAACGTTAAATGCAAGCTTCGCAAAATCTATCTCAGCACGTGTTGGGTTCAATTTCTTTTAATCCCCGCGAATGCGGGGATCCATTCTTTCTTCACTTATCAATATTTAGTTTCCCAAACTGGTCCGCCCCGGCGGATTGGGAAACAGATTAAAATTATTGTTATTGTCACAACCTTACAATCCCGGTTTAGTCAGCTTCATCAGATCCAGCACCTTATTCAGCTCCTTTTCGGGCATAATGTTCTTTGACCTTATCACGTCCATAATAGAACGGTGAGTTTTCACGGATTCCTTAGCAATTTCAGCAGCCCTTGCATAGCCTATTATCGGATTCAGAGCAGTAACAATACTAATCGATTTTTCAGCATAGTCACGGCATTTCTTTTCATCGGCTATCAAGCCTGCTACGCATTTATCATCAAATGCCTTCAGGGCATTTTTAAGTATCTCTATCATCCATACAATATTGAAGATCATTACGGGCATCATTACGTTCAATTCCAATTGACCCGCCTGTGAACACATCATAACAGTATGATTATTTCCCATCACCTGGTATAATACCTGGTTCATCATCTCTGCCATTGAAGGATTTACCTTACCGGGCATTATTGATGAGCCTGGCTGAACTGCCGGCATAATAATTTCGGCGAAGCCTGTTGTGGGACCCGATGCAAGCAAACGAAGGTCGTTTGTAATTTTGGTCATATCAATTGCAAAATTATTTATCGCGCTCGATAGCTCCATGAACGGCATCATGCTCTGCATCGATTCAAAATAATTCTTTGTGGGTCTCAGCTTTAACCCTGATACCTTCGATAGATTCTTAGCCATCAGGTTGCGGTATTTTGCATGTGTATTTAAACCCGTGCCAACAGCCGTGCCGCCTATTCCTAGATCTGCAAGATGTTTCTGTGAAGCAAGTATCAGGTCATAATGCCGTGCGACTATTTCAGCGTACCCTTCAAATTCCTGTCCAAGCGTAATAGGCGCTGCATCCTGAAGGTGAGTTCTGCCTGATTTTATTACCTTTGAAAACTGTTTAGCTTTCTTCTCAAGTGTCTTCTGGAAATGTTTTATTACCGGCATGAGTCTTTGCGCCATGATAAGCGAAGCAAGTCTCATCGCTGTGGGGAAAGTATCGTTGGTTGACTGCGCCATATTAACATGGTCGTTAGGATTGATTATTTTATAATCGCCGCGCTTGCCGCCTAAAATTTCAATACCGCGGTTTGCAAGCACTTCATTGCTGTTCATGTTATGTGAAGTACCGGCACCTGCCTGGTAAACATCAACCACAAAATGCTCCCTGTGTTTGCCGCTTAATACTTCATCGGCAGCCTTTACAATTGCCCCGGCTATTTTTTTGTTAAGTAAGCCAAGCTCAGCATTTGTTATTGCGGCTGCTTTTTTGATATATACATAAGCATCAACCATAACCGGATGCGCTTTCCATCCGCTCACGGGAAAATTTAAAACCGCTCTTTGAGTCTGTACGCCGTAGTATGCATTGTAGGGAATTTCAATTTCTCCAAGTGAATCTTTTTCGATCCTGGATTTTGTGGTTTTCATCAAAAACTTCAGCCTTTCAGTAATAATTTGTGATTCAGTGTTAATTCCGCGCTAATTTCGCAAAAATCTACTCGATTAAAGTGATGAATTCCTGCAAAATATTAGCTAATTTAACAATTAATTATCATTAGTTATATAGAAAAATATCTATGGAAAAACTTTTTTACACTCTCGCAGTTTTATTGCTGATAATTGCCGTTGAAAGCAGAGCGCAGGAAAACCAGGATTCAACTTTAACACCCGAAGAAAATACAACAATTACTGAGGATTCAACACAATCAACCGAAACGGACCCGGTCAAGATTGAAGTATCACGCATAGTTAAGGAAGTAAATTCAAGATCATCCGAAATTAATAACATCATTTCAAGCGGTGAGATAAAAATTAAAACACCAAAAATTGATGAAACAGGCGATATTGAAATTCACGTGAAGAAAAAAGATGACCTGTGGTTTAAGATAGAAGGTCCCCTGGGAATCGATGCGGCAGTTGCTCACTTCAACCGTGACCGCTTTACTTTTTTTGATGATTTAAACGATGTGGTAACAACCGGCTCAACAACAATACTCAACATAGGCACACTTACAAAAATACGCTGCACGTTTGATGACATGCTGAACTCCTTTTCAGGTACGGTAAGGATCTCCAAAGGGAAAAAAGATGAGCTGGCAATGACTGAAGAAGGAAATCAATACGTACTTTCGCTAAAACGCGGCACTATTACAAGGAAGTACTGGGTAGATAAGGATAATTACTTTGTATATAAATATGCCTATTACAGCAAAACTGGTCAGACACTTATTTCATTTGAGTTCTCAAATTTTTCATACTCAGGAACCAGCACTTACGCGCGGAAAGTTGAAATACGCAGACCCAAACAGAATGAGTATTTCAGGCTGACAATGGAAAATGTAAGCCTTAACCAAAGTTACCTGGATTTCAAAGTTGACTATCCCTACGGTGATGTAAAGGTAAGAACATGGAAGTAAAACTCAAAATAAAGAAACAGATATGAAAGTACTATTTTCATTTTTAGTTTTTATCATTTATACTGCCGGTTGTATTTCCCAGATAAACACCATTACAGTTTGCAGGAACAATCTAAACAAAGTTATTCCAAGCAACTCCCCGGTATATGATACTATAAATGTAACAATACCTAACTCAATATCTGTATTGGATGTTAATGTTAAGATAGATACAGTTCTTTGTACCTGGGATGCTGTCCTTCAATTCCGGTTATCACATTTATCTGTTGTGGATACACTGATACTCTACCGCGGGGGAAGCGGTGATAATTTTATAGGAACAAAGCTGAATGATTCAGCATTAATTCCTGTTTCTTCAGGTATCGCGCCGTTTACGGGAACCTACAGACCCGACGGACCGCTGAGTAAATTCATTACCCAAAGTCCAAATGGCAGCTGGGTCTTAAGAATATCTGCAGATTCAGGCGGTGATACGGGCTTATTAAAAGCATGGTGCCTTGAAATACAATATGATTACGTTACGGGAGTTAATAATAACGGTACAGTACCTGATAAGTTTTTATTATACCAGAATTATCCTAATCCGTTTAACCCTGTAACTTCCATTAGTTTTGATATTCCGGGGGGTTCCTTTGTTAAACTCACAGTTTCTGATCTACTTGGCAGAGAAGTGGGCGTGCCTGCAGAAGGATATTACAATCCCGGTAATTACAAAGTAGATTTTAATGCATCTGAGCTTCCTTCGGGATTATACTTCTATAAATTAACAACAGGTACCTTTACCGATGTTAAAAAAATGGTTTTGATAAAATAGTGTTAAGGAATAGTTAATTTCTCTATATAAGGGAGCCGGCTGCTCCCTTTATTATTTTTAAAATTACCGGTTGTGGATTGTGCTCTTCATTTATTTTTTTAAGACAAATTAGTATTTTTACAGATGGCAAAAATTAAAACTGAGTGTGCATGCGGAGCAGTGCATGAATTTGAAGGCGCAAATGCTAAGTATTTTGAGGGAAATATCCCGGATTATGTAGATTGCAGCGAGTGTCCTGTTTGCAGTCCGGAACTTCTGGATAAACCCGAAAATCGCGAAGATGAAGCCTATAAGGAAGAAGTGGATATAGCCGAGCTTGAAAAAGCGCTGGAAGAAGACCCTATTGCGGATATTGATGAATTGGATGATGATTTTGAAGAGGAAGAATTTTAAGTAAAAAAAAGGAGGCTAAAGCCTCCTTTTGAATTATAAAACCGAAAACTTATTTTCCATCCATTGCATATGCATCTTCACCATGAAGCACTGCATCAAGCCCTTCGGCTTCTTCTTTTTCAGAGGCTCTGACCGGTGTAAACAGGTTAATAAGCCACAGCATTCCGTATGTAAAAACGAATGCATAAACACTGCTTATCAGTATTGCAAGAAGCTGGACTTTAAAGAATTCCGTACCGCCGTGAAGCAAACCATTGGAGCCTGCTGCGTTTATGGTAACCGTGCCGAAAATACCAAGCATTACAATACCAATTAAACCGCCAACACCGTGAACGCCCCAAACATCAAGCGCGTCATCCCATTTCAGTTTGTTCTTTAATGCTACAGCAAAGTAACATACTATACCTGCTGCAATACCTATGAACACTGAAGCTTTAAGAGATACATAACCTGCTGCGGGAGTTATTGTTGCAAGTCCTGCAACAGCGCCTGTTAACAGACCCACAAATTTCGGTTTCTTTTCAAGCCACCATGAAATTAACAGCCATGTAACAGCTGCAAACGAAGCTGCAACATCTGTATTTAAGAATGCGGCAGCGGTTATGCTGTCAACTGCGAATTCGCTGCCGGCATTAAAGCCGTACCAGCCGAACCATAACAGACCCGTGCCAAGGGCAATTAAAGGAATGCTGTGCATTCCGGAATCTACAACTTTCCGCCTGCCTATATACAGCACACTGGCAAGCGCAGCAAAGCCAGCAATATTATGAACCACTATACCGCCTGCAAAATCCTTTACACCCCAGGAAGCCAGAATTCCGCCGCCCCATATCATATGAACGAACGGGAAATAAACCAAAAGCAGCCACAGGGTTAAAAATATTATATATGCGCCGAACTTAACGCGGTTGGCAAATGCACCGGTTATAAGCGCGGGAGTAATAATGGCGAACATCATTTGGTAAGCGATAAACACATATAACGGAATTGACGGATTTAACGGTGTAGGTGTCGTTGGGCTCACACCCGACAGAAATGCCATGTTCAGATTTCCTATGATTCCTCCAATATCAGTTCCTGATGCCATATCTCCGCTGAAACACATTGAGTATCCGACGATAAACCATAAAACTGTAGTTATACCCATCGAAACATAACTTTGCATCATAATTGCCAAAACATTTTTCCTGCCAACCAGACCGCCGTAAAAAAACGCCAGACCCGGGGTCATAAGCATAACAAGGCTGGTAGCCAAAAGCATAAATCCTGTATTGCCTGTATCAAACATTATGGATCTTACCTCCTTAAATTATTAAGTTTTTGAGCAAAACAAAAAAATGAATATCTCAAAATTAACTCTTAGCTGGTTTTCTAAATATGAGAGCCATCATATAATTACATGAGATATATCATTTTATGAGATAACTTATAGCCCTTATTTTTGTACATATTCAGCAATTAAATTATAAAAAAATGAGATATAAGGTTAGCTACATTATTGTTCTGATCATTTTGTTAATTGGTTTTATAAGCGCTTCTGCGCAGGAAACAGAAAAAAAGGGGCTTTTCGCAGGATTCCCTGAAGAGCTTACTTTAAGCGGATATGTTGACGCATATATAGCTTATGATAACGACAAAGGAAGTTCTTTAAGGCAGTTCAGCGTAATTGCACCTTACCGTGATGAATTCAGGATCAACATGGCAGTACTTTCACTCAGGTATTCATCAAAACAGATAAGGAGCAATATTGCCCTTCAGTTTGGTGATGTGCCGAAATTGAACTGGCCGCAGGCACCCAATGAATACCTGCAGTATATCCAGGAAGCAAATATAGGAGTATCCCCGTATAAAAATTCATGGATCGATGCAGGATACTTTCTTACGCATATCGGCGGAGAAGGTATCATACCGAAATATAATTTCTTCACCTCAGTATCATTATGCACATATTATGAGCCAATTTACCAGAGCGGTATAAAATATTCTTATACAGGGAAAAAGTTCTATACTTCACTGATGCTGTTGAACGGGTATAATGTGCTGGCAGATAACAATAAAAACAAATCATTCGGGCTTCAGATAGGCTACAAACCAAACGATAAAGCTGATATAACATTCAACAATATTACCGGTAACGAAATGCCGACAGGCACTGCGGGTAAAACAAGGATATACAACAATCTTGTTATAAAATTATTCCCTTCAAAAAAACTTGATGTTATATTATGCGGTGATTTCTGCATGCAGGAAAAATCAAAAATTGATGATGCTGAGGCATCCGGTTCAATGTTCTCTGCATTCGCATCCATGAAATACCGCGCATCCAAAAATGTTTCGCTGATGTTAAGAGGTGAGATATTCCAGGATAAGGACGCAGTCATGAGCCCGGCATATGTGCTTTCTGACAGCACCTCAAGCGGCCTGAAAGCTTTTGGCGTAACAGGCGGAGCTGAATTTAACCCGACACCAAATTCATACTTCAGGCTTGAAGGCAGGTACCTGGCAACAGATGCTGACCAGAAGATATTTTACGAAGAGAAAAATAACCGTTTTGAAGTAATACTTTCAGGCGGAATAGAATTTTAGTAATTCATTAATTAATTATGCGGGAACTTTGTTTTGATATGACCTTTTATTTCAAATTCAAAACAAAGTTCTCTGCATCATGCCTGTAAATAGCGGCGTTGATCATTGTTTTTATTCCGCAATCATCAACCGGTTTCACCAGGTAACCGTAAGCATTTGCTGACTTCGATTTTTCAATTGTGTTCATGTCATAATTTCCGGTAACATAAATTACCGGGATACCGAATTTTTTTCCTATTACCGAAGCTGTTTCAATACCATCCATATCACCGGATAAAGAAATATCCATAAATACCAGGTCAGGCTTAAGCGCTTCGGCAGCCAGTATCGCTTTTTCGCCTTTTGATTCAATTCCTATAGCTTCATGCCCGGCTTTATTTATTGTTGTCGCCAGGTCCAGTGCAATAATTCTCTGGTCCTCAACAACAAGTATCCTTGCTTTTTTGAATACATAATTCATAATCTTAAAATTTAAGTTCTGTAATGCGTTTTATGTTCAATATCCCTGAAAGTCAGTTTAAATTCCGCCCCTGCACCATAGCTCGTTTCCACTTCTCCTTCTAACTGTTCTACAAGGGTATTGATAAGCAGAATACCCAGCTTTGAAGGATTTTCTGTGATAACATCATCTGATGCGCCGATCCCGTCATCATTATATATGAACTCATATGACCTGTTATCAAGTCTTAAAATTTTTAGCTGAATACTGCCCTGCCTGTTACCCGGGAAGGCGTGTTTCAGAGAATTGGTAACCAGCTCATTTATCATAAGTCCGCACGGCAAAGCCGTATCAATTGAAAAATAAATATCTTTGATCTCGACGGTTACTTTCACTTTATCATCTGTTATGCCGAAAGAAATCTTCAGCTGGTCACAAAGATCTTCCACGTATTCATAAAAATTGATCTTACTGAAATCCTTTGTTTTATACAGCTGCATATGTATCAAAGCCATCGAGCGGATCCTTTGTTCACTTGCCCTAAGGTATCCAACTGCGGGGTCGCCGGGTATCTTATTTGATTGTATCCTAAGCAGGCTGGAAACTGTCTGCAGGTTATTTTTAACCCTGTGGTGAATTTCCTGCAGCATTGTCACTTTCTCTATAAGAGATTTTTCCAGCTCTTCAGTCCTTTCTTTAACCCTTTGCTCAAGTGTCCGGTTAAGCTCCCTTATTTCGTTCTCTATTTTTGTCCTTTGCGTAGTATCCCTTATAGCAGCTACAATCTGTATCTCATCTTCAGGATCCGTTTTAATTGGTGAGAGCGATATTTCAACATCAAACTCGGTTCCGTCTTTGCGTTTTGCCTTTAATTCCCTGCCTTCACCCATCATTCTTATCTTGGGATTTTTTTTATATTCATCCCGGTGTTGTATGTGGCGCACTGAAAATTTCTCAGGCATCAGCATTTCTATGTTCCGGCCGTAAAGTTCATGTTCGGAATAACCAAATAGTTTTATTGTCTGTTTATTTACAAGATTGATCATACCGTTTCCATCCACAATTATCATTGCATCAGGAGCTGATTCAATAAGATATCTGAATTTTCGTTCTGATTTACTGATTCTTTCGGAATTCTCTTCCAGCATCGTTAGATCACGGGTGATCTTCGCGAACCCAATAAGAATACCACTCTTGTTATGAATAGCAGTAATAACACCATTACCGTAAAATTTCGATCCGTCTTTTCGAAGATGCCACCCTGAATATTCTGCCCTGCCTGTTGAAGCAGCTGTTACCAGAAGTTTCTCCGGAAAGCATGCCGATCTGCTTTCTTCCGGAAAAAAAATGCGGTAATGCTTATGCAGTACTTCATCTTCATTGTATCCTTTAATTCTTTCTGCTCCCAGGTTCCATGAAATTATATTCCCGTCGGTATCCAGCATAAAAATGGCATAGTCAGTTATCTCATTTAAAAAATGTTCATAATCTATTTCAGGTTTCATATACCTAAATTAATTAAACTTTGGAAAATGTTCTTTTTGAAGCGAAAAATCTTTTTTTAAAAAAATTGTTGACGGGAAGTTACCAGGAATTGAAACTACAATTAGGATTAAACTATATACCTATAAAATTAAATAATTATAATATAAAATTCAAATGAGATAACTATCATATAATTTCTGATATTAAATGATATTTATCGCGGGACTTAATGTAAACTTATGTATTTATGTAATTAATCTGGTATGGTCAATAAAAAAACCCGCAAATAGCGGGTTTTTGAAATTCTGTGTTGTAATTTAGCCTATAACCGAATTGTTTCTGCTGTATTAATGTTCGCGATCTGTGAAACAACACCTTCATTTGCAATAAGGTCTTTTATTGTCATATTCTTCAGCACACCATCAACAGCACTTTGCAGCATTTGCCATAACGAGCGAATTGAGCAATCAACAGAATGAGTACAGATATTTTCAGAACCGCTGTGATCATTGCAGAACTCCGCATCAAAAAGCTTTCCGCCAAGGAAATCAAGAACATCCTTCACAAGAATTTCATCAGCGGGACGGCTGAGTGTATAGCCTCCTATCTGACCGCGCGAGCTTGCCAAAAAACCGCCAAGCCTTAAGGCACGCAGTATCTTTGCGGTGTTGTGCGTAGTGATTCCTTCAGCTTTGCTGATCTCGGGAATAGTCATTCCCTTTTCACACTTTTCGCCGGCTACTCTAAGCAAACAGCGCAATCCGTATTCTTCCTGTGTACTGAATTTCATTATACTAAAGGCTCTATTTTCTTCAATGGTTCACTGTTTAATATTCTACTCCAGTTGTCTCTTAATTCGTTTTGATGTACTCTGCCCCATTCTTTGATCAATGATACTGCATGTGAAGGCAGCTTACCGCTCATAATTTCCAAATCCTCAATTCTGAATTTCGCATCATATTCATTATATCTTACATGGAAATGTGGCTCCTCATTAAATCCTTCTCTGTAATACATTATTACAAGCATACCATAAAAACGGCTTATGGTGGGCATTATGCATGTTCCTCAATAGATGTTTTTATCTGTGTATATACTGTTTCAGGATCTATCTCCAGATCTTCATTCCAGGCAATTCCAAATGTTTCTTTGTTAATAAAGACATCAAAAAAATTATTGTCTTTATCCCAGAATTTAAAAATACCTTTACCTGCGGAATCCGAGAGGTCGGCTTCGCCTGAAACGCCATCTTCAAATTCAGCTTGTATAACGTATTTTCTGATTGCTGCAACTCTGACAGGTTTGATCATCTTTTTGAATAATTTTAAAAATTAATTGCCGCTGTATTTCGGTATTTTTGAACCGCATGCTTTAGCATGCAGTATTGCATCATATTGTTCTTTAGGAACTGAAGGACCTTCAAACGTGCAGTGTTCATTAAACGCAGCAGTAAGCTCTTCAGCAACCATATCGGCAGTTTTACCTTCTATGTTCATTCTCTGCATCAAAAAAACAACTTCACCATCTTTGAATAATGCCATGTATGGTGATGATGGCGGAATGCCGGGTAAATATGCATTCCTTAAATGATCAACTGCATCCCTATCCTGGCCTGCAAAAACGGTAACAATCCTGTTGGGGATAACTTTATTCTGCAAAGCAAGCGTTACACCGGGTCTTGCGCTTCCTGCAGCACAGCCGCAAACTGAATTAATCATAACAAGCGTTGTGCCTTCTTTTTGCCCGAGGAAAGTATCCACATCAGCGGGTGTTAACAATTCAACAAATCCTGCTGCAGTTAATTCATCCCTCATCGGCTGAACCGCTTCGGGATCGTATATCGGT
>JAUQWQ010000204.1 GCA_030835085.1 Ignavibacteria bacterium
TATTACGCTGAGTTTTCTACTAAGGGCGGCTCACTGATAAAGTATGAAGTAAAAGGATTTAAAACATGGGATGGCTTCCCGGTTCAGCTGCTTTACCTGGATAAAGGGGGAGAGCTTAATGTGCTGTTCAATTCCACCGAAGGCAAGCTGATAAATACCAAGGACCTCTATTTCAATTCATCCTACAAGGCATGGGAGAAAAAGGACGTAAGGGGTAATGAAGAGTTTAAATTAATTTTCGAAATGCCTGTTGATTCAGGTGGCGCAAAAATTACAAAGACCTTTACATTCAAAAATGATACGTACATGTTCGGTGTAGAGATCGGGCTGGATAACTCAAGCAAGTTCATTTCAAATTATGAATACCAGCTTGCCTGGGAGAATTCACTTAAGCTTACCGAGTACCGCAGTGATGGCGAGGGCGGTCACGCGCAGGCATTCGCCGAAATGGGTGATGAGCTTGAAGTGCTTGATGTAACAAGCAAGGATGAGCCAATTAAATCTGACCTGAACGGGCAAACCAACTGGGTAAGCTCGAGAATAAAATACTTCACGGTGTTTTTGATTCCCGATGGCAAGAAGGCTGACGGCAGTTATATCACCGGAAATTATTTTGATCTGCCAAATAACGGGCACGAAAAGAATTATTCAATAGCCCTTAAGATGGCTATTAAAAATGATAAGTCTGAAAAGAATAAGTTCAATGTTTATTTAGGTCCTGTAGATTACGAGATACTAAAAGGTTACGATATGAACCTGCAGTCAACAATGCGGTTCTCACTGGATTTCCTTGTAAGACCGATTGCGCAGTACGCAATACTGCCGTTTTTTTTATTCCTGCATAAGTTCATTTCCAACTGGGGTATTGTGATTATAATCTTCTCCATTGTGATGAAGGTTGTGCTTACGCCGTTCACGCGCTACCAGATGAAGTCCATGAAGAAGATGGGTGAGCTTCAGCCTAAGATGAACGCGCTTAAAGAGAAGTACAAGGATGACCCGCAGAAACAGCAGCAAATGCTGATGAAGATGTATAAGGAAGAGAAGATAAATCCCGCAGGCGGATGCCTGCCAATGCTGCTGCAGCTTCCTATACTGTATGCGCTCTTCGGAGTGTTCAGCAGTACCATTGAGCTTCGCCAGGCATACTTTGGATTATGGATACATGACCTCGCAGTACCTGATGTAATTCTGCAGTTACCGTTCAAGATACCTCTATTCGGTGTTGATTACTTATCAGGCCTCGCACTGCTTATGGGTGTTACAATGTTCATCCAGCAGAAGATGACTGTTAAGGATCCCAAACAGATGGCTATGGTATATATCATGCCAATCATGTTAACGTTCCTGTTCACTACGCTTCCGGCAGGATTGAACCTGTATTACTTCATGTTCAATCTGCTTTCCATCATTGAGCAGTATTTCGTTCAGAAAAAGGGAAAGAAAGAAGGCGAAGAGGGAGCAGTGATAGTCAAGCAGGAGCAGGTATTGAAGAACAAGGGCAGGAAGTAGTTTAAGAAATAAGCATAAAACAAAAGGTGAGTTAAAAACTCACCTTTGTTCTTTAAGTTAACCTTTTCAAAAATTTATTTAGTAAGTAATGGTAGATATTCAACCCACGGACCTGTTTCAGGTTTATACTGCTTTGCCAGTACGCGGCTTATCTGTGCGAGGTGGTTCAGGTCATGCACAGCCCATGTTGCCAGGAGCTGCCTTAGGGTTACTTCACCAAATGAAGGGTGGATACCGGTCATGTTGAGTTTATCTTCGGTAAGCTGGAGGCTCTTTACATGCCCGATGTTCTTTTCACGCAGCTTGCGGAACTCCGCAAGCAGGACATGCAAAGTTTTCCCTTTGCTTTCGGTAAACTGGGCAAACCTGTCAAACTTCTTAAAGCGCTTATCATCACTAAACAGGATGATGTTAGCTCTTTCCATCCAGTCGGTTTGCTCGCCGTGTACTAAGTGGCCAACAATATCGTATGGGCTCCAGGTATCGGGTCCCTCGTTTGCAAGGAGCCACTCATCGCTTAAGTTGTGCAGCAATGCTTCAAGTACGGAGGGCGTGTTGGATAAGATCTCGATTGATCTGTTCAGATCGAATTTCATAATAAATTATAATTTTGTTTAGATGGAAGGGGAGAGTAAAATAGAAAAATTAGTGGAGATGCCGGGAGTCGACCCCGGGTCCGAAAACAAGACCATCAAGACGCCTACAGTCATAGTCAGCGTTTGGAATTCAGCCCTGCACAGCCCCGCTGACTTAGCGGTACAGGACCTACACTTGATGTTATCTTACCGTTTGGCTCAAGTAAACCTTGCGGCCAGCTCAAAAGTTTGGCGCCTTTTATCTTCCAAATGAGCGGTGGAGGTGATAAAAGACGAGCGGCTTATTTATTAAGCAGCTAAAGCGTAATTATTGTTGTCGTTTATTTTGACTTTTCAGCCTTTTTAACGTGCTTGCTGAGAACACGGAATGCTGTCTTGAACATCTATATTCCCGTCGAAACCAAATTCATCCCCATATTTTTAAAAGAACATTATTGAAGCTTACAAAAATATAACAATTACAGGTGGTAAACAATTCCATAAAGAATAAAAGGCTATTTAGTGAGATCAAGCTCCATAAACAGAGTGTGGGGATTCGGATTGTGGTAATAAGGCTCAGTTTCAACAAATCCGTGTTTAGTGTAAATTTCAACCGCCTTCGGCATCTTTTCCTTGATGGTATCAAGGCGCATAGTTTTGTATCCTATAAACCTGGCATCACTGATTATCTTTGTTACCAATGTATTGCCAATACCTTTTCCGCGCAATTCTTCTTTCAGGAAAAGGCGTTTCATTTCACAAATGCCGTCTTCAATTTTGCGGAGGGCAATACAGCCGGAGTATTTGCTGTCATACTTCACAATGTAGAGCCTGCCCTCAGGCGGGGTATATTTGCCCGGCAGGGAATTGACTTCCTCTTCAAATCCCTGGAAACACAACGAAACATTAAGCCACTTTTCATATTCCCTGAAGAGAGTCTTTGTTTCATTTACTAATTCGGGTGTATTTACTTCAAGTATTTCGTAGTTCAAGTGCTAAATTGTTATTTCCTTTATATTACTTTCAAATTTAGTTAACTTTGCTGAATTATGAAAATCTCAAAACAATACCACTGGGAAATGGGTCACCGTTTGCCGTTTCACAAGGGATTATGCAAGAATATCCACGGCCATTCATATAGAATGAATGTTGAAATCACCGGCGGACTGGATAAGAACGGTATGGTCATAGATTTTTTTGACCTGAATAAAATTGTTAAGCCGATTATTGAAAAGTATGACCATGCATTCTTATGCTGGAAGGGTGATAAGAAAGTCCTTACATTCCTTACTAAAAACAAGATGAAAAGGGTTGTAGTTGACTACCACTCCACAGTTGAAAATATTTGTGCGGATTTCACGGACAAATTGACAAATGAACTTCTTGATCTTAAAGGTCATAAATTTGAAGAATTGTCAGTAAAGATCTATGAAAGTCCGAATAGCTATGCGGAAAAATCGAGGTTACTTGCGAAAGGGATGCTGCTGTAAATGGAATCTCCGATACTCAAAATAAACGAAATATTTCACTCAATACAAGGTGAATCAACCAAGGCGGGATTACCATGTGTATTTGTGCGCCTTACGTATTGCAATATTCGCTGTGTGTACTGCGATACTGAATACGCTTTCTACGAAGGAGTTGACAGGACAATTGAGGATATTATAAATGAAGTGAAATCCTATGATTGTAAGCTGGTTGAAATTACCGGCGGAGAACCTTTGGTTCAGGAAAATGTTCACGTACTAATGAACAGATTATGTGACATGGGCTACGATGTTATGATAGAAACAGGAGGTTCATTGCCGATTGAAAATATTGATAAACGCGTTAAAGTGATAATGGATCTTAAGACTCCTTACAGCAAAATGGAAAAGAAGAACAGATACGAAAATATTCAGCATTTAAAACCCTCAGACGAAGTAAAGTTTGTTATTAGCAGCAGGGAAGACTATGATTGGGTTAAGGAAATTATGGCTAAGTATGATCTTGTGAACAGGGTTGAGCAAATATTGCTTTCACCTGTATTTGATAAAGTTGAGAATGTTGAATTAGCTGAATGGATATTACACGATAAATTGAATGTCCGCTTTCAGCTGCAGATGCATAAATATATCTGGAATCCCGAAACAAGGGGTGTGTAGAAATTGAGCAAGGAAAAAGCAATAGTTCTTGTTAGCGGAGGAATGGATTCACTGGTTACGGCAGCAATAGCCTCCGAAGAATATGAGTTGGCATTCCTTCATGTGAACTACGGTCAAAGAACGGAAAGACGGGAGTTCAATGCGTTTAAAGATATTGCAGATCACTATAGTGTCAATGAGAGATTCGTGGTTAACATTGATTATCTTTCAAGAATCGGCGGTTCATCATTGACCGATAAAAGTATTGAGGTATCAAAAGCAGATCTAAAGAATACGGAAATACCGACTACCTACGTACCTTTCAGGAATGCAAATATACTTTCAATTGCAGTAAGCTGGGCTGAAGTGATTGGAGCGAAAAAGATATTCATTGGCGCTGTTGAAGAAGATTCAAGCGGTTACCCTGATTGCAGGGAAGTATTTTATGATGCATTCAACAAAATGGTCTCATTGGGGACAAAACCGGATACTGATATTAAGATCGTTACTCCAATCATTCACATGAAGAAACATGAAATAATAAAAAGGGGAGCTTTGTTAAATGCTCCATTCAATCTTTCCTGGTCATGTTATCAAAATGAAGATAAAGCTTGCGGCGAATGTGATTCATGTGCCTTAAGACTTAAAGGATTTCAGGAAGCGGGACTTGTTGACCCGATAGATTATATCATGCGTCCACTTTATGGTAAATAAAATAAACAATTAACAATTTAATATTTCTGATATGAAAAAAATAATTGACGTAAGGTCATTTTTAGGTTTTTTGTTCATTATTCTATTATCAATTACGTTTTTATCCGGATGTGGTAAAAAAGACGATTCAACGACAAAAACTGATGATAAGAAATCTGATACAAAAGAATCAACCGATAAATCATCATTTTCGAAAGATAAGCCCTTTTTGGTTGAGTTTGAATTGACCGGTAAAGAAAAGGGTAATGGAACAGTAACCGCGATTTATGACGGCAAAAAATGCCGCTCAACCAGTTCATTTGATTCAGATGGTAAGAAATTTTCGGCGACCGCCTATTTTGATGGAGGTGATATTGTTTATACTGTTAGCGATATTGCGGGAGTAAAAATGGGGATGAAATTCGATAAAAAGAAATTCAGCGATACAAAAGATAATGTCGACGTAAATTCATTCCGTGATTACATAGACCAGATGGAAAAGATCGGCGAAGAAGAGATCATAGGCTACAAATGCGAAATATATAAACATAAAGAAAAAAATTTTACAGTAAGTCTTTATGAAAAAACTGTTCCTTTGAGAATGGGTTCGGCAGACGGGAAAACTTATATGAAAGCGACCAAATTCGAGAAGGATGTTAAAGTTACAGACGATATGTTCAAAGCCCCTGAAGACGTAAAGTATATGGATATGACCAATATGCTGGAAGACATGAAAAACATGAAAGAGGGCGGCAAGAATCTGCAGGACCTGAAAGATAAAACCAAAGAGATGGAAGAAATAATGAAAAATTACAAAAAATAACAATACATGCATAATATTCTTGTTAAAAAAGGAACAGAAATTCTGTTTCTTTTTTATTTATTTGCCTGTTTTCAGCACTAATTTGGCAATTGAAAATTTATCAAATATTCGTTAATTTTGTTAATATTAGCTAAAATTTCCATACTTAAGAGGAAGGTAATACAATGAAGATAGCTGTTTGTGTTTCGCAGGTGCCTGATACTACAACGAAGGTTAAAATTGGACCTGACGGAAAAACAATTGACCCTGCAGGTGTAACTTATATAATTAATCCCTATGATGAATTTGCAGTAGAAGCGGCTTTACAACTAAAAGAGAAAAACAACGGGGAAACTGTAGTGATTTCCGTAGGCAAGGCCAGCAATAAAGAAGCTATTAAAAAGGCTTACGCAATGGGGATTGAAAAGGGTATTCTGGTAATTTCAGATGCAGAAATGGATTCATATACTGTTGCAAGAAATCTTGCTGATGTTTTAAAAGAAATCAATGCTGATATCGTCTTATTCGGTAAACAGTCCATCGACTATGATGATATGCAGGTGGGAAATTTAACAGCGGAAATGCTTGGAATTCCTTCGATAAGTGTAGTTGTATCATTATCAGTTGAAGGCAGCAAGGTAATTTGTGAACGTGAGATTGAAGGCGGCAAAGAGATAGTTGAAGCCTCACTCCCTGTAGCGATCAGTGCTCAGCGGGGACTCAATAACCCAAGATACCCTAATCTGAAGGGTATTATGGCTGCAAAATCAAAACCAATAGAAGAAAGACAGCCGACTTACACTGATAATAAAACAGAAATTCTGGGAATGAGCCTGCCCAAATCAAAACCAAAGGGTAAAATTGTAGGAACAGATGTTTCCGCAGTACCGGAACTTGTAAAATTGTTAAGAGAGGAAGCGAAGGTAATATAATGAGCAAAATACTTGCATTTGTTGAGTCACGTGAAAATAAGATCAAAAATTCCGGGTTTGAAACCGCATCAACAGCTTTGAAGCTGGCTAATGATATTGGTGCAGAAGCCGAAGTATTGCTGATCGGAAGTAATCTTTCATCTGCTGCTTCGGAGTTAGGTGCATATGGAATTAAGAAGGTTCTTTTGGCAGAAGACGCTAAACTGGAAAAGTACTCTACCACTGCTTACTCAAAAATTGTTGCTGAAATGGTAAAACAAAGAGGTGCGGATATCATAATTCTTTCAGCATCAGCAATGGGAAAAGACATTTCCCCCAGGGTTTCAGCAAAGCTTGAAGCCGGACTTATCGCTGACTGTACTGAAATTAAGGCAGATGGCGGAAACATTACTGCCACAAGACCTGTTTATGCAGGTAAAGCGTTCATAGAGGTAAAAGTAACATCACCTGTAAAGATATTTACTCTAAGACCGAATGTTTTTAAAGCTGTAAAAATTGATGGAGTAACGGCTGCAACTGAAAAAATTGATATTCCTTTAAATGATACTGATTTTGCTGTACAGGTGAAAGAGGTTGTGGTAAGTAACGAAAAGCTTGATGTAACCGAGGCTGATGTTGTTGTTTCCGGCGGCAGGGGATTAAAAGGACCAGAAAATTTCTTTCTGGTTGAAGACCTGGCAAAAGTACTTGGTGGTGCTGCCGGTGCGTCAAGAGCAATTGTAGATGCAGGATGGAGACCGCACTCAGATCAGGTCGGGCAGACAGGTAAAACTGTTTCTCCAAGTCTGTATATTGCAGTTGGAATCAGCGGTGCAATTCAGCATCTTGCCGGCATGTCATCATCTAAATGTATTGTAGCAATTAATAAAGATAAGGATGCACCAATATTTCAGATTGCTGATTACGGGATAGTTGCAGATGCACTGGAAATAATGCCGGCTTTAACAGAAGAGTTCAAAAAAGTACTCTCAAATTAAAATTGTAAATATCAGTATTTAATGGATAACGATAAAATTCAGGTTGATATATTAGGACTCTCACCGACTCCTGCTCCGGGCGGGGGTGGTTATGCTCTGATACTTAAGGAAATTGGCGGCGAGAGACGCCTGCCTATCATAATAGGCAGCTTTGAAGCACAGCATATTGCACTGGAACTTGAAGGAATTAAGCCTCCAAGACCTCTAACTCATGACCTGTTAAAGAATATCATTGAGCAGCTGGGTTTTTCCATATCATATGTATATATAAACGAGCTTAGAGACGGTACATTCTTTGCAAAGATAAAAATGGACGTTGGCAGTGTTGATGAAGTAGATTCCAGACCTTCTGACGCTATTGCACTTGCATTGAAATTTGCCGTACCAATATATGTTAATGAAGATGTAATGAATGAGGTGGCATTTTTGCCCGATAAGGAAGGTGATGAAGAAGGATTGGGAGATGATCTGTTTAAAGAAGCCGATGCCGGTGAATTGAGAGAAAAAGCATCTGACCCGTATACCAGAAAGTTGAATAAGCTTCAAGTTGACCTGAAAACTGCTATAGATAGTGAAGATTACGAAAAAGCGGCTTCATTGCGTGATGAGATAAAAAAACTGGAATTAAGCAGATAAACTGTTGTACTAAATTGGATAATTTTACCCAAATGCCTGTTCATGTACAGGCATTTTTATTAATATATGAATCTCGCAATCGACATAGGGAATAGTTTTACACATTTTGCTGTATACAAAGGCAATAAAATTATTTACAAGTATAATTGCAGTTCATTTAATAAAATTGATCTCTCAAATACCATAAAGAGAATCGCCAAAGACTTAATTGTAAGTAAAATTGGGATATCTTCAGTATCTCCGGAGTCTCATAAGATTATAAAACCATATATTCGAAAAGAATTTAAAGTTTCACCATTAACTATTAATAATAAAACAAAGTTACCCGTTAAGATTAAAATTAATAAATCTCGAACACTGGGGCCGGATAGAATTTGCAATGCAGTATTTGGCTATAATGCTGTAAAGGGTAAATCAAACGTTTTAATAATTGACCTGGGAACAGCAAATACATTTGACCTGGTACTGAAAAATGGTGACTTTAAAGGAGGAATAATTGCACCGGGTATAATGACTTCATCCAAAGCCCTGAATTCGAACACAGGTAAAGTGCCGCTATTAGAATACAGGAACCTTCGGGCAAATGCTCCATTGATAGGAAGGAATACATTTGAGGCTATCCAATCCGGTTTGGTAAACTACATGAAATATGCCACTGAAGGATTGGTGAATGCAATACGCAGTAACTATGAGGGTAAATTAACGGTAATTATAACAGGTGGATCAGTTAAGTTTCTTGGAAGTAATCTGAATTTTAAGCATATTTATAAAGAAAATACAGTTTTGGAAGGTATCAATATAATATTAAATTACAAGGGGTCTTCAAAATAATTTAATTATGAAGATTATAACTGAAAACCATACATTTGCCACAAAAGGGGATTGCGATATAGTAAATCTTTCTGATGTTCTGTTTACTTCATTGGAAAAAACCAATCTCGTGAATGGAAATGTAACGATTTTTGTTGTTGGTTCAACTGCATCTATAAGCACAATTGAATATGAACCGGGCCTAAAAAAAGATCTTCCCGAGATCCTTGAGAAATTCATTCCATCGGGCAAAAAGTACCACCATAATAATACCTGGGGTGACCATAACGGACATGCACATCTTCGTTCGACCCTGTTTGGCTGTTCACAAACCATACCATTTGTAAACGGGGAGCTTCTTCTGGGCACGTGGCAGCAGGTAATCCTTATTGATTTTGATGAAAGGCCGCGTACACGTAAGGTAGTATTTCAATTTATCGGTGAATGACCTCAAAAACAGAAAAAATCCTGGTTTTTGTTGTATTTGTTATTTGCTTAGCTTTGCGCCTGGCATTTATTACACAGAAGAACCTTTGGTTTGATGAAGTATTTTCCTGGCATCTGAGCCTGGATTCATTCTACGAGATCATAGTCAGAACTTCCAACGACATACACCCTCCTTTATTCTATTTTGCTCTTAAAATATGGAATTTTGTCCTGGGAGATTCAGTTGCGTCAATGCGCCTGCTCTCAGCATTATTTACTTCATCCTCTGTATTTTTTCTTTATTCCATCAGTAAGAGGTATTTGGAACCAACAAAGGCAATCCTTGTAATTCTGCTATATTCAGTATCACCACTCAACCTTTATTATGGACAGGAAGTCCGTATGGCGGCAATGAACCTGTTCCTTAACCTGGGTTCAGTCTACTTTCTGCTGAAATTGATGGATAAGCCTCATGACTACCACAGGATATTTAAAGAAAAGTATGCAATACCGTTTGTACTATTTACAACCGGAGCAATTTTCACACACTATTTTTCTTTCTTTATACTGGCTGCTGAACTATTATATATTATTTATACTTACCGAGGGAATACGAAGCAGTATATAGCATATTTGTATTTACTGTTTTCGATCGGTGTGGTATATCTCATTTGGGTTCCGGAGCTGATTTCGCACTTCAGCAGGGGACAGTCCTGGCGCTCACCTCAAACGTTAAGCCTGGTATTTCATGAATATGTGAATTACATCCGGGATCTTAACCTTGGGCTATATTATTACTATTCAAACCTGGAAATTGTCAGGTACATAACATATTTTGCTGCAATTATCATATTTATCTCATTTGCCGGCATTATTTTCCGGAGAAAGACTCAAAATGGCTCTCCAGTACTGATATTGCTGGTTTTGTTGGTACCATTGATTCTTGCCGGGCTGATCTCTTTCCGCCAGCGAATTGAATTTTACCGGTATTTGAGTATCCTTGTGCCATATATTTCATTTTTCATAGTATACGGCATCACCAAATGGGATAATAAATACCTCACAACCGGGATTATTGCCTTATTGATAGCAGTTAATATTTACGGGGTTAATATTCATTATTCATTTGGATTCAAGAATGATGACTACAGGTCATTAATAACAAAGATTAATTCTGAATTCAAACTGGGGGAGAGAATTTACGTTGAACCGCATTTCAACGGCTGGGTCATAAATTACTACAAAAAGCAGGAAAATTTACAATTACCAAATCCGGTATATGTACGATACGGCTGGAATGAAGTGCTGGATTCCATTTCAACACAAAAGCCCGAAAGATTCTGGATAGTGCTTGATTACAGCGCAGTTGATACTACACAGTATCATAATTACATAAATGGACTTATGAAAACATTCAAAATGAATGAAAGAACAACATACTACCTTGCACCAACGAAAGTGGAATTATACAATTTCAGCAAATAAAAAAGCCGGTTAATTGCTTAACCGGCTGATTTGAACATTACTTATCTAAATCTCAGGCTTCTAATTCTTCCGTTACTTTAACATCTGAATTTTCAGCTTTTTTAACCTTGCTCAGGTCAATATCAACAGCGTTTGAATTCAAACTGCCATTGTGATATTTCCCGGTGCCCTGACGTTTGTGTATAACATCAAGTTTTTCCTGAAGCTCATACTGTTTCCTTATCTTCTCTTCAAATTCCTTCATCTTTTCTTCAATTGTCAGAATTTTCTTTTCCTTAGCTACCATATCTTCTCTGTATCGTTTCAGGAAATAATGTATGGTCTCTACACGTATCTTAATGGAGCCGGTCGGCTTATTCTCATCAATATCTTTGAATGAGAAGTAGGGCGTTCCGCTGTTTGATACGATCTCTTCAACCACTGTGTATATCGGGGCATCGTGGCCGCATTTGAACGATGAGAGCTCCAAAGCTACAAGATTAGGATGGCGTCCCGCGTATTTGGCAGCCCATACTTTGCGTGTTGTATTTTCGCTGTATGAGTTCTTCCATACGTCACTTACATCCATACCGCCTTTTATCAGGCCGGCTTTTATCTCATCACCAAAGAGTCTTTCAAGGATATCATCATCTGTTGGGAGTGAATCCTGGTTAAATACAGGGTATCCAAGCTTTTGGAATTCTTCGAGTATTTCATGATTTAAGCCCGGATCATTGTGATAAGGTCTGGCAAGCACCACAATACCTATCTTATTATCCTTTTCAAGCTGCTCAAGAGCCTTGCGTGCCTCTTTACGCATATCAACATGGTACTTATCCAATGCCCAGTACGCCTGTTCAATAGCGCGGTCGTTCTCTTCCTTGCTCAACCCAAGCTTCGGACCCCATTCATCAAACATCTGTTTTGCGCAAAGTTTCTTTTCAGTCATGTATAAATATGTGTTCACATACTCAATACCAACATCCTTGAACATATCGCTTTCTTTTATAAAAGCGGCTTTGGCAGCTTCAACAGTTGCTGTTACAGTGGGGCAGGCGTGATGCTGCTGCGCATAAACAAGATCTGATGGAATAGTATCAACAATAGGGAAGAATATGTAATCGATTTTCTTCTTCTTGTGGATCTTATAGATCAGGTTATGAATGTGCGGAATACCTATTTTTGAAGGGAAGCACGGATCAATAGCACCGCGCTTTGCGCCTTCTTTATATAATTCCTCACTTGTATATTCTGAAAATATGATATTACCCGGGTTTACACCAAGTGATTCAAAATAAGCGGTGTAAAACGGGGTTTGTGCGTACATGTTAAGCACTCTAGGCATTGCGATAACAACTTTGTTTCGCTTTTTCATAAGCTCAACACGTTTATCAAATGCTTCCTTTGCTTTCTTATCGAACTTCATTTTAAGCTCATCCATCTTGCTGAGAACGGGAATTTCATCCATCACCTTTTTGGGAGATTGTGATTTCCATACTTCTACAGCGGCATATTCAACCATATTGGGAGTAACATCCTTGATCGCATCGAGT
>JAUQWQ010000205.1 GCA_030835085.1 Ignavibacteria bacterium
TATGCCTCATATCCTTTTAAAATACCTGTTTATGAATTAAAATTGCCAAAAAAGTACAGATTAAATTACACGGCTAAAAAAATTATATGGCAATTTTAATTATAATTTCATAATTTTGCGTTCTGTATTATAAAAAACTGAATGAAAAAATTTCTACTTGACTACGGCATCAAGGTACGGCTGCCGATTATTCTATTTGTAGCTGCCGCTTCATTTGCATTAACCTACTATATTACTTACGCTGAACGCACGGGTATAGGGTACCAGCCCGAGCAGCCAATTGCATATTCGCATAAGCTGCATGCCGGTGATATGGGCATGGATTGCCAATATTGCCACGTAGGTGTCGAAAAATCAAGGGTCGCCAGCGTTCCTTCGGTGAATGTTTGCATGGGATGCCATGCTATCGCAAGGAAAGACCAGCCGGAGATCCAGAAACTTACCCAATATTACAACGAAAATAAGCCTCTTCCGTGGAAAAGGATCCACAGAGTGCCTGATTTTGCATATTTTAATCATAGTGTTCATGTAAACAAAGGTATTATCTGTCAGGATTGCCACGGGCAGGTCCAGGCTATGGATACCCTTATTAATAACAAGTTTAAATCTACAGGACAGGTTAATTCATTTACAATGGGTGCCTGCCTTGATTGTCACCGCACAGCGCATGATAAATTCCCGAACCTGCCTGACCTGAAAAAGGGTCCGGATAACTGTTCGGCGTGTCATAGGTAGTTTTAGGGCGATACGGCAATAAAAGTTTTTTGAGTGAGATTGCTTATTCGTTTCACTCCCCGCAAATAAAAAAAGAACGACTATATTATAGTATAGATATTATACAAAATGAATTCAAATAATTCCGGAAACAACAATTCAGTGAAAATAAAACGCAGGAACTTCTTCGTTTATCTTGGCGCGGGCGCAGTTGCCGCAGCAGCCATTACGAAGCTTCCGTTCAAATTGTTCGGGCAGAAGTTAAAAGCCGAAGCAAGCGTTAAGGTTAAAGCAAACCCGTATGCTGTAAAACGGGATATGAATATGAGCAGTAAAGGACCGAAAGGGCAGGTGAGAGGATAGTATGAAAGAAATGGATGAACTGAAAAAACCAGATAACAGCTCAGAAGTGAACCAGCCCAAAGACAGCGGTTACTGGCGGAGCTTTAAGGAATTATATAACGACCCTGCTTTTGATAAGACTTTAAAAAATGAATTTTCACCGGAAGCACTGCAGAAGCCCGATGTGGCAAATATGTCAGCAGTTACAAGGAGAAGGTTCCTTGCGCTGATGGGTGCCTCTGCGGCATTTGCCGCCGCAGGCTGCGGAAATTACCAGGATAAAGGTACTATTGTTCCCTACAACCAAAAACCTGAAGAGGTAACACTAGGTTTACCGAACTATTACGCATCAACATGCACTGGCTGTACAAGCGCCTGCGGTATATTAGTTAAAACCCGTGAGGGCAGACCCATTAAAGTTGACGGCAACCCTGACCATCCTGTAAACAAAGGGAAGATCTGCACCAAAGGCCAGGCAAGCGTTATGAATCTTTATAACCCCGAGCGCTTAAGAGAGCCGATGATGAACAAGGCAGTAACAAACTGGAATGATGTTAACAAAAATGTTACAGCAGCATTAACATCGGCAGCAGGTTCCGGAAAAGAAATAGCGATTGTAACGCATACAATACTTTCACCAACATTAAAAAGATTACTTGACGAGTTTAAATTAACTTTCCCCACAGCAAAAATATATTCATACGAAGTATTCAACGATTCAGCCCGCATTAACGCATGGCAGAAATCATACGGCAAACGCAGTTTGCCTGTGCTTCAGCTTGATAAAGCGAAGGTAATTGTTGCGCTTGAATCAGATTTCCTTGGCAACGATCATAACATGCTTGAATATACAAGGATGTTCTCACAGAACCGTGACGTTATGAGCAAAAATGAATTCAACAGGCTGTACGCTGTTGAAGGGGCGGTAACAAATACCGGTATGAACGCTGATTACAGGCTCCGCTTAAGAACAGATGCTATCGAAGAGTTTGTGATGTGTTTGCTTAACGAGCTTGTTGGAAAGAAAAAACTTTCCGGCTACGCAATGGATTCACGCGTAACAACTGTATTCGCATCAAATGATATTAAGCAGTTCGCAGCTAAATATAAGCTTGATGAAAAAGTTGTTAATCACATTGTAAATGATCTTGTAAAGTTCCAGGGTGAAGCGATTGTTCTCGGCGGCGATAAGCTTCCGGAATCAACCCACATTGCGATTAACCTGCTGAACGAAGCGCTTGGCAATAATAAATTATACTCCGCTGAAGCTGATAACACAGAGCTTATGCCGCTATCAACCTCCGCGGAAATGGATAGCCTTGTTCAGGCAATGGCAAGCGGAAGAGTTGGGGTTGTAGTTCATTTTGATACGAACCCTGTTTATAATCTTTCACCGGAGTACAAATACGAAGAGGCTGTAAAGAAAGTACCGATGTCAATCACGCTCACAGAGCTTGTTAATGAAACATCAGAAGTTTCAAACTACGTTCTGCCGATACATAACCAGCTTGAAGCATGGAGTGATTTTAAGACACGCACCGGCTTCTACAGTATGCAGCAGCCGATAATTGCGCCGTTATACAACACCAGGCAGAAAGAAGCAATACTGCTTAACTGGAAAGAACCGAAAGAATTTAACGAAACATTATATAAAGATTATTTATCAGCCAACTGGGAAAAAGTAATTTACCCAACTATGGCAGCAGCGGCACCGTTCAAGAAATTCTGGAATTCAGTATTGCACGATGGTGTGGTATTCATGAATGAAAAACCGGAATTGGCAGGCGGCGCATTTGCAGTAGATGCATTCGCATCAGTTCCCAAAATGAAGGCATCAAATGATTTTACAATACTGCTGCAGGGTAACAATAACGTTGGTGACGGACGCTTCGCATCAAACGGATGGCTGCAGGAATTACCGAATCCCGTAACAAAAATTGTTTGGGATAATTACGCTGCTATTTCTGTTCAGTCAGCTGCTGAGCTTGGCGTTGATACCAACGGAACGGTTGATATTACAATCGGCTCACGCAAGCAGACTTTCCCCGTGTTTATTCAGCCCGGTATGGCGGATAAAACAATTGAAATTTCGCTTGGCTACGGCAGAACTGCCGCAGGCGCAATTGGTACAGGCATTGGCGTAAACGCCAATATGCTTATTGCTAAAAATGCTCCGCTTAATGAGAGGCTTTACAACAATGCGCAGGTAACATCTGCCGGCGGAAAGTATGAATTAATTTCCACACAGGAACACTACCCGATTGATAGCGACCCTTTATTAAAAGATATTCAGTTCAGAAGAGGTATCATAAGACAGGGTACTGTTGAAGAATATAAGAAGAACCCCAAGTTCCTGCAGGAAGGAATGCATCACATGGACCTGCAGCCTATAAACACTCCGCCTGTTTATGACAGGGAAGGTTTTACAGGCTATAAATGGGGTATGGCAATTGACCTGAACAAATGTACAGGATGTGGAGCATGCGTTACAGCATGTAATGTTGAAAATAATATTCCGATTGTCGGCAAAGAGCAGGTTAAGGCTAACCGTGAAATGATGTGGCTTAGAATTGACCGTTATTATTACGGCACTCCTGATGCTCCATCTGCTAACTTCCAGCCGATGCTGTGCCAGCACTGCGATTACGCGCCGTGCGAAAATGTTTGCCCGGTTGCAGCAACTACCCACAGCGAAGACGGACTGAACGGAATGGCTTATAACAGGTGTGTTGGTACAAGGTACTGCTCAAATAACTGTCCATACAAAGTAAGAAGGTTTAATTACTTTGACTGGAGAGACCGCGTTAGTGATGGTTTCCAGTATGCTGAGCCGATGGAACTGATGGCAAACCCCGAAGTAACAGTACGCTCACGCGGTGTGATGGAAAAGTGCACATTCTGCGTGCAGAGAATTATGAAAGAAAGACAGGACGCAATACAGGAAGCGCGCGGTGTGGTTGGTTCAAATGTTAAGACCGCCTGCCAGGATGCATGTCCCGCTTACGCGATCGAGTTTGGTAATATTAACGATAAGGAATCAACAATAGCTAAATACCGCACACATGAATTAGGATACAGTGTGCTTGAAGAGATAAAGGTTCTGCCTAATGTAACATACATGGCGAAACTTAGAAATATTTACGAGCCGATGCATACAGGTGATAAGAAGCATAAGAGTGAAGAGAAGAAATCTGAAGAGAAAAAGACGGAAGAGCATAAGTAAGTAAAAAGTGAAAAGGCATCCCGCTAAGCAGAAGCGCGGGACTGCGAAAGACGCAGAAAGTAAAAAGGCAAAAATGGTTTTTTGATGTGTGCCGGGAAAAACGTGAGTTCTCAAAGAAACGATTTCGTTTACCAAACTGGAGTTTGGTAAACAGGGTAAAAGACCTTGAACATGAAAATTTTCGCAATTTGTTTGTTCTTTTTGTTTTCAATAAGCATAAATTCGCAGCTGCTTACTAAAAAAGGAAACAGACTGGGAAATTTAGAAAAACCGTTCTCATTAAATACAGAAACACCAAAGCAGATTAAATTATTTGCTCAGGTAAAATCTGAAAAAGATCCGTTCCTGGCGGGAACACTTTCATTTATTGTGCCGGGTGCCGCATTAGGGCAGTTATACAACGGGCAATATCTGAATTGGGGAATTAGAATCGGGGTATCGGCAGCATGCTTTGGTATTTCATATGCTTTAAGCAATTCTAAGAAAGCACCGGGTATAATTGCTGTAGCTTTATTGGTGTATGCTGTTAATTGGGTTAGCTCAATTTTTGATGCAAGTAGTTCAGCAGAGAAGATAAATTTAAGAGAAAGATACAGAGTCAGAGAAAAATAGTATCAGAAGTATAACAAGTAACAGAAAATTCGATTTTTTAATTATAGAAATAATTTAAAATAATGAGTCTTGACGCAACATATACACGGGAGATTCCTTTAGTTGAGGGAAAAACTTCGTTCA
The DNA here is from genome assembly GCA_030835085.1 of Ignavibacteria bacterium. Lineage (GTDB taxonomy): Bacteria > Bacteroidota > Ignavibacteria > Tepidaquicellales > OLB5 > OLB5. Next base: position 5,015 of record JAUQWQ010000205.1, read on the forward strand.
AGGAAATTGATGATGTAATCGCCAGGCCGACTGAGACCAAGCCTAATATCAAGTGGTTCATTGCCATTGGTATCAGCTCAACCGCGCTGCTTATTGGCGCTGTATGTTTAGGGTTAACGTTCTGGTACGGTGTTGGATTATGGGGCAACAACCAGCCTGTAGGCTGGGCGTTTGATATTATCAACTTCGTGTTCTGGATCGGTATCGGTCACGCGGGTACGCTTATATCGGCTATACTTTTCCTTTTCCGCCAGAAATGGAGAACCGGTATTGCGCGTTTTGCCGAAGGTATGACAATTTTCGCGGTAATGACAGCGGGTATTTTCCCCGCTATTCACACAGGCCGCCCGTGGTTAGATGGTTATTTGTTTCCATACCCCAACCAGCACGGTTTATGGGTTAACTTCACATCACCTTTGCTTTGGGATGTGTTCGCGGTTTCAACATATTTCACGGTATCATTTGTTTTCTGGTTCATAGGCTTAATACCTGACTTCGCGACACTTCGCGACAGGACAACAAGCGGAATCAAAAAAGCGATATATACTGCACTCAGTTTAGGGTGGAGAGGCTCAAACCGCCACTGGCAGCATTATGAAAGAGTTTATTTAATACTTGCGGGACT
>JAUQWQ010000206.1 GCA_030835085.1 Ignavibacteria bacterium
CAGTTTTGCTGTAGGGCATAACTTCGCTGGTGCAATATAGAATGTTTAAGCCTTTAGCCATTCGGTTGGTTTTAATTTGTTGTAATTTACAAAATTACTGAAAATTGATTTTTATTGCAATGAAATAAGGAGGGTATAGGGTATAAAGCCCTGTAAATACCTTTATATATAACGTCTTTAACCTAACCGGAACCATTAATTTTTGGGATAAATTTCTCTTTTTTATTATTGTATATTTAAATAAGTTATAGCATAATATTGAACATAAACTACTAATAATCGTATGAAAAGGTATTATTCGTTTTTTATCATAATTACTTTCTTATCCCTTTCGTTTCTTTCATTCAGATCAACCGAAAATAAGATCGGAAGTATGCTTTCAAAAGCTATGGATGACGAAGCAAATCAGAATTTTGTTGTTTGGGTTTATTTCAAAGATAAAGGTCCAAACGCAATATCAAAGTTAAACGACCCACTATCAATTGTATCACAGCGTTCGCTGGATAGAAGATCTAAAGTAAAACCTGCGGGCGAACTTCTGGATTACACCGATATTCCGCTGAATAATGATTATGTGAACATGGTTGCGGGAAATGTTATTAAAGTAAGACACCGTATAAAATGGCTAAACTGTATGAGCGTTGAAGTTAACCGCGAACAGGTTAATACCATTTCACATATGGATCATGTTAAAGGTATTGAGCTTGTTGAAAAATTCAGGAGGATAAAGGAAGAACCTGAATTATCATCTGACCTGAGCCCTGTGTTTATAAATCCAACAGATGACCCGCTTGCTGATACTTTAACTTACGGTACAGGCAATGCGCTAACACAGATAACGCAGATAAAAGTTAACCTTGTACATAACCAGGGTATCAAGGGGCAGGGCATTATGATAGCAAGCTTTGACGCGGGATTCTCGAATCTCACTCACGAAGCTTTCACAACCTACCCGATGAAGATACAGACAACGTACGATTTCCAGAATCATACACCATCATTAACCGGACACTCACACGGAACAGCTACACTTTGCTTAACAGGCGGATATAAACCCGGCAAAATGGTGGGACCCGCATACGGCTCAACATTTATTTTAGGCAGAACCGAAGTTGACCCCAATGAAGTTACCGCCGAAATGGATAACTGGATAGCGGCTGCACACTGGGCAGATAGCCTTGGCGCAGATATCATCACAAGCTCGCTTGGTTATCTTGAGTTTGATCCCGGTTATACAAGCTACACCTGGCAGGATATGAACGGCAACACAATGCCTATTACAATTGCAGCAGATCTTGCAGTGAACAAAGGAATTATTGTAAGCAATTCAGCAGGTAATAACGGTACAAGTACCCATAATACACTTGGCGGACCCGCCGATGGCGACAGTGTACTCACAGTCGGTGCAGTAACATCAACCGGCACAAGGGCATCTTTTAGCTCTATAGGACCTACAACAGACGCTCCGCCGAGAATAAAACCCGATGTTATGGCAATGGGGAACAATAACTACTATGCCTCAACCACAGGGAATAATTATTCCACAGGCAGCGGAACCTCGTTTTCATGTCCTCTTACATCTGGCGTTTGCGCGCTGGTACTTTCTGCCAACAGGAATTTAACACCACTGCAGGTTATGGGAATCCTGAAGAAATTCGCAAGCAATTCAAGCTCACCCAATAACAATATGGGCTGGGGTATCATTGACGCTTCGCTTTCAGTTGATTCCGCACGCAAGCTTGATAACTGGACGCCCGTTATTCTGCATACACAGCCGTTCACAATGACCAGTTTAACAACTGCAATTACAATGAAGGCTAAGATAACTGATAACGGAATTATAAGGAACTGGACCAACGAAGCCCCGTTATTGTACTACCGCAAAAGCACAAATGGCGGGACGACATGGTCGGCTTACAGCTCAGTTAATTACACAGCCGTTAACCTTGATACATTTTCATTTGTAATTCCGGCAAGTGTGATAGGTACAACAGTACAATATTACTTCGCAGCTCAGGATATTGCCCTGCCAACCCCAAAAATGGTAACACTGCCTGATGGCGGCAGCGGCGTTACACCGCCGGGATCTACTGCGCCGCCTACAAGATTCCAGTACATTGTTGCAATGGTTGGCATAGAGCCTGTTTCAAATGAAATTCCGGATGTGTTTAAGCTGCATACGAACTATCCGAATCCGTTTAACCCGATAACAAAGATAAAGTTTGATATTGCCAAAAATACAAATGCAAAATTACTTGTGTATGATGTTTTGGGCAGGGTAGTTGAAACACTGGTTAACGGTGAGTTAAAAGCCGGCAGATATGAAGTTGATTTTGACGGCTACTCGCTTTCATCAGGGGTATATTTCTATAAACTTGTTACCAGCGATTTTGTAGATACAAAGAAGATGCTGATGATTAAATGACGAATGTCATTTAATCAGAAGTCCCGGCTTGGCGGGATAGAAAAATAATAACGGAGTTACTTTATCAGAAGTCCTGATTTTCGGGACTGTTAGTGAAGTAAGAAATAAGTGGAAAAAAATTGAACCCCGTTCTGTGAAGAATGGGGTTCTTTATAATTCCTTTATTTTTCAGTTTTAAGCTATATTTGTATAATCATACTTACTATAATGAGCCTACTAATAGAAAACGCATCGCAGGTTGTAACCTGCCACACAAAGGGCAGGAAGTTCAAGGCGGGGAAGTACCAGTCAGAAGTTGGTATGCTCAGGAATTCAAGCATTTACTCAGAAAGCGGAAGGATAAGATGGATAGGAAAAAAACTTCCCGCAAGCCTGAAGAAGAAAAAGATGCAGGTAATTGACGCACGCGGTAAATGCGTGCTGCCCGGGTTTATTGATTCACACACACACCTTGTTTTTGCAGGCAGCCGCGCTGATGAGTTTTCAATGCGCATTAAGGGCAGCACTTATGAGCAGATAGCTAAAGCCGGAGGCGGCATTATAAGCACTGTTAAGGCTACACGCAAATCCCCGAAGGAGGACCTCGCTGAGCTTGCTCTAAAACGAATAATATCATCAGTAAGCTTTGGGGTTACCACAATTGAAGCGAAATCAGGTTACGGTTTAAGCACAGCAAGCGAGCTAAAAATGCTTGAAGTAATTAACGAGCTGAACCGTGAACTGCCAATCGATATTTATGCGACATTCCTCGGCGCGCATGCATACCCAAAAGATAAAACAAAGTCCGAATATCTTGAAGAGATACTGTATGAAATGATACCGCAGATAGCAAAACGTGACCTTGCAACATTTATTGATGTGTTTTGCGAGAAGAATTATTTTTCTGTAAGTGAGACTAAAAAAATATTCCTGCAGGGAATAAAATTCGGGCTTGTACCAAAGCTCCATACAAACCAGTTTAATTCAATTGGCGGAATTGAAGCAGCCATAGGCTGTGGCGCGATATCAGTCGATCACCTTGAAGTGATGAAGCCATCCGATATCAAAGCGCTTGTGAATTCCGGCACCTTAGCCGTTGTGTTCCCTTCGGTCTCATATTTTCTTGATATTCCCTACGCGCCTGCGCGTAAAATGATAGAGAGCAAAATACCTGTTGCAATTGCCACTGATTTTAATCCCGGCAGCGCCATGAGCGAAAATATCCAGCTTTCAATGAGCATGGCGATTCATTTGCTAAAAATGAATGTTGAAGAAGTCATCAACGCTGTAACCATAAATGCCGCAGCGGCTCTTGGTATTTCACATAACACCGGAAGCCTGGAAACAGGCAAGCAGGCTGATATGGTTATCTTTGATACCCCTAATTACAACGACCTGCTGTATCATTTCGGGGTTAACCAGGCTGAAATCGTCATAAAGAACTCCCAGGTTATATTCTGAAACTGCCCCTCAGCACTTAAATATCAAGTTTAGTTAAATCACACCAAAACCTTAATTTTCTGCAATTATAGCCTTTTTTTTGTGTTTTCCATTTATCCCGTAGCCTAAAAACTGCCATCGGCTTTAAATTTATGGGCAAAATCGCTTTTGCCCTCTTGTATTGTAATTATATCTTTGTTCATAATTAATTAACTAACTAACAACTAACTAACTATAATGAACAAAATATTAAAGATCGTATTAATTGCAAATCTGCTTATTCTTCTCATTGCGGCATTAGGCTGCAGTGAAGATGGCAGTATCATAACAAACACGCCCAACAATGGCGGCAGCACTACAACAACAATTACAGGTATTGTTGTGAATGAAAACAACGAGCCGATATCCGGCGTAACCGTAACAGCGCACGGGCAGGTCAAAACATCCGGTGCAAACGGTGAATTTATGTTCACCGATATTACCGTTCCACAGGGCAGACTTTTTGTTAAGGCAGAAAAATCAGGCTTCTTTACCGCAACTCGCGGCGAGCAGCCGAAAGCCGGCGCGACAGTTGTAAAAATTACAATGATGCCAAAATCAGTTACTCACACAATAAATTCAACAACCGGGGGAACCGCGAATCTTAATAATGGTTCTATGGTTGAAATTCAGCCGGGCTCTGTTGTAAAAAATGACGGCACAACGTATAACGGAACTGTGAATATGTCTGTGGTATATATGGATCCCACCGATGTAAAATTTTCTGAAACAGTTTCCGGCGGTGATATGATGGCAAGAAGAAGTGACTCAACAGACGCAGTGTTATATTCATATGGCATTATGAAGGTTGAAATGGAAACACCGGCAGGCGAAAGATTAAATGTAACCGGCGGCAAGCCTTCAACTATAACTACAACAATTCCCGCTTCACTTGTTTCACAGGCACCGGCAACAATACCATTATGGTACTTTGATGAGAACACGGGCCTGTGGCGCGAAGAAGGCGTTGCAACCAAACAGGGCAATAAGTATGTAGGCACGGTGAATCACTTTACTGACTGGAATAACGATTACCCCGGTTACTTAACAAGAGTTGAAGGAAAAGTTATTGACTGCCAGGGACAGCCGATGCCCGGCATAATAGTAAAAGTAGGGCAGACAATTGCCGTAACAGATGAATTTGGCAATTACGTAAGAACTGTTCCGACAGGCGTTGATTTCACAATTTCAGTTGAACCAACACAGAACTTCGGAATGTCAGGCACACCAATAAACATTCCCGCATTAACACAGAACCAGGTATACCAGGTACCCCTGTGCCAGCTTGCATGTTTCCCTGTGATAACAGGAACATTCAAAGACTGCAATAATAATAACATTTACGGTACACTCTCAGTATTCTGGGATAACCAGAACCAGGGAATACTGCCTACACAAACAGGTGCATTCAGAATCTACGTTGCTCCGAATAAACAGGCACGTTTAAAATTCACTTCATACAGCGGCCAGATCATTGATACGGTTGTGCAGACGCCATCCACACCGGTAACGCTTAACTTAGGTGACCTACGCTCATGCGGCGGCCAGATAAACTGCGAGAATAGTTTTGTAATAACAGGTGCCGGCTATAATAATAAGTTTGTAAGTCTGCAAACTGCAGTATCACTTGGGATATATTTTACAAAGGATGATGTTACCGGTATTACTGTTGCTGCAATGGATACAACATCATTCTCGCTGGTTTTCCCGGGTAAAACTACAGGTTCATTTGCATGGCAGTCAGGCTCCCTGGTTTATAAAGGACTTACAACGGCTGGTGCAAAATCCGTAAATATCAATGTAACAGAGTACGGCGCGGTGGGTGACCATATTAGAGGTACATTTGAAGGTACTTTCCAGTCAGGCTCGGGTCCCGTAACAATTACAGAAGGAAAGTTCTGTGTTACAAGGCAGCCTGACCACGAAGAGTAGATTTGGTTTCAAAATATGTTAATTGAATAAGCTTCAAATTAATGTTCCACCGTTTAAAATTCCCGCTGATTTATGCGGGAATTTTTATTTTAAGAAATTTATTTCTAATATTGCACTCCGGGAAATAAAAAAATATAAATCAAAAAATGAATAAGAAAATTATTTTATACATAGCATGTTCACTTGATGGATTTATTGCCAGGAAGAACCACGATATTTCGTGGCTGTTCATGGATCAAACATACGGCTTTGAGGAGTTTGAAAAATCATTTGGCGCTGCCGTTATGGGCAGGAAGACCTATGATTTTTCGCGGCAGTTCAGTGACCCGCCCTTTAAGGGCAAAAAGAATTTTGTTCTCACTTCACAAAGGGAGCTGTACCCTGCCTCAACCGATGAGCTTATCTTCTGCGGATATGATGACGTGATAAGATACATCAAAGATGGCGATGACGGTGAAGGAATATTCCTGGTTGGGGGCGTAAAACTCATCGCGGATTTTATCAATGATAACCTGCTCGATGAAATTGTAGTGGCATTTCATCCTTTAATTCTTGGCGATGGTATCCCTTTGTTTCACGGAATCAACAAAGAAGTAATGCTTGAATATCGAGGCTCAGAGGATTTCAGTACCGGGCTTGTAAAGCTCAAATATTTGGTTAAAAAGCAGTAAATTCCACCGTAAATGTGAAAATCCCTTACATTTAAACATTCAATAATAAATGCTAACTTTGTAGTATATTTACAAAATTTATCGCAATTTATATGAGAAAAATAGTTGAATGTGTTCCCAATATTTCCGAAGGAAGAGATGAAAAAATTATTAACGCATGCGCTGATGCAGTCCGCCGGGTAGAAGGAGTTACACTGCTTGATGTTGACCCCGGCAAATCTACCAACCGTACTGTGTTTACATTTGTGGGCGACCCTGACTCGGTAGTTGAAGCGGCATTTCAGTTCACGAAAACAGCTTACGAATTAATTGATATGACAAAGCACTCTGGTGCACACCCTAGAATGGGTGCAGTTGATGTTTGTCCCTTTGTACCCGTTGCGGGTGTTACTACTGAAGATTGTGTAGAGTGCTCAAAAAAATTCGGCAAACGCGTTGGCGAAGAGCTTGGTTTACCGGTTTATTTGTATGAAGAAGCTTCAACAAATCCCGCACGAAAAGCATTAAAACAAATAAGGCAGGGCGAGTATGAAGGAATAAAGGACAGGATAATTAAACCAGAATGGAAACCTGATTTCGGTCCGCAGGAATTTAACCCGCGTTTCGGCGCAATGGTTACAGGTGCGAGATTTTTCCTGATTGCGTATAATGTAAATATACTCGGCACCAAGGAGCAGGCTCACCGCATCGCGCTGAATATCCGCGAGCAGGGCAGGGGACCCAATGAACCCGGCAGGCTGAAAGCTATTAAAGCTATCGGCTGGTATGTTGATGAATATAACATGGCGCAGGTTTCGATCAATCTGGATAACTATACAATTACTCCGCCCCACATAGTATTTGAAGAGTGCGTAAAGGATGCAAAAGAACTTAATCTTGCCGCTGCGGGCAGTGAGCTGGTTGGTTTGATACCGCTTGAAGCAATGCTTATGGCTGCTGAATATTACATAAAGAAAGAGAATCTGTTTATTGTAGATGAAAAGCAGAAAATAAGACTTGTAGTTGAAAGGCTTGGTTTGAATTCAGTATCACCATTTAACCCCGAAAAAAGAATTATTGAATATATGATTGCCGAAGGCGGAAGTGAACCGCTAGCATCAATGTCCGTAAGGAGTTTTGTTGAGCTTGTCGGGGCGCGTTCCTCTGCCCCGGGCGGCGGAAGTGTCTCTGCGCTCATCGCTTCAATGGGTGCCGGGTTGGGAGCCATGATGGGATGGATGAGCTACGGTACTAAAAAATTCGAGCATCTTGATGCTGATATGAGAAAGCTTATTGCACCTTTGCATGAAAATATGAAGAAGCTTATTCCGATGATCGATGCAGATACGAATGCTTTTAATGATTACATGACGGCGATGAAACTGCCCAAAGATACCGAAAAGCAGAAAAAACTCCGCACGGGACTCATGCAGGATGGACTCAAAAAAGCAATCAACGTACCGCTTGGTGTAATGAAAACCGCTGATAACTGCTGGCCGTTTATGATAGAGCTGGCCAAAATTGGCAATGCAAGCTCGGCAAGTGATCTTGCCGTTGGCGCTAAATCACTTGAAACCGGAATATGGGGCGCTATGAAAAATGTTGAGATCAATATGGGACAAATAACTGATGAAAAGTATAAAAAAGAAGTGATGAAAGAAGCAGGCGAAATAATGAAACGTGCTGAGAAGAATCTCGCTGAAGTCGAAAAGATATTAAGCAGCAGGAATTAGGGACATAATGAAAGCAGCAGAATATCCGCACGTTAAGATATGCTGTATAAGCAGTACCAGAGAAGCAAATCTTGCCATAAAATACGGTGCAAGCGCTGTTGGACTTGTAGGCAAAATGCCCAGCGGTCCGGGTGTAATCAGTGATGAGCTTATTGCCGAAATTGCCGAGAGTGTTCCCAAAAACATCGATACCTTTCTTTTGACAAGTGAAACCGTTGCGAAAGATATAATCAACCATCACAGGAAAGTTAATACCTCTACAATTCAGATAGTTGATAGAATTGAAACTGCGGTTTACGGAATCCTGCGAAAAGAACTTACCGGAATAAAGCTTGTCCAGGTTATTCATGTATTGGATGAAGATTCGGTAACTGAAGCTGCAATGTATGCTGAATATGCAGATGCACTGCTGCTGGATTCAGGTAACCCAAGCCTTGCAATAAAGCAGCTTGGCGGTACAGGCAGGACTCATAACTGGGAGCTGAGCCTGAAGATACGTGAAGTCGTAAATATTCCTATTTATCTTGCCGGTGGTATAAATCCCGCGAATGTTAAGGATGCATTTAATTATGTAAGACCCTACGGCATTGATCTTTGCAGCGGTGTGAGAACTTCAGGCAGGCTCGATGAAGCGAAGCTGAAGGAATTTTTTGACGAAGTAAAGAAAGTGAAAAAGGTACAACATTAATTTCATATCAAAAAGTTTGTATTAATATCTGCTTTGTTCGTAACTGTGCTGATTGCCGCAGGCTCAGTGTATTACTTTTATTTCTTGCCCCCAAAACCAACTGTAGCTAAAATACCTCTTCCCCCGGGCTCTGTATGTGACTCCGTCGTAGTATTCAAATCAGAAAGAAAATTATTGCTATATTACATGAGCAAGCCACTGAAAACTTACAGCATATCATTGGGCGATAGCCCTGTTGGGCATAAGGAAAAAGAAGGTGATGAAAAGACTCCCGAAGGTTTGTACAGCATAAGCGGGCGGAATCCAAACAGCAAATATCATTTATCTCTCAGGATTTCATATCCAAATGAACAGGATAAGCTGAATGCTGAGATGAATGGTTACTTCCCGGGAGGTGATATTATGATACATGGTTTGCCTAATTCAACCGGATTTCTTGAGGAGTATTATGTTAATAATGACTGGACCGACGGCTGCATTGCGGTGACTAACGAAGAGATCGAAGAGATTTGGGGTGCTGTAAAAGACGGAACTCCGATTTTTATAAATAAATGAAAGTAACACCATGCCAACAAAAATAACTGTTACAAAGAATGCCAGCTACCGCATCGAATGTGAAGATATGGAAATCTATGATGCAAACGGGAATAAGTATGACCTGGCCGGAAGGACAACTATAGGACTCTGCCGCTGCGGACACAGCAATAAAAAACCGTTCTGTGACGGCTCACATAAATCATGCGGATTTGAATCAGATGTAACTGCATATGCACTGGAACCAAAGAAACAGGGATAACCGGATTATTTATTACATCCTGGTATAATGTATCTTCCAGACAAGGCTCCATGTTTTGCCTTCATCGGAGGAGTATTCCCAATCCCAGTAGAATTCACTATTTGATATACCGTAAAACACCATACGCTGCAATACTTCAGTGCCTTTTTTGGTAACAGCTTTGCGTTTTAAGATCATTTTATCGCCTTCCATACCACCTGTGAAATCAAGGTAAGCACCGCTGTTATCAACCCAGGTCTGCTGCCACAGCTTTTTTGCGGGATTGTACACTGAAACACTTTTACCGAAGAAAGTACTGTCACCGGAAGTGAAGTTCTCTTCAATTACACAGCTGCCAAGTATTTTGTTAACTACGTTGGTACCGTTCTTTATGGTACCGTCCGGATCCTTCCAGTCAAGCTGCCATTTGCCCACCCAGAAATCAAACTGCGAAGCTTCGGGGGAACTGCATGGCTTATCATTTGTTTGCGCATGAGTTACCGCAATTGATAGTGTTACTGCAAGAATGAACATCACGGCTAAAGCCGCTTTATAGATTATTTCCATAATATTTTAAATTTAAATTAAGCGCCTGTTAATAAATCAAGCCTGGCTGAATATCAGCTTTACTTGACCGCCCTCGTTGCATAACAGGCGCCTAAAACTTCTTATTTTATTACAATTAATTTTTTTGTTTCAGTGAATCTGCCCGCGCTCAGAGTATAAAAATAAACCCCGCTTGTGATGTTTAATGCATTGAAATCAGTTTCATATTCACCGGCATTAAGTTCACTATTAACTAATTCAGTGACGAGCCTGCCTGTAACATCATAAACTGATAATTTCACGTTCGAATATTCAGGGATGGAAAACCTTATCTTTGTTACAGGGTTGAAAGGATTTGGATAATTCTGCTCAAGCCTGTAAATGTTCGGCAAATGTATGCCTACCTGGCTGATAGCAATAACTATTTCGCTTAATCCCTGTCCCTCAATTAATTTATAGAATTTATTAGGTGTAACATTAGTGAAAACCTGTGTTAACCCGCCGCCCCATTTCACTATCATTGAATCAATTACCGAAGCATTGTGTAAACCGAAATGTACATTCAGCATATTCATTGAATTGAAACTGTTCTGCGCGTTAATCTCACGGGTTTGCCATTTAGGCACGCCGTTAATAACAGCTTTCATTTTAATTATCGTGCCTAATGCAGACTTATTCGTCATACCTGCTGTTGGACCCGCCCCAATGCAGTGAATATTCACCCATTTATTATTATTGTTAGTTTCATTTCTGAATAATCCTTTGGTTGAATTAGTACCTGCCATATACATATCAAGATCGCCGTCGCTGTCATAATCACCAATCGTAGTACCGTAAGTCTGACCGTTTACAACAATTGCAAGTGTATCTATCCTGGTAAAGAATCCCGTACCATTGTTTGAGTAATACCTGCTTGCACCTGCATCATTTGTGATAAAACAGTCAAGATCGCCGTCGTTATCAAAATCACCCCAGTTATTGCCAAGCCATGCGCCTGCATCGCTTACAATGGTACCGACTTCCGCAGCCGTCATTTTAACATAGTAATGCGGTCCTTCGCACCTGTATAATCTGTTTTTTATGTTTGTTGAATAATTGGTAAGAAAACCGTCCAGGTCGCCGTCATTATCTATATCTATCCAGTTCCAGTTCTGACCGTCGACAATATCAGTAGCTATAATTCCTGTATCGATTCTGTTCAGGAAGTAGGGAACATTTTGTTCTTTGAGCAGATTCCGGTAGAGATAGTCCCTTCCGCCGATATTGTTTGCGGGACCGGTTCCAACAAACAGATCGATATCACCATCCTGGTCATAATCAGAAAAGATGGGTATCGTGAAAGCATCCAATGAATCAGTTGTCTGTGTTGAATCTATTCGGGTAAATGTTCCGTTACCGTTATTGTAAAACAATCTGTTTTCATGCAGAACTCCGTTGAAGTTATAAGCGGCGGCTAGAAACAAGTCTGTATATGTATCGTTATTTATATCACCCCAAACGCAGCCCCAGCCGGTATTTGAATTTGAATCCGCAATTGACCCTGATAGTATCCTGGTGAAAACAAAGTTCCCGTCATTCCTGAACAAGTGCGAAGTAGGATTTGCCTGAATTGTAGTTATCACAAACACATCAGGGTCACCGTCATTATCATAATCAGCCCATGAATTACCTAATACAGGTCCCTGCAGCGGAATTGAACCTGCAACCTTTACAAAGCTGCCGTTCCCGAGATTCCTGAAGATATCTTTGCGGGAAATGTACAGGTCAAGCAGTTCATCGTTATCCACATCAATCCAGCTTGCGCCAATGTAATTGCCGGCAAGCGGCTCGTTTACAATTGGATTTGAGGCATCAGTAACTTTTACGAAAAACTGTGACGTAAGTGTACCTGTAAAAATGAAGTTCAATATCAATACCAGTGAAAGGCAGAAAGAATTAAAAAAATACCGCAAATGAGACCTCCTTATAAATTTTTACAAATATAAGTAAAGGGCGTATCTCACATTATTTGAAAATTGACTTTTTTGCCGTAATTCTTTCGGTAGCTTTCGGGGGAGGTTTTGTAGGTATTTTTGAACAAAAAGCTGAAAGAACTCAGGGATTCATACCCGCAATTCAAACAGATTTCCGTTATAGATGAATTTGTGGATTCCAGCATTATTCTGGCTTTTTCAAGCCTAACGCTTTTTAAAAATTGATGGGGTGATACGCCCGTGTATGATTTGAATTTCCGCAGGAAATGATGCGGACACAGGGAGGATACTTTTGAAAGCATGTCAAGGTCTATTGATTCATGGTAATTTGATTCTATGTAATCCTTTGCTTTATTCAGCCTGTTGAAGAGCTCAACCCTAGTTGAGCGTTTAACGGACTGCAGCTCATCAGCTGTTTTTGATTCAGTGAGCTGTGAGCGGAAAGTATGTTCCAGTATGCTGTGCAGAATTTCATTGAGCTTATCAGTATCATAATTATTGTTTTTAAGGTCAAGCCTGATGTTATTTATGTAAGTGCTTAATATACCATCAGTATTATAGAGCTTCTGAAAAAAATTGACCGGGTATCTATCCCTTACTTCCGGAAAATCAAGAAGGTATTCATCGCTATTGAATGATGAGTAGAAAACATCTTCAACAAATTTTGCGGTGAAATTAAGCGTTAAAGATTCTACCGGTTTATCAGAATCGATAAGACTCTGATAAATAGAATCACGGTTAAGTATAAGATACATATTATCCTGCACGCCGTATTTCATGTTGCCAAGTATGTACTGCTCGCTGCCGCCGAATGCGAATTTAAGTGAAAGTGTTGTCCAGTGCTCGGGGTAATAGAGGTAAGAGAATTTTCCGTTCAGAATAATATTCTGCTCAACAAACTGGCGGTTCCACCTCCTGTAGTTATAGCTGAAATCATCCATATCCGGAAATTTTGTTATTACCTTAACGCTCATTTTTATGTGTAAAACCTGTTTAATTAAACTAAATTTAGAGAAAATTATGGATAAAAGAAACCATGAAAGTGGAAATTATTAATTACATAAAAAAGGCCGGAAACATTTTCCAGCCTTTAAAAAGTCTGCTTTATTTGAAATTACTGTGACTTCTTATCGAACTCTTCTCTTGTCATAAGCATTATATTCAGCTTTGCTAAATATTTTGAATAAACTGCATCGGTTTTTGCTTTTGCCTCAGAAATTTCCTTTTCAATCCCCGGAATTCTTGAAAGATATGATTCTGACGGTTTGCCGTTGTAGAAAGTAATACTTGTGTAAACATCACCAAGTTTTTCACGCAGTCTTTCTTCCCCGGTGATCCGGCCTTCTTTTGTAGCAACCAATGTAACCCGTATTTCCTCAAGCTTATCTATCAGTTCTTTTGCAGTATTTTCATCACCTTTAGATTCATCTATCATTTTGCGGGCATCCATTTGTACTTTCAGGATATTTTCTACTATGAAAGCCAGGTCTTCATGCATTTTCAGAAGCTTCATGCTGGATTCATACTGAAGAGAGATATCGCTTATGCTGTGTTTGCACAGCGGATGTACCTTCAGATCGAGAGTTCCTTCAATTGTTTTGCTGCCGGCAGTAAGCACCATTCTGTATGTTCCTTCCGGTACAAAAGGTGAAACAAAACCGCTGAAATCAGGCCTTACCCCTTTGGCAACCTTTGGAGGCTTTACCCGCATATCCCAGGTAATTTTATTAATGCCTTTTCTTTTGGTGCCGGGTATTGATTTTATCAGGCTTCCTGAGGCGTCATAAATATCCACTTTCACGTCACCGGTTACAACTCTGTCTTTCAGGTAATACATAATTACAGCGTCTTCGGTCGAGTTTGTTCCCACATATGTGCCGGCCTGGTTAGGAAAGCTGCCGTTTAGAAATCCGCCGTAAATAAAATTCTCCCTTGCCGGCAAGAACGAGGCCTCTGAATTCAGAAGCTCATTGTTTACATTCCTGATGCCGGTCAGGTCATCTACTATCATGATGCCTCTGCCGTGTGTAGCAATTATAAGGTCATGTGTTTCAGGGTGAATTGCGATATCCCTTACTTCGGCAGGAGGAACATTTGCATTATACTGAACCCAGCTTGAACCGCCATCAATACTAATGTATAATCCAAATACTGTACCTGCAAATAATAGATCCGGATTAACAATATCCTGCTTTATCTTGTGGGCGTAGCCTTTCAATTCAGGGGTACTTAATGATATCCATGATCTTCCCAGGTCGGTTGTTTTGTAAATGTAAGTCTTCATATCACCCATAGCATGATTATCAAATGTAGCATATGCCGTATTGCGGTCAAACCTGCTTGCATCAATTCCGGATACCCATGCATTTTTTGGCAGTCCCTGAATATTCTTTACTACGTTTTCCCAGCTTGTGCCGCTATTTACAGAGACCTGTACGTTGCCGTCATCTGTTCCTACCCAAATAATTCCGGCATCAGCAGGTGATTCACAAATTGTAAAAATTGTACAATGATTTTCAGCTGATGAATTATCGACTGATAGTCCGCCGGATTCTTCCTGCTTCTGTTTTTCGGGGTCATTGGTTGTAAGGTCTGGTGAGATCCTGTCCCATGAATCACCCTGGTTTACCGTTCGGTAAAGAAATTGTGAACCCGTATAAATAGTACCCGGATTTATGGTGCTCTGATGTACCGGAGTATTCCAGTTCCAGCGGAGCTTTATTTTTTCATCAAATGTTTGTGGTTTTATCGATTTGTTCTCATTGGCTGATTTATCGAACCTGTTAAGGTTTCCGCCCTGGTATTCCCAGTAAACCACGTTATTATCTGCCAGGTCAGCCACAACCTGGAATCCGTCACCGAATCCTATTGACCGCCAGTCGCTGTTTTTTATCCCGCCCGGGGCGTTTGATGGCCCTATCCATGAACCGTTATCCTGCAAGCCGCCGTAAACATTGTAGAACGGTTTTTCGAGGTCATAATTCACATGGTAATACTGTGCAACCGGAAGGTTGTTAAGGAACGTAAAATTATTGCCTCTGTCAAACGATACATAAAGCCCGCCATCTGTTCCGAGAAAAATATTCTGCGGGTTATTTGGGTTTATCCATATAGCGTGATGATCAGAGTGAACCCAGCCGCCTTCAAATGAAGATTCGCGGAATGATTGTCCTCCGTCATCACTTATAGAAAGCGAAAAAGCCGGACGGTATATCCTGTTCCCGTCAGTGGGGTCAACTGCCAGAACACTGAAGTAGAATGGCCTTGCAACAACATTACCTGATGCGCTGTTACGCTTCCATGTTTCGCCGCCGTCGTTTGATTCATACAGTCCAGTGTTGTTCGATTCAGCGATCGCGTAAATTCTTTTTGGATCTGTGGGAGAAATTGCAAGACAAATTCTGCCAAGGATACCGTCTTCGGTAAATGACCGGTCAATTCTATCCCAGCTTAAGCCGCCATCTATGCTTTTGTATAGCCCTGAACCTTCTCCGCCCGATGAAAACGACCATGGTTTTCTGCGGAACTGCCACATAGAAGCGTATAGGACTTTTGGATCTTTGGGATCCATGACAATATCAGCACAACCGGTTTTTTCATCTATATAGAGTACTTTTTCCCATGTAGTACCTCCATCATTGGTTTTGTAAAGCCCGCGGTCTTCACTATCACCCCATAACGGACCCGGCGCGGCTACGTATACAATATCACTGTTTGAAGGATCAATGACAATTTTGGCAATATGATCTGTCTTATCAAGTCCTGTCTTTTTCCAGTTATCGCCGGCATCATCTGTTTTATACAACCCATCGCCAATTGTAACACTGTTGCGCATGTTGGATTCACCGGTACCCACCCATACAACATTTGGATTCTTCTGGTCAATAGTAATTGCGCCAATCGACTGAGCATATTTATCAAATACCGGTTTGAAGACTGAGCCGCCGTTTATTGTTTTCCAGACACCGCCGCCTGCCGCGCCGATATACATTATTCTTGGATCTGAATTTACAGCGTCAATTGCGGTTATCCTCCCGCTCATTGGCGCAGGACCTATTTGCCTTGATGTTAATGCCCCGAATAATGCGGATGTCACTTTTACTTGTGCAAACTGGGCAGAAGTAAAGAGCGCGAAAAACATCAAAATACTTATTGAACTTAATATTTTAGAAAACTTCATGTTTAATAGAATTAGATATATTACAGTTAATAAAAAAACGCAGAGTTTGGAAGCTCTGCGTTTGAATTCTGGTTAAATTTATTTTCCCGTTTCAGGCATTTTAAAATATGAATCATCCACCTCAACATTCAGTTCAACTTTTTCCAATACACCCTTCTGGGTCTGGTCGCTTCCGGCTTCTTTTATTTCCATTGACATCGGGAAAGTCAAGCCTTCAAAGCTTTGGTAGTTGCCGTAAAGCGTTTCTGAATTTATCTCTTTTTCCTTTATTTTCCTTTTGGCTGATTCTTTGAGTATCAAATATGACTGGGTATCAAGAAAGTAATTTGTAATATCGCCATCTTTATCAGTCAGCTTTATTTTATATACTTCTGTACCTTCCATATCTTCTTTCCCAAGAAGCTCTGCCTTGTATCCTTTATCTTTATAGTTAACCAAAGCGCCTTCAATATCGGCCTGCTTTTTTAGTTCCTTTTCGGATTCTTTGGGTAATTTTTCAGCGTCCTTCTTTCCTGTCCACGGATTTATCTGCCAGGCGGTAGTTCCGTCAAAAGCAGTAACCTGTGCATTGCCCTGGAATGTAATATCCATCCGAACCATATCTTTTCTTTTTATGATATAAGTGACAGGTACTTCAAATCCTCCCCCGGAAAATTTTCCGGTGAATTTAACGGATTTTAGTGCCATAAGCTTATCCAATCCGCCGATAGCTTTTATATGGTTGTCTATGACTTCGTCAACTGTCTGGCTTTTTGCACCCGATATGATGAAGATTAACAGTAATAATGAGAGAAAAATACCTGATTTTTTCATTTTTGGAGTTTTTTAGGTTATAGTATAATTATATACGTTAGATTAGCTTGCCGGAATTATATTACACCCGCGGAAAAAGATATGCTCTGAGGGCGTTTATATCTATTAAGACGCTTAAAATGCTCAATTGGTTTCGTAAATATAATGATTTATTTTGAGGGTGAAAAGATTGATTTAGCAGGATATTGTCAAACCGGCTCAACTGATGGAAATAACGGTCCAAGCTTTAATGTTTCAAATATTTCTCAAACCAACCGGTAATACGTTTGTACTGATCAAGCCAGCTTGTCTGCCTGTAGAACCCGTGATTTTCCTTAGGGTATATCATAACCTCAAAATCTTTTTTGTTATCAATAAGTTTTTGCGTAAGCTGAACCAAATCCTGGAAAAACACGTTATCATCCAGCATACCGTGCGTCATAAGCAAATGTCCCTGAAGATTTTCGGCGAATGTGTATGGCGATGATTGTTCATAGTACTCAGAGACATCCTCAGTTTCAAGATCGCCAAATCTTGCAAGTGTGTACCAGTAATTGCTGTAATAATAATTCTTCCAGTTTGATACAGCGCGAAGTGATACTCCCGCCTTAAAAAGCTCGGGGTGTTTGAACATTGCCATAAGTGTTGTAAATCCCCCATAGCTGCCGCCGTAAATTCCGACCTTATCTTTATTGATATACCCTTTTGCATCAAGGTAGTTTATCCCGCTGATATAATCTGATACTTCCCAGTAACCCAAATTGCGGTATGTTTTGTTGCGGAATTCCTTGCCATAGCCCATGCTTCCGCGGAAATCGATATCCAGCACAACAAAATCATTTTGGGTAATAAAAGTGTTGACCATAAAGTTATCGCGGTAAGGTGAAAATCCGTTTGTGACATTCTGCAGATAACCCGCGCCGTGGACAAAACATATCAGCGGGTATTTCTTCTTTGGGTTGAAATTCTTTGGTTTGTACACCAATCCGTATATCAATTGCCCGTCTTCTTCATTTGTGAATGAAATATGCTCAGGCATATTCCAATCAATTGCTGTGAATTTTGGCGAAATAGTATTGGTCAGCTGTTTTTCTTCACCTGTTTGCAGGTTCAATGAATATAGTTCATTTGGTTTGTTGATGTATGAATGCGAATAAAAAAGAAAATTCCCGTCCCTGGAAATTTTCAGGTCTTCAACATCGCCATCGGTATTGGTCAGTTTCGTAATATTGCTGCCGGTTATATCGGTTGAGTATATATTGTAATTATATGGTACTTCAACATTGGCAACGAAGTAAACTTTACCTGCTGCCCGGTCAACTACAGAAGTGAGTACTGTATATTGCCCGGGAGTTACCGATGCAAATCCGGTGCCATCAATATTCACTTTATGCAGATTATTGTAGCCCGAAATCTCGGATTCAAACAAAACGGTCCGGCTATCAATAAATACTGAGCTGTTGGAGTGTCTTTCATACCATGCAGGGTCAGTTTCACTGTAGATCTCTTTAACGCTCTTTGAAGTTATATCATAAATAAACAGTTTACGTGAATGCCGGTCCATTGTTTCAATATCAAGCAGCAGTTTGCTGCCGTCAGGGGAGTATTCCGCATAAGTTGTTGAGTACCTTTGGCTATCCGGGTAAACAAATTCGTTCACTACTTTATATAATGAATCTTTCCCTTTCTGATGGATAGAAATATCAAAAAGCTTTACATTTGAGATACCGCGTTTTTTTGTTTCTGCCTTTACGAATTTATCATTATAATCAGGGAAGACCAATTGACGCTTGGTTGTGTTATCATATCTTGCGACAAATAGTCTTAGTACACAGTTTGGGTCACCCTTGAATTTATCAGTCATATCTATAACCTGGTATGACACTGAATCAGATTCATCAGCTGTGAGGGCAAGTTCATTTGAATTTGCCTTAAAACCGCCATAGCGGGTTAAGTAATAATTTCCGCTGCGCCTGTAAACCACATAATTTTCTATGACCTGTGGAGAGTATTCGTATTTTTCTGTTTCTGTAAGCTTTATATCCTTTGTATAATTGCGTGAATTTACAAAATCCTTTGTTATATATACATCACCATTAATAATGGTAACAGCATTGCCATCAGGCATCACAATGAATTCAGATGCAGTCTCCCCGGTATCTGAATATTTGTAATTCTCACCCGTTTCATAATTCATATCAAACAGGCTGAGCATGCCGTCATAATCATCATCGGCATAGTAGTATATCTTTTTGGAGTCAGTATGAATAAATTTTAATGAAGGGCGGGGATTAACAATTCCGGTATCCTGGAAAATGTATTCAAGCGTCACTTCCTGTGAGTAGGAGATCACAGGAAGTATCATCAGTAATAATAACAACGAAAATACTTTTCCTGAAAATTTCAGAAATATCAGTCTATGAGATCCCTCGCTTCGCTTCGCTTCGTTCAGGATCGGGTTAATAATGCAGTTCTTCAACTTTTTCTCTTTCCCTTATAAGGTAATGCTTATCGCCATCAACAAGTACTTCGGCAGGGCGCAGCCTTGCATTGTAGTTTGATGAAAGCGAGTAACCATAAGCGCCGGTAGTTAATACAGCAAAGCGGTCACCGCGCTCCATTACCTGTATGCTGCGTTTTGTTGCCAGGAAGTCCGATGTTTCGCAAACCGGACCCACGATATCTACTGTCTCAAATCCGGTATCTTTAAGTGTGGTTGGCACAACCTGGTGATATGCCTGGTAGAGGCAGGGGCGCATAAGGTCATTCATACCGGTATCTGTTATTATAAATTTTTTTACTTCGCCCTGTTTGGTATACAGTACTTTTCCGACAAGTATCCCCGCATTTGCTACTAATGACCTGCCGGGTTCAATAACCAGTTTTTTATTATAAGCCGAGAGCATTTTAATTACCGATTCTACATGCTCGCCAAGAGGTGAGTATCTCGAAGTTTCATCTTCTTCTGTTGGTATATAGCGGTGTGTCAGAATATTTTTGTATTGAACACCGAATCCTCCGCCAAAATTTATATAACGGATATTTATACCGATCTTTTCTACCTTCTGAATGAGTTCACCCAGATATTTTACAGCTTCAATGTAGGGATTAACTTCAGTTATCTGTGATCCAATGTGTGAATGAATACCGATAACATCAATATTAGGCAGTCCATTTGCAGTTTTGAAAACTTCCATGATATCTTTGCTGTCTATACCGAATTTGTTTTCTTTCATCCCCGTAGTGATATAAGGATGGGTTTTTGCGTCAATATCCGGGTTAACCCTTATTGAGATCCTTGCAATAACACCAAGCTTATGTGCAATTTCCGAAATTACCTTTATTTCCTGCAGTGATTCAACAGTGAAATTAAAAATATTCTCGCGAAGCGCATATTCGATCTCCTCATCTGTTTTGCCAACACCGGTGAAAGTAATTTTATTCCTCAGATAACCGAACTTCAGCGCAAGGTACAGCTCGCCCCCGGAGGCAACTTCAGCGCCGGCACCTTCTTCAGCAAGCAGTTTCAGGATTTCAGGGTTTGAGTTTGCCTTAATTGCGTAGCAATTTATGAAATCAAGCTTTGAATTCACCAAAGGCTGGTTTATTTCCCTGTAATTCTTCAGTATCTGGTTCTTGCTGTAGATATATAACGGGGTTCCGAATTCCTTTGCAAGATCTTCAACTAAAAAGTTTTCTGCGTATAAATGGTTATCTTTAAAATAAAAATGGTTCATATATATTTTTTAGTTCATATAATTGACTGCAAAAATAAACTTTTGTTATGACTAAAGAAATGGAATAATTAAAATTTAATGTTTGTAAAGGAAATAAAAAAAGCTGCTCTGGAATATCAGGCAGCTTTTAATACTGAACTGTAAATTTGAAAAATCAGCTTTTACTTAGTGTTACATATTCATTTAAAAGCTCTTCCTTGGCTTTATCTATGATGGTTGTAACCATTTTCTTTGAAGCATAATGGACCTGCGGATCAACATACTTCCGAATGTTCTTCCATAATGCCTCTTCAAATATGTTTAAAGCTATTTGGATCTCTTCAACTTCAAATCCTGATGCAAATCTTTCATCTGAGATCAGGTCCATGTATCCTATCATATCATGGCAGCTTTGAGTTTCAATGCACTTGGTTAGAGCAAGCAGCAGGTTTGAATATTTCTTTTGGATCTCTTCGAGGCGGAATTTGCTGTAATGAGGAAGCTGTACCCTCATCAAAGCGTTTGTTGCTTCCTGTATTATCAGTTCAGGTTTGTTGTAAATTAACTCCAGAAGTGTCATAGTGTAACCCCTCTTTTCAAATTTAGTGTATAATTCCGCTTTAAAATAATTACAAATAAAATTTTGTGATAGATATTAAATTCTTCTCAAAAAACCCCTGCGAGAAATATCATAACATGAACTGATAAATATACCCCAAAAAAAAGCTGCCGTTTAAAAACAGCAGCTTTTTTCATAAAAATTTCCCTAACATGCTTTAAGCCGGAAAAATTTCAGCTCTTCTCGAGTATCGCATATTCACCAAGCATTTCCTGCTTTGCTTTGCTGATCACCCCGGTAATGAGCTTCATACCTGCAATCTGTTTATCTTCATCTACAAGATCGCCGATATTTTTCCATAGCGCCTCTTCAAAGATATTTATTGCAACCTGTACTTCGGTTGGTTCAAATCCCATAGAAAATCTTTCATCTGAGAGCTTATCCATGTATGAATTAAGTTCATCACATGAATTTTTTTCCACGCATTTGGTTATGGAATGAAGAAGTTTTTTGAATCTCTCGTTAATATCCGATTCTTTGAATTTTTCATAGTGCGGTAAATGGGCTCTTACCAGTGAGTTTGTAGCGTCAAGAATGATCTTGTCGGTTTTGTTGTATAACAATTCTATAAGTGTCATAGTTCTATCCTCATATATTTAAAAAATATCTCAATTCAAAAATAAAAATATTTTTTAATTCATAATATCCAATTTAAGCCTGCAGAGAAGAATCATAAAAAGGTATGATTTATATCCTTGCCGGTATGAATGAAAAAAAACCGGGATTATTATCCCGGTTCATTGTAAATCAATTATTTTTCATTAAATGACTTAATACTCCATACCGTCATCACCGTTATTGTTATTCTCATCATTATTGCGCTTTTTGCCTTTATCAAATTTGTTTTTTTCCTGCTGCCCGAATTTATAACTTATGTTCAGGTAAAATGTTCTGGCGTCTCTTTTTCTTTCAAATGTCTCAAAATATCCTGCACCGCTTATATTTGCTTTGAATTTCGCCTCGTCAAGTATATCGCTTACTCTTAATGTTAAACTAACACGTTTGTTGAAAAAGTCTTTTTTGAAAGCAGCATCAAGCATTGAAAACGGCTCAAAAGTACCCTGCGCGTTATACTGTTTGCCCGAATAAAAATACGAAACCTGCAGGCTCATATCTGCTGGAAGTACCAGGGTTGACATAGCGCGCGCTGTCCATGAATAACCGCTGTTGGATAATCCTGAGCCCAAGTTGGAAGCATCTATTTCAGTTTTGTAATAACTGAAAGTTCCGTTAAGTGTCCATATCTTTACAGGAGTGGTGTTAACAATAAGCTCGCCGCCGTAGAATTTGGATTTGTTGTAGTTAACAAAAGTTGAAAGTGTTGTAATGCTGTCTATTAAAGTGCGTGAGCGTGATATCTGGTCTTTGGTCTGCCTGTAGAAAAATGTTGGTGTAACCGTAGCAAAAGGCAGGTACTGAATGTAGCTCAGCTCAAAAGCATCAGTGAACTCCGGGTTCAGATCAGGGTTACCCTGGGAAAGCGAATTGGTACCGCCCATCATGCTTATTGTAACGAACGGATTTAGCTGTCTGGATCTCGGTCTGTTTACCCTTCTTGCATAGCTTAACTGAATTTCACTTGTTTTGGTTATTTTCTGGGAAATACTTGCACTCGGGAAAAAATCAATGTAACTTCTGTCAAAGGTCTGCCCGTTATTTATAAGTTCACCTTTTACTATGGTCTGCTCAATCCTGGTGCCCAGAGAAAAACCGAAATTACCTAATTGGTTTGTATAAATGCCGTATAATGCATGTATCTGTTCTTTATATATGAACCGGTTAGATGAATTCAGGTCTGTAACATACTGGTTAGTTATGTAATCATAGTTATCAATACTGTAATCATTATCACGTTTTTTATAACTTCCCCGGTAACCTGTTTCAAGTTTTGCGTCTTTACTGAAAGGATGTACGTAATTCAGCTCACCAATATATGCATCGTCAGTTTCTTTGGTGTTTTCATTCCTGTTTACCGGTTCAGGCACCACGGGAGTGATATATGTATCGTATGTATTGGTTATTTCATCATCTTTATCCCTTGAAAATGAAAGATCAGCAGTGAATACCTGCTGCGGATTTTTAAGCCTTAAAGTATAATTCGCTGCGATATCATAATTAAACCCGTCATCTTCATGTGTTGTTGTATTATAATATTGTGAAGTTAAAATATTTGCATTATTGTAAACATTATCATCAGTAAGATCAAACCTGCTGCGTTTTGTTCCCCGCAAATTGAAAGAAAATCCCAGGGTGTTTGCCGGGTTCAGAAATATATCCATTCCGAACTTTGCATTATGACCGCGCATATGCCCGCGGGCATTGCTTGATTCTTCGGTAAAGTATGAATCTGAATTTATATAATTAAACCGTTCATTAAAACCGGTAAATATCATACGCCTTGAATTATAACCGTAATTACCGTAAATATAATATTTATTATTTCGGAGGCTGAAGTTCAATTGCCCGCTGTATTTATCCCCGGTTCCCATGTTAAGCCCAAGTGTGCCATTGTAACCCATACCCCTGTTCTCATCTTTTTTCATAATAATATTAATAATACCCGATGAACCTTCTGCTTCATATTTTGCCGAAGGATTTGTGATAAGTTCTATGCTTTCAACCTGCGTAGCTGATATCTGCGAAAGCATATCGCCGCGGTTGCTTCCTTCAAGTCCCGATGGCCTGCCGTCTATCATTATCTTTACGCCTTCGCTTCCGCGCAGGCTGATATTATTGTCCTGGTCAACCGTAACCGAAGGAATTTCTTTAAGCAGGTCAATTACTGTACTTCCCTGGTTCGTGATATTTTTTCCTACGTTAAAAACCTTTTTATCCGGTCGGAATTCAATCTGGCTTTTTTCGCTTTCAACAACAATTTCATCTGTAGTAGTACCTGTCGAGAGTTTTATCGGATCAACCATAACATTTAAGCTGTTTGGGTTTATAGTGATGCCGCTTACTATTGAATAATTGTATCCTACAAGATTTGCCTTAAGGTAATACCTGCCGTTTGGTACATCCTGAAAAGTGAATTTTCCCGAAGCATCTGTTTGAGCACCTTTTACAAGGGATGAGTCTTTTACCCTGTTAATTGTTACATCAGCACCTTCAATCGGCGCGCCGGTTGTCTTATCTATTACTGTTCCTGAAATAACACCGGTTTCCTGGGCTTTTAATTGAGTTGTAACCGCACCTATTACAATTATAGCTGCAATCGTAAATATCAGTTTGAGTATAAAGCTTTTTAGAAATTTATTCATAATTTATCGTTTTAATGCAGTCTTATCACTATTATACTAACACAAATATAACTTTTAATGATTCGCTTTGCTGTAAAATTATGTAAATTTTATGTATATAAAGGTAAATATTGACTGAAAATATTAATTAACGGGTTATTTTTGTGCAGCCTGAAAATTCAGCAAGTTTTGTTAGCTTTAATTTATATCTTTCATTAAACTCATCATCCGGCTTAAATCCTTTTTCCCAAAACTCATTAATGATAATGAAATTACCTGATCTGCGGTCTGCTTTTGCATCAATTCTGCCGGCAAAATTACTGCCATATAATACCGGCAGGCAGAAATACCCATACTTTCTTTTCGGGGCAGGAACGTAACACTCAATTAAATAATCAAACCCGAAAAGGTCCTGCAATCGTTTTCTCTGAATTACGATATTATCGAACGGAGATAAAATATATACTTCAGAATTTACTGCATAAGAAGAAAGTGATGCCAATATTTTTTTTGTTGAATAGTATTTTTCAGTTCCAATTTCTTTGATACTGAGACTTACGATCTTTTTTTCTTCTATCAGTCTGTTGAGAGTGCTTTTTGTTGCTGCACGGTTGTGATGCCTTAAATATGTCAGCTCTTTTTCTGAAGATATTCCGTTGGCGGTAATAGATTTCATTATCAAATGCTCAGATAATTCTTCATCTGCCGGAATTGTCAGGTCAATATTCCCGGGCAGGAATCTTTCCGGGATATCATAAACCTTCTGAAAACTTTTTCTGGCTCTTGCAACAAGCCTGCCGGTATGGAAAAGAAATTCGAGTCCCTCTTTGGCAGGTTTCCAGTCCCACCACAGGCCGCGCTTTTTTGTTTCTTCAAAATCACGTGATTGCAGCGGACCCTCGGCGGAAATTCTGTCAATTATAAGTTTCAGAAGTTTCCTGTTTTTCTTTTCCCATTGCTTATACTTCTTGGCGTACATTTCTTTCCTTGGCAGTGTGAACCTGAAATGTTTCATCGGCATATAAGCAGCTGCGTGGTCCCAGAACTCGAAAACTTTTTTATCTTTATCTATAAGCTCATCAAGCATTTCGTTCCTGTATTCCGGCAGACGGCTCCATAATACATGTTTATGTGCGCGCTCAACAATTGAAATTGTATCAATCTGTATGTAACCTAGCCGTGTTATGATAGTAAGCAGGTCTTTTTTGCTTTTAAATCCGTTTGTTCCATTGAGCAATTGTGAGGATAATGCAAGGTTCCTTGCATCAGTTATCGATATAATTTCATTTCTCATTACTGCAAAAATACATGTTTAAGTAATTATTGTAAGGAAATAAAAATGCCGCTGTTTCAAGCGGCATTTATCAGAGGAAAGTGAAATTAAACAAACCGTGTCATTTTAAAATCCGAAACCATCATTGCCCTGGTTTTCGCGGTTACTGTCGCGTCTTCTTCTTTGTTGATTCTTATCAGCTTCACCGAATTTGTAACTTAGTCCGAATGTAATTACACGCGTATCTCTTTTTCTTTCAAACTGTTCACGGTATGTAAGGTCATTATTGATATTAACTTTGAATTTCAGCGTGTTAAAAACATCATTTACTTTTAGAGTAGCAGTCAGTCTTCCGTCAAACAGCTCTTTCTTTAATGAAGCATCAAATGAGCTGAACGGCTCAACTGTGGCCTGCGCGGCAAGTATATCACCTGAATAAAAATAGCTGAGCTGCAGGCTTAACTGGTATGGCAGGAATAATGATGATGAAATTCTGCCGCTCCATGTGCTTCCTTCATTAACATAAGCTGAGGAGATGTTTGACGCGTCTATTTCTGTTTTATAGTAGCTTACACTTCCGTTAATGCTCCAGAATTTAACAGGCTGTGAGTTGAATATAAGCTCTGCGCCATATGATTTCTGATTGCTGTAATTCACAAATGAAGTTAATGTTGTGTTACTGTCAATAAATTCCCTGGTTCGTGAAATAAGATCCCTTGTGTACCTGTAAAACAGCGATGGTGTTATGCTGGTACCGGGTAAATACTGCACAAAACTCAGTTCATATGAATCAGTATATTCAGGCTTTAAGTTGGGATTGCCCGAAAAGTAATTATTGGGGTCGGTTGCGTTGACAAACGGATTCAATTCCCACATACCCGGCCTTCTTATCCTGCGGCTGTAGCTGATCTGCATTTCATTTGATTTGCCGAGTTTAGCTGAAATACTGGCGCTTGGAAAAATATCTGTGTAACTGCTTTTTGATTCTGAATTATTCAATTTAAGGAGGCTTTTGGTATTTGTGTGCTCTACCCTGGTGCCGGCGGTATAACTGAAGATGCCAAGCTCACTTGAAAACTGCAGGTAAGCCGCGCTTACTACATCCCTGTATTCAAAATTATTGGTCAGGTTCGGGTTTGTTACAAACTGGTTCAGGCTGTAATCATACTGCCTGTTTGAATAATCGTTTTTCTTATCCCTGTACCTAAGCTTATACCCAGTTTCAAGTTTTGTTGATTCAGTGAACGGATGAACGTAATCAGACTGCAGTGAGAGGTCTTTATCATTTATCGTACTGGATTCCTGTATCAGTCCGGGGTTTTGGTTGGCGGGAGTGTAAAAGGTCTCTTCAGTGTATCCGTTTTCTTCGTTGTTGTTCTGCGAAAAGATCGCATCGGTGGTTAATGTTTGTTTCGGGTTTTTAAATTTAAAGCTGTGATTCAACGCAAGATCAAGCGTGTTATTTTTTGAATCTACATTATAATCATTTATTGAATAGGATGTTAAATTGCTGTTAATGTCAAACGCTCTTGAATCTATCAGCTCACCTCTGCTTCGGGTTGTATTCTGGTATGTTACAGATATTCCGAGAGTGTTTTGCGGATCTATAAAATAATCCATGCCGCCTTTAACAAAATGTGATTTTATACGCGAGTGTCCGTCGTAGGTTTGTGTAAACAGGTTTTCAATCGTGCTTAAGCTGTTAGTCCTGTTTGTTCCGCCGGTAATTACAAAGTTGTTCAGGTTATAGCTGTAATTGGTAAAGAACTGGGTATTGTTGCTTTTCAGATTCAGGTTCAGCCCTGCATTATATTTATCCCGCGAACCGGCGTTAAGCGAAAGATTACCATTATACCCGAAAACTTTGGTTTTCTTTGTAACTATATTTATTATTCCTGATACTCCTTCAGCTTCATACTTTGAAGAAGGGTTTGTAACCAGTTCAACACATTCTATCTGGCTGGCGGGAATCTGCTCAAGCAATTGCGAGCGGTTTTGCCCGTCAAGTCCGAATGGCCTTCCGTCAACTGTAATTTTAACATTTGTATTGCCGCGCAGGCTTACATTTCCGTCAGCATCAACCGAAACGGATGGAATATTCTTAAGCAGTTCAATAAATGAACCGCTTGAGTTCATCGGATTTTGTGAAACATTGAATATCTTTTTATCACCATCAAACTGCATCGCGCTTTTTTCAGATTCTACCAGAATTTCTTCAGTTGTTGCGGAGCCTGATGTTAATTTTATCGGGTCTAAAGATACCGAAGAGTTTTCTGCAGTGAGTGTTACTCCTTTCACGTTCATGATACTGTAACCCACAAAGTTTGCCCTTACATTGTATTTGCCAAAAGGAATATCTTTAAAAGAAAACTTTCCCTCTTTATCTGTGGATGTTCCCTTTAATACTGTTGAATCACCTGAATTAAGCAAAGTAACGTCAGCTGATTCTATTGGCGCACCGCCGTTTTTATCAACAATTACACCGTTGATAGTACCTGTTGTGTTTTGTGAAAAGCTGCGTGAGGAAAAAATCTGAGCAAAAAAAACAAAAATAAAGAGGACTAATAAAGCTGCTGTTTTATTATTCATTAAGTTTGGTAAATGTAATTTTTAAATTACAAAAATGGATGAATGTGTACTTTTAAATGATTTAGATACAAAATTAAACATAAAGGTTGCAAATAACCTTCTTTATACCTGCTAATTTTTATGGATGTATTTTGTAAAGGCTTAAATTTTAAGCATTTAGAAATTAAGCAACTTTTAGTTTTTTTACCATTTCACCTGAAATTTCATCGCTATAGATGCCGTAGGCATTAACCAATGTACCTTTTATACCGTCTTTTGATTCGATAGCATATACAATTTCCTGATCATCCGGGTTTGAATCACCTTCAAACCTGTAAAACTCGGTTATTTCAAAATCATCAGGATTCAGTTTCAGCTCAAGTGAGGCACATTTAATGGAGTCACACTCAATATTAAAATTATGCGTGTAACCGCGTTTTGCAAGATCGTTTAATGCTTCAGAAAGTGTTTCATATGAATACATATGGTTATCCTTTAAATTCAGCTTTTAAATGAGAGCCATCGCAAAACGGTTTATTGTTTGAATTGCCGCACCTGCAAAACGCTGTTACGTCTGATCTTTTTTCAATTGTACCATCTGCTTTTTTAATTGAAATGTTTCCGTAAACAAACAGAGGTCCGTTTGGTTTTGCTTCAACTACTGTTTCAATTTCAACGTTATCCTCAGTCTCTTTTTCTCCTTCGGAATTCAAATAAAAACTTAGTGCTGTTGAAGGACATTTGCTTACCTGGCTGATAATACTGTTTGTATCAGACGCGTTTGCATCAACCCATGGTCTTTTAGCCGGGTCAAAAACCGCAGGCAGGCCGTTAAAACACTTCTGTGAGTGGATGCATCTTGCAGGTTTCCATACAATTGTTACTTCGCCGTTGGTGTACTTTTTCGTTATTCTGCTGAGGTCTTGAGGCATGCGTTTACTTATAATATGTTTTTAATAAATTGTTCAACGGTATTTCTTCATACTCTGAATCTTCTCCCGGGTATCTTAACAGGCTATCATACTTTCCAGTTTCTTTTGCCAGTGCCCAGATAATGCTTTCACCTGCAGGAAGTATATCCGGTTGCTGTGAGAATACTTCATCCTTGAATGCATCAGAAGCGTTTATAAGCTCCCAGCCGTTCTTTTTGAAATGAGTCAGCAGTTCGCCGAGGAACTGTGAATTTATAAAATTATGATGTAACAGTAAAGTATGTTTAATATGCCTGCCCGTCAGTTTAACGGCAAGGCTATCGTAAAACATTGCTCTATTATATATATGAGTTATATAATATTCTTTATACGGAGTAAGATCAAGCGCCGGGGAGATTTTGAGTGTATCCAGGGCTCTTGAATCAATATACCAGTCAGATGCGTCAATGGTTACATATCCCTGGCTGTATCCGTTATCATGCAGGAATTGCCGGAAACCATCCCTTTTTTCGGGGGTATCGCCTTCTTTCAGGTAAGGATACCTGAATAATTTTGTGTAACCCGAATAGTTGTTAATAATTGAATCACATCTCAGGAAATCATTCTCAAATATTTCAGGAGTGATCTTTTTTGAATGGTAATAACCGTGTGAATAAGAATGATTGCATATCATGTGGCCTTTTTCATTCCATCTGGCAAGCAATACTTTGCCCTCGGCGTTATCTATCCTTTTTCCGCATACAAAAAGCGCTGCTTTTATTCCCTGTTTATCCAGTGTTTCAAGCAATGCATCGTCTTTTTCCAGCCATGTCATATTTCCCGAGCTTTCTGTATTTGGATCATCTATTGTTATAGAAAGCTGCGGTTTGGTTTCCTGGGAATAAGACGTAACAAAAATTATACAGAGCAGTAATGCGGTCAGTTTAATCATTTAAACTTATTAAATTAGTATTATCAGTTTCCTTTTTTCTTAAAGCCAACACTTACACCGGGTGTTAAGCCAAGTGTAATGCTTACACCGTCAAGTGAGTAATCAGCCAGTTTTATTGAGTGGTAAAAATCACCAGCTTTAAACAAACACTTCAGAGTCATACTTACAATTTTTTTTCTTTCGCTTATTCCGGAAGCACGGTCTAATCATCCTCAGGGATATCTTATTTGTAATGAAATGATGTTGAGACTGATGGAGGAAGTCCAAAGTGATACATATATTCCTTTGAACTCATCTATAATGACTTTTTGTACATCACCAATTACGTAATCCTTTATTTCAACTATCTTTACAGATACACTTGAGACAGCGCCAGTCGCCTTATCCAGTAAACTGCCTGCAGAGCCTCCAGGTTCTGTATTTTGGTTTTTTTTCTGACATTTACAATATTGATTGAAATTAAAGTGATTCAGCAAAGATAAATCATATAGTAAAAAGATAAAATCCTCAAAAAATTAGTAACATTTACAACCCGGTTTACTCAATTTCTTTTATCTATTATATATGTTATGTTTGCTTTACAATCCTGGCAAAGTTGGTATTTTAAT
>JAUQWQ010000001.1 GCA_030835085.1 Ignavibacteria bacterium
GTATCTTCTGGTTAAAGCCATATTGCAAAGATAATTTATCCTATTCCAAATAACCAGAACAAAATTACGGCAAAGCTTTCCTTAACACAGAAATTGAATGAAGATTCAGCTGATAATGGCGTATCTGATGCAACAGTATATGCATTTATTCCGAAGAAGCTGCAGATCTGCTGCGTTCTCAACAAATGAAAGTTATCGCTTATAATTACAATTTCTTTCCAGTTGTTTTTCTTGTACAGGTTATTATTCAAATAAGATATCTGCTCGAGAGTCGAATTGGATTTATTCTCTATTATTATATCTTTGCTCTTAACTCCTTTTTTGAGCAGTTCATTTTTGGAAACTTCAGCTTCTGTCATTTCTCCCGGTGCACCTCCCCCGGTGAGTATGATATACTTTATTATTCCGTAAGAATAGAGGTCGTAGCCTTTGTTTATTCTCTCGCGAAGTACCGGTGAAGGGCGGTTGCCTCCCCAGACAGCTGCCCCAAGCACCGTGCCTGCATCAACTGTCTTCCTGCTTTCTACCAGCAGTTTATAATCATCGTTATGATTGTACGCGAATAGGAATACAACCGTGAAAGCAAGAAGCAGGACAATTATGGTAACCCAAATGCTGCGGAATACGTAGAATTTCATTAGGACTGAAAACGAAATTACGCAGGAAGATATTGCAATGAACAAATGCATAAGAGCAAAAACACTCAGGCTAATTGTCTGAATGCCTTTTTGCGAGAGATTCACCAGGTTCTCATACAGTGTTTCTCTTGGCAGTCTTCCCTGGAAAACTGCGAATGCCAAAAAGAATATAGATATAATTGAGATGACAACAAGTGAATTCAAAGCCGTTCTGTTCACCTTTTGGAGCTGAAGAGAAATGTTTATTACAGCGATTATCGAAATGAGGCATATGGTTATCCAGAAGAGATTGCCGGTATACAGCAGACTGAAGTTCTTAAGGAAAAGCGAAATAAATCCGCTTGAAAACATCGAAGAAAATTCGGAATTGAGCCAGTATTTATAAGCTTCCATGAACAGAAGGATAAAAAACTGGTAGCCAATCAGCCAAATAATGGGAATCTTTGATGCTGAAGATCTAGGTTTGTTATTCAAAAATATCTGAACTCAATTTACGAAAAATGTGATGCGGGTATCAAATGATTTTACCAGCCCAGTAACCATGCAAACATCAGCGGAGCTACTATTGTTGCATCGCTTTCAACAATAAATTTAGGAGTATTTATATCCAGCTTGCCCCACGTTATCTTTTCATTCGGTACAGCTCCGGAGTATGAACCGTAGCTTGTTGTTGAATCCGATATCTGGCAGAAATAGCTCCAGAAAGGAACATCATGCCACTCAAGGTCCTGGTACATCATAGGTACAACGCATATGGGGAAATCACCTGCAATACCGCCGCCTATCTGGAAAAAGCCCACGCCTTTGCCCGTTGAATTCTTCCTGTACCAATCGCTAAGTGTTACCATATATTCAATCCCAGATTTCATGGTTTGAGCTTTCAATTCACCCTTAATGCAATAAGAAGCAAAAATATTCCCCATTGTTGAATCTTCCCAGCCCGGTACGATTATCGGCAGATTCTTTTCTGCGGCTGCAATCATCCATGAATGTTTCGGATCTATTTCATAATACTGCTCAAGCACTCCGCTTAATATCATCTT
>JAUQWQ010000207.1 GCA_030835085.1 Ignavibacteria bacterium
CACTTTATCGCCTTCAACAACAATACCGTCGAAACCGTATTCATAGCCAAGCAATTTATTCGCTTCTTCAATGTTACCATCAGCCAGCGCATGCCTTATGCGGGTTGAGCTTACCGGTTTGCCTTCAACATCAATTTCATCAACACGGTGAATTTCGAATCCGAACTCACGTGAGAGTGATTTTAATGTTTCAATGCTTCCTTCACGGTTCCTCCCGAAGAGGTGATCATAACCAATTACAAGATCACTTAAACCTATACTGCCAACAACGTATCTTTCGTAAAACTCCCTGGCATCAGTTTTTGAAAAACCCTCGGTAAATTTAATTATCAAGACGTTTTCAATACCAGCAGCTTCAAACAGCCTCAGCTTTTCGTCAATTGCTGTAAGCAGTTTTATATCCGGTGTCTTGTTCTTCAAAACTTCCTGCGGATGGGGCTCGAATGTTACTATAAAAGAACGAAGCCCTTTTTCCTTTGCCAGTGATGTTACTTTGTTCACTATCTGCCTGTGTGCAAGATGCAGCCCGTCATATGTACCGATAGTTACCGCGGTTTTTTCATTATATGGTACTTCTTTTATATCCCTGTATATGTTCATCTATTTTCTGTTCCTGTTGATAAAATCTTCCGCTCCAAGCGCGTTCTTTATATCCAAATCGCCTATTTTTGTTCTTCTTAGTTCTTTTAAATGCGCACCGACTCCAAGTTTATCGCCCAGATCACTTACCAGTGATCTTATATATGTTCCTTTAGTACAATGCACCCTGAATGTTATTTCATTTCCGTTTAATTGACTTACTTCAAATACTTTTACATTTACCTGCCTGGGCGCTATTTCCATTACCTGGCCTTTACGCGCCATTTTATAGAGCGGCTTACCTTTATGTTTCACCGCTGAAAACATGGGGGGCACCTGGCTTATTTCGCCGGTAAGTTCCTTAACGGCTTCGGCAATCTGTTCATTGGTAATGTGCGATATATCAGCTTTTTCAAAAACTTCGGTTTCGGTATCGTAGCTCTTGGTTCTTTCGCCAAGCACTAATACACCTTCATACTCTTTATCGCATCCAAGCAGCTCGTTAAGTGATTTTGTTTTTTTGCCTGTGCATACAACCATCAGGCCTGTAGCCTTGGGGTCAAGTGTACCTGAGTGACCCGCTTTATTCACATCAAGGAATTTTTTAACAATGTTAACGATCCTTGCACTTGTATATTCCTTCGGTTTATCAAAGAGCAGCGTGATACCTTCTTTATTCGCGGCGTTGTGCCTTTCATCCCAGCTAAGCTGCCAGAATTCATCGCCAATAACTTCAATACTCATAATTTCTGCCCCGGGTATCATTAACTATTTATCTTTGCTTTCTTCACCGGCATCCGTTACCCCGGCAGAATCAGCTTCCCCGGTTTCATCTTTGTGAATTTCTTTGATTATCTCATCAATCCTGCTGGCGTATTCCATATTATCATCAAAATAAAAATCAAGTTCAGGCACATACCTTAAATGCATATTTGCACCAAGGTGCATCCTTATTTGTTTTTTCCTGTTGTTAACTTTTTCCAGACATACTTCTGTAGAATCTTTATTGCCTATAAAACTAACATATACTTTGGCGTTCTTCAGGTCTTTGCTGATGCGCACCCGTGTGACTGTTACCAGTCCAAGGCGCAGCTCAGCCTGATCCCGGCTCAATATTCCCGCAAGCTGATGTTTAATTTCTTCCGCTACTTTATCTGTTCTTATTGACATATTATAATCCAAACTTACTCAAATTAACTGCCTCCTACGAAATCTTACCCTCATATAGATCCCAAATAGGGAAACACATTTCGTAATCACCCCAAACCAAGTCACCATATTTAATTGTGTAATCCTGAAATAAAGATTTTTTTAAGAACTTTTTTATCATGGGATTATGAGAGTTCTTCAAAAAATCACCAAAATCAACAGTTCTGCTTTTACCATCATTAAACGACAATCTTATCTGGTAATCTTTTAGATAAATTGCAGATTTTATTTCTATTATTTCTTCTTTTACGGCCATTGCTTAAATTACTTTGGTAATTCTTTTGAGTTTAATTGGTTTATTATAAACAAAATAATCCACCCACTTTTTAACAATATCTTCGGAATATTTATTGACCAGTTTCTTAAATGCCGATAACTTTGAAGCCGGTAATTGTTTTTTTCCTTTTACTCTTTTGAAAATTATTTTAACGATTCTGCCATCTACTACAATTATTTCTGCTCTGCATTCAGAACCCTGATAATTTCCATGAACATGTATTGGCGTATGCTCGTTTGAATAGAACAAAACAACAATTCCCAAATATTCATATAGCTTTGGCAATTATTAACCTACTTCTGCTCCAGCTTACGTTTTGTTTCTACAATTGTGTATGATTCAATGATATCCTTAACCTTAATATCGTTATAATTTTCAAGGCTGATACCGCACTCAAATCCCTGTTCAACTTCCCTAACGTCATCCTTAAATCTCTTCAGAGCGTTTATATGACCATCAAACACAACAAATCCATCGCGCAGCAGCCTTACTTTATTATTCCTTACAACCTTGCCATCCAGCACGTAACATCCTGCAACTGTGCCGATCTTAGGTACCTTGAATGTTTCGCGTACTTCAACCGTAGCCAGTA
Organism: Ignavibacteria bacterium; assembly: GCA_030835085.1. Taxonomy (GTDB): domain Bacteria; phylum Bacteroidota; class Ignavibacteria; order Tepidaquicellales; family OLB5; genus OLB5. The sequence continues at coordinate 2,658 of JAUQWQ010000207.1, forward strand.
CCTCTTCGGTTTTTTCAGGCTCTAAAAGACCCTCAAGCGCTAGTTTCATCTCGTTGATAACATCATAGATGATATTATGCAGCCTGATATCAACTTTTTCGCTCTCAGCAAGTTTTCTTGCCTTTAAGTTCGGTCTTACATTAAAGCCCACTATAATAGCGCTTGATGCTGCTGCAAGCAGCACATCGTACTCGGTAATTTCACCGATAGCTTTATGTATAATGCTTACTTTTACTTCGCTTGTACCAAGTTTCAACAGTGAGTCCGATAGCGCTTCAACCGAGCCGTCAACATCACCTTTGATGATAACGTTAAGATCAACCTGTTTACCTTCTTTGATCTGTTTGGATATATCGTCAAGCGTAATGAATCTAACCTGGCGGAAATCCTGCTCGCGTTTGAGCTGCTGTCTCTTAAGCGCAATTTCCCTTGCTTCTCTTTCGCTATCCATAGAGACCAGTACATCACCTGCCTGCGGCATACCGTCGAATCCAAGTACCTGCACAGGCGTTGCCGGTAACGCTTTTGCTACTTTATGTCCGCGTTCATCATACATTGCCTTCACCCTGCCGTTAAAATTACCGGCCACAAATGAATCACCTGTATGCAGCGTACCTTTTTGAACAAGCACTGTTGCGGTGATACCTTTTCCTTTATCAAGCTTGGCTTCTACTATCGCTCCACGCGCATTTCTATCCGGGTTAGCCTTCAGGTCAAGCACTTCTGCTTCAACCAGAATTTTTTCAAGAAGCTTCTCAACATTGGTTCCTGCTTTTGCTGAAATTTCAACTGACTGGTATTTACCGCCGTATTCCTCAACAAGCACGCCTTTTTCAGATAGCTGAGTTTTTATTTTCGTGGGGTCAGCACCCGGTTTATCTATTTTATTTATCGCAACTACTATAGGTACATTGGCCGCAAGCGCGTGATTGATAGCTTCAATTGTCTGCGGCATTACGCTGTCATCAGCGGCAACAACAAGCACAACAATATCCGTTATCTGCGCACCGCGCGCTCTCATAGCGGTAAACGCTTCATGACCCGGCGTATCAAGAAATGATATCAGCCTTCCGTCATCAAGTTTTACCTGGTAAGCGCCAATATGCTGGGTAATTCCGCCCGCTTCACCGGCAACAACGCTGGCTTTACGGATATAATCAAGCAGTGATGTTTTACCGTGATCAACATGACCCATGATAGTAACAACCGGGGGTCTTGGCTGGAGTTTTCCTTCATCATCAATTGTATCTGCAAGCGCATCAACTTCATATTCCTTCTGGAACTCGATCTTAAACCCGAACTCATCCGCAAGAAGAGTAATGAGATCTTTATCAAGCCTCTGGTTTATGGTGATCATCATGCCAAGCTCAAAACATTTCTGTATAAGCTCGCTTACTTCTATATTCATTAAAACAGCAAGCTCTGAAGTGGAAACATATTCAGTTACCTGGATAATATTCGCACGTGCCAGCGTCTCTTCGGCTTCTTTGAGCTCCTGCTCTAAACGTTCTTTCTTCTTTCTTCTTCTTAACTGCTGGCGTGCTGTAGATGATCCTGATTCATCCATCTTCGCCATTGTTTCGCGGATCGCTTCTTCAATTTCCGCTGTAACCTCTTCATCCGCTAATTTTTTCTTTTTCTTAGCTTCTGCGCCATCCTGGTATTTCTGTTTCTTCGATTTTAAATTCTTATCAAAATCACGTTTCTTTGCCAGTGAATCTGCGCTTTCGGCTGCCGGTTTTACAACTCCTTTATCATCCTTCTTCTTTTCATCTTCACGTGAAGTGAACGGCTTCTTGAATCCGGGTTTTTGCCCCGGAGCCGGTTTTTTATTCTTACGGAAATCATCCTTTATGGTAACGCGTTCAAATGTACCGCCGGTTTTTCTGCCCTGGTAGCCGCCTGGTTTTTTACCACCTGCTGTTTGAGTACCCTGGCCTGTACCGGTTCCGGTTGTAGTTGTTCCTGTATTCGGATTTTTTCCTTTATACCCGCCGCCCGGTTTCTTGCCAAACCTGTCATCATGTCTTTTGCCTTTGTAATCACCGCCCTGTTTGGAAAATATACCCGTCTTAGTTATAAGCGGTTTAGTATCAATGGGTTTTACGTCTGGTTTTTTTACTTCGAGCGCCTTTGTTTCAGCTGCCAACGGTGTTTTAGTTTCCGGAGCTTTTGTTTCGGGAGCCTTAACTTCGGTTTCCTCTGTCTTTGCTTTCGGTTTTAAAGCCTCCTGCTCAGCTCTTTTCCTGTCTTCTTCTTCTTTTTGTTTCTGTCTTTCAAGCTCTTCTTCTTTTTCTTTTATCAGCCTGCGCTTTTCTTCAAGGTCCTTATGTAACTGGGACTCTCTATCGACCTTTACTTTATCTTCTTCGTCTTTTTTTCTTTGCTTTTCTTCTTCTTCCTTAAGCTTCTTTTCTTTCTCGCGCTTTACTTCTTCTTCAATTTCGGCTATTTCAATGCCTTTATGCTTTTTCTTAAACTCAACAAGCTTCTGTTTATGCTTTTCCGCTTCTTCAAGATCGCTCTTAAAATGCCCTAACACTTTATTATATGCACTTTCATCAACTTTAGACATAACGCCGCCGACCTCTACACCTATGCGCTTCAGGTATTCAAGTATTTCGCCGGATTGCCGGTTGACTTCTTTGGCAATCTTTGATATCTGTATTCCTTTTGAACCTTTGTTTGTTTCGGGCATTAAATTTATTTTACCTTCTTTATTAAATTTGCTTCTATGTTGTGTTTAATTAAAATGCAGCCCGCTAATATATTTCCGGCGGGGCGGGAGCTTATTTCTTTTCCTCTTCTGCTTTTACTTTCTCTTCTTCATCACTTTCTTCCCCCTCATCGTCTTCGTCATCCTCTTCATCTTCTTCGGTTTCTTCATCGTCGTCTTTATCATCAGTATCCTTCATATCCTTTGGAAGTTCAGGAACGTTATCATTTTCTTCCCCGGTTGAATTCACTTCTTCATCAAGTTCCTCATTTTCAGCTTCTTCAGCCTGCAATTCAAGCTCGCGCTCAAGCGCTTCTTCAATATCTTTAGGTCTTCCGCTGTTGCGCTCTACATCAATTTCATAATCGGTAAGCTTGCTTGCAAGCTTTATGTTCTGACCGTTCTTGCCGATAACCAGCGATATCTGGTCCTCATCTGCAACAATTTTTGCTACCTTATTAGCCTTATCAAGATAAATATCTTTAAGCTTTGCGGGAGCTAATGCTCTGGCGATATACAGACCAATATCATCACTGTAATTTATTACGTCAATGTTCTCATTGGCAAGCTCGCGTACTATGGAGTGTATCCTGATACCCTTCATGCCTACGCATGCGCCAACGGCATCGATCCTGTCATCGTATGAATAAACGGCGACCTTGGCCCTTTCGCCGGGCTCGCGGGCAACGCCTTTTATTTCGATAACACCGTCATAAATTTCAGGTATTTCAAGCTCAAACAATTTCTTTAAGAAATCATCTGCGGAGCGCGATACTATTATTGAGGGCGGACCTGAAGATTTTTTTGAAACTTCTTTCACGTAAACTCTGATCGATTCACCCTTTTTATAACGCTCGCGCTGTATCTGCTCTCCCTTGGGGAACTGTATTTCATGTCCGTTATGAATAAGCAGTATGCTGTGCGGCTTTATCTGGTAAATTTCACCAACAATAATTTCGCCGACGAGATCTTTATAATCGTTATAGATAATTTCTTTTTCAACTTCGCGAATCTTCTGGTTCAGGTTCTGTTTCAGGTTCACAATGTGCCTTCTGCCGAATGTAACGTAATCAAGTACCTCTGTGTAATCATCGCCAACTTCAAGCTCTTCACCTGAGCGCTCATTAGCTTCTTCAACTGTAATTTCAGTTTCGGGATCGGCTACTGTTTCTACAACAGCCTTTGATAGATACATCTCAATATCGCCCTTATCCATATTCACTATCACATCGTAGTTTGCATTCTGGCCGTATTTTTTCTTTATCATCATGCCGAACACTTCTTTGATAATACTTTCAAGAAGGTCCCTATCGATTTTTTTATCCTTCACCATTTGTGAAAAGGAATCAACTATCTCAGATTTCATTTGTTAAGCCTCATTTGTATATATTTTTTATTTATTTGATCATGAACAAATCCCAAGCAGCGGGATAATAAAAGGATTCAATTAAGGAATCCTTGAATAACTATATGTTTCCGGTTTATTTTCCCGCCAAAGGTGGGGTGTATAGAACAAAAATGACGCTTTTAGGAGCGCCAGTTTTCAAAGCATAAACATTAATTATCACACAAATATAGCGGTTTTATTGATTGGAAGCAAGGTATTGGTTTTTGATTAACTCTATATAATAGTTCTTTTACTAGTTCAAGTTAAAGTATTGATAAATAAGATATTGTGATAGAAAAAGCCCGTTTTGAGGGCGGACTTTATCCTCATCGTACAAATATAACCTTATTTAACAACTACAAGCTTTTTAAGACCCGCAAAATCATCGGCTTCAAGCCTGTATAAATAAACACCTGATGCGAGGTTAGATGCGTCAAGCTCAGCATTATATGATCCCGCTGTTAAAATTCCGTTTACCAAAACCATCACCTCTTTGCCCGTAATATCATATACTGCAAGTTTTATTTTGCCGGATTTTGCAATACTGAACTTTATATTGGTAACGGGGTTGAACGGATTCGGGTAATTCTGTTCAAGCGAAAATGCTTCAGGTATTTCTGTAGAAATTGATGTTATCCCAATTGTCAACCCTTCAAATATGAATGTACCGTTTCCGGTTGTACCGATCCACAATTGGTTTGTGTTATGCGGATTTATGACCAGGCTTGTTGTATTGGGCAGTTTAAATGCTCCCGTATTGATAACATCCCACGAGCTTCCGTTGTTTGTTGATTTATAAATTTTATCATAAGTATCGCCTGTACGCATTCCAAAAGCTGTAATAATATTTCCCCGTGTATCAACCTGCCATGCGCTTTCCCAGCCGCTCATGTTAGCCCAGGTACTGCCGCCATCAGTGGTTTTTAAAAGTCCGGAGTACGATATAGCAAGATAAAAAAGATTCTGATTTGACGGGTGAACTGCAAGTGTACCGGATGGTTTATAGCCTGCAAATATATTACTTTTCAAGCTCCAGTTCTTTCCTTCATCAATGCTTTCATAAAATCCGCCGCCATCGCCTTCAAAATATCCGTATCGTTTTGATGAGCTAAAAGGATCCTTAGCCAAACCGTAATTTGAATAGAATACACCCGGCGCCATGATATTCTGCGCAATACCGTTTGATTTTGTAAAATTCTGCCCGCCGTTAGAGCTCCAGTATATTCCCCCAACCGTACCTGCATTGGAATAATCTCCGCCAACAAAAACGATAAGCTGGTTTTCGTTAACATCTGAGGCAACTCCGTTTATTATGGGTCTGTTTGTACCTGCGGGAAGTCCGCTGGTTATTACCTTTGAATAATTCGCCCCGTTATTTGATGTAACGAATACTCCCGAAATTTCACCGGAATAAATATTACCGCCAACAATATAATTTTTGTTTGGGTTTGCAGCAGTTGTTAATACAGCTGTAGCGTTAGAAAAATCCTGCAGTGCGGCAAATGAATAAAATGCATAATCAGTAATTTCGCCTGTATTTCCGCCATCGGTTATTCTTCCCATTGTCAGATCACCCATTGGCAGGTATACAAAATTGGGATTTGTTAAATGAAAATGCGTTCTGTACATCACCGGAATATTTATTCCGTCGGTTTTGTAACGCCAGTTCTGGCCTGCATCAGTTGATTTAAGGCATCCAAATCCGCCGGACATATACCATTCGTTTGTATTTACGGGATTCTGCTGAAAGTGGTTTCTTGCCCAGTCCACCACTGTCCAGTTGTATGAATGTTTTGGCAGCGGACCCTGCATTGTCATAGGCAGTACCTGAGGAAAATTCTGACCGCCATCAGTTGAAAGCCTTGTATAGTTCATACGGCTTGCAATAATTTTATTTTCGGTTCCCATAAAGAAAACTGCCGCAAGACTTCCGGCTCCGCTGAAGCCTGTTATATTTGTCCATGTACCGTTATATCTTACAAGACTTTCGTTATAAGCAACAAATGCAGTACCGTCAGTTTTTACTGCTATTCTGAAAACAACACCCTCTACTTCGCCGGATGTCCTTAACTGAGTCCAGCTTGTGCCGCCGTTTTGCGATCTCCACACACCTGCAGTACCCTGCGAGCCGACCCATATCTCTGCTGTATTCCCGGAAGTACCCGGTCTGATAGTTATTGTTGAAATATTTCCGGTAATTACATTTGATCCCGCGACAACAACCCATGTGCTGCCGCCGTTTGTGGATCGGTACAGACCGCTTTCCCTTCCGCCGGTATATATAATTTCCGGGTTACCGGGATCAATAGTAATACACTCCCCGCCCCACCTTATATCATCATTGCCGCTGAAGTTCACGTTCTGTAAAACATGTGTCCATGTATTTCCGCCGTCAGTAGTTTTCCATACCCCTCTGCCTTCATCTGAAGGTCTGTATGAAGTGCCGCAGGCAATATATATAATGTTATTGTTTGCCGGATGAACTGCAAGTCCCTGTATATAAAGCCCTGAAAATGTTGTTGCATAGTTTGAAATGAACTGCCAGTTTTCTCCGCCGTTATCACTTTTGAATACACCGCCAACATCGGTACGGGCATAAAGCCTTGCTCCGTTTGATGTGTATTTTACGGCCGTCACCCATCCTGCGCCCTGGAAATTAACTGCTTTCAATGATTGACCGAAAGATAACGCTGTGAGAACAAGTACGAAAAATGCCGATAAAACTTTCAGGCGGTATATTGTTTTCATATATATATGGTTAATTGTATATTTTAAGAAAAGTATTCGGAAAATTAAACCCAAATACTTTTCAACATTAAATAATTATCGGATAAAGCAGAAATAGTAATGTAAATTATTTTACCAAAATCATTTTTTTTATATTTTGGTAGTTCCCTGCACTAAGTTTGTAAAAATAAACACCTGAAGGAAGTCCTGATGCGTCAAAATCTGCATTGTAAGTTCCTGCTGAATATTTGGAATTGATCAAAACCGCAGTTTCCATTCCTAAAGCATTGTAGACAACTAATTTTACATTTCCCGCTTCCGGTATGCTGAATTTAATATTGGTAACAGGATTAAAAGGATTCGGGTAATTCTGCAACAACGAGTAATCTGACGGTATTTCTGCGGATATCTGTTCGACACTGTTTAGTTCACTTATCCCTCTTCTGTATTCGCTGTAATCAGTGGCAGCAAAGATATAATTGTTGAGTACACATAGTCCGTATACTTTCGGACCTCCTGTAAAACCTTCGTTCTTCTGAATCCAGTTTGACCCATTATCGCTTGAAATATACACTCCAAAGCCATCTGTACCGGCAATTATTGTACTTCCGGTCATTGCAAATGAATAAATACTGCGGTTTGATAAAGTGGTTTGAGCCCAGGTAACGCCGCTGTTTGTTGATTTATATATACCAGCTCCGTAATATGTACCGGCATAAATATCATTTCCGTTTACAAACAATGACTGTATGGTCTGATTATTCAAAGCTGTTTGTGTCCATGTACTTCCGTTGTTTGAGGATATATAAACACCGTTTAAATATTTCCCTGCAATGATATTGCTTCCGCTTACAGCAAGTGAATATACATCACCGCTGTTTAAAGCAGTTTGGGTCCACGTTGAGCCGTTATTGGATGACACATAAACTCCGTTATAAAAAACTCCGGCAAAAATATAGCTCCCGCTTACTGCAATCGAAACTACAAACTGGCCTGTAAGTGCTGTTGGAGCCCATGTTGATCCGCTGTTTGTTGATAGATATATTCCGTTACCGTAAGTACCTGCATAAACATTGGTGCCGCTTGCAGCAAGCGAGAACACGAATTGATTATTCAATGATGTTTGGGTCCAGTTATTGCCGTTATTTGTTGACTTATATACCCCGGCATTAAAAGTACCTGTGAATAAATTATTTCCGCTGGCAATCAATGAGCGCTCAGATAAAAAGCCTATGCCGTTTGTATCGGGCTGCCATTGAGAAATTGATATGTGTATATAAATAAATAAAACAATAACTGCAATCAGAATTTTCTTCAAATTAATATCCTCTATGGGGCAAAAACATCCCCGGTTTTTATAAAACCAAATAATAAGCGGCATACCGGTATGCCTTTTAACCACAAGAACGCTTCGAATCATCCCGTGGACTTATTATTCAGCAGTTTTTCATCAAATATACATGATATGATACTGCCTGACAAAGAAAGTTTTCACCAGTTTTCATTGGTACTTTAGCTGAAAATACTGCGATTATGCTTCTTTATTGATATTAATTTGCATTATCTTTCAGCAGTAAACCAACATATTTTAATTTGATAAACAGTACATTACTTGAAATATTAAAAACATTTACAAAAGAAGAATTAAAAGAATTTGACCAAATGGTAAGCTCCGGTTACTTTAACAGGAAATCAGCGGTATCAAAGCTATGGAAAATAGTATTTGAACTCTCCCCTGAGTTTAACCCTAAGGAGTTATTCCGAGAAAAGGTCTACGGAAGGATCTTCCCCGGCAAGCCTTTTAATTACGGAACAATGAAAAATCTTGTGTTTGATCTTACAAAACTTGCCGAAAAATTCATTGAGCTGAAAGTTTACAATGAAAAACCTTCCAAGATATCTGAAAATCTGCTGGAAGCTTTTCTGGAAAGAGGTTTAGGAGATCTGTTTGAAAAAAATATCCGCTCGATTGAAAAAATGCACTCTGCGAAAAGTGATGATACAAATTATCATGAAACAAAATATATTCTGGAAGTTTTAAAACAAAATCACCTGATAACACAGGATAAATTCTATCAAACGGGTGAAAACATAAAAGCAGTCAATGAATATTTAACGATGCGTTATTTTATTGATGTTTTTGTCAACAATTATAATTCATTATATATGCAGAATGAGATCAGCGGTAACTATAAGAATGATTTCGTAAGGAAAGTTCTGGAGTTTTTGAAAAGCGAGCCTGCCGAAATGGATTACAGGGTTAATATATATTATAACGCATTTATGCTTGTGTACGATGGAGGGATTCAGTTCTTTTATGCACTCAGAAAATTGCTTGAGGAAAATACTGATAATCTGGGAAGTGAGCTGAAATATAACTTTTTTATTGCCCTGGCAAATTATTGCGTTAAAAAAGCAGACGAAGGATTAAGTGAATTCACGAAAACTGAATATGAAATTTACCGCTTTATGATTGATAACAATATTTACAGCATTGACCGTGTAAAAAATATTGACGGGGCTTTTTATAAAAATGTTTCAGGTGTTGCCGTAAATTCGGGTGAGTTTGAATGGGCAAAATATTTCATAGAAAAATATAAAGAAATGCTTGAACCGGAAGCAAGGGAGAATTATTACTTTCATGCTTTAATTGAATATAATATAAAACTGAAAAACTTTGGTGAAGTACTGGGGTATCTTTCTAAGATAAAGCACACCAACCATTCAAGCAAGCTTAACATTAAAGGATGGGAAATTATTACCGCTTACGAACTGGGGCATCTTGAAGAAATGAGATATTTGATCGATTCATCTAAACATTTTCTCCAAAATGATACGAAAATCTCCCATCAGAAAAAGAACAAGTTTTTAAATTTTCTGAATTTTATACTTAGATTGCTTTCAATGAAAGATATGAAGGCGGGTAAAAGCGAAGTTATTTATTCTGCGGAAGAGTTGAATGCTGAAATAAAAAATACCGATACACCTCACAAGACCTGGCTGCTGGAAAAAGCAATTGAATTCACATAAAAAATCAAACCAATGCTGCTTTTTTATTTTCCGGGGCTATTTTCTTTAACTGTTTCATGCGCCTGTTATTGCAATGACAAAAAGACCTTGTTCTTTTTTTAACAAAGTAAGCTGATATCAACCCTGTGGCTGCTGAAAACAGTAAAAGAATAAGAACATTTACTGCATACTGATTTAAGCCCGCCTTCTTAAGGTCCCGTTCGCTTTTAAGTATTTCAATTTCATGTTTTAGATCTGCAATTTCACTGTCTTTTGCAGCAAGATCGTCATTCTGGGCTGTCATGCTTTGGATGCTCATTGCAAGCAAACACAAAAAGAACAAGGCTGTTAATACTGCGATACTTATAGATCTGATCTGGCTCATGTTTCAATACTAACTTTTTAAAACCTGTGGTTTAATGACTAAAACGTTAAAGAGAAATCATTTTATCAGAAGCATTTTTTTTGTTTCAGAATAACTGATACCGGGAGCCTGTACAACTATTGTGTAAAAGTAAACGCCGCTGGCCAGGCTGTTTCCGTCAAACTTTATACTGTAGTAACCAGGTTCCAGATTTTGATTTACAAGTTCTTTTACTTTGCTTCCTTTTACGTCATACAAATTCAAACTCACTTTAGAAACCTCCGGGATCTGGTATTCAATTGTTGAGACCGGATTGGACGGATTTGGATAGTTCTGTGATATATTAAACAGTCCCGGTGAATTTATCCGGATAGTTTCATTTACCTGGAAATACTCAAAGTTTCCGTTGTAATCAATTTGTTTCAGCCTGTAATAGTAGGTTCCAATATCAAGTTTTTTATCAATATAACTGTAAACTGATTGATTGGTAACATTGCCATTTCCTGTAATCCAGCCAACCTTTTTCCACTCAGTGCCGTTAAGATTTCTTTCTACTTCAAAACCTTTGTTGTTAATTTCCAAAGCGGTTACCCAGCCTATTCTCACATCACGGAAGTTTTCAACGGACGCATTCAGCGAGATCATAAGAACGGGAAGAACCCCTCCGCATTGCGTACCCGATCCTGTTACATTACCTGATATGTTTCCCCATGCTGTTGCGCAAATATCAGTCCCTGAGCTGACAATGATCTCTGCGCCTTCATCAATAATTATGCTCTGTGAATAGGTGAAACAGAATAAAGTTAAAGTAATGTATACCGAAAGTACATTTAGAAGTTTCATGTTTTCTATATTAATTAACTTCTGTTCGCTTTTTTCTTTTTACTGTCAGTGTAATAATGATACCTGCTGCCAATGCAAGCAAAATGTGGTAGATGTTTTCTCTGCTATAACTGCCAACAGATGATTCCTGTGGTTTGTTAATTTCCTTCAGCATTCTGATATCGTCATTCATTCTGTTTATTTCACTCTGCTGTTCCTTAATAGCATTAACAAGCACCGGAACCATGTTGCCATAACTTATTCCCATGCTGCCTTCTTCTCCTGAAACCACTTCCGGGATAATGTTCTTCAATTCCTGTGCAATAAAACCGATTTCAAGTTTATTAGTAGAATCATTTTTATAATAGTACGATACCGGGCGGATCTTCATAAGCTCTGCCAGCCCGTATTTGTTTAAAGTTTCGATATTACGTTTAAGAGTGCTATCCGATGAGTTAGACCATGATGAGCCGTTACTATATGCGCCGCCGCTTAGGGTAAGAAGCTGGGAAGGATTATTTACACCTATGCCTATTTTTCCGTTCGATTTTATCCGGAGTCTTTCATTTGACTGCATTGTACCGCCAGACATAAAAATAATATCTTTGGTTGAATTACTGTTCGCGATCAAAAGGTCATTTCCGTGACCCAGCAGATAACAGTCGTTGGGTTTGCCTAGCTCAACCGGGTTCCAGGGTTCCCACACATACCCGGAACCATTTATACCCATATTGACATAATTGGTGGTTTCTGTTCCGTTATCAGCGGTAGCTACTATATCTGAGGATGCCTGTGAGCCGTTTGAAAGGTTCCGGATATTAAACTGAAAATAGTTATTGATGGTGCCTTTAGTATATATGGCGTTAACAGAGCTTGTTGTGCCGCAATCAACAAGGAATTTTTCCGGGTTTGCCGCATCAAATACACTGGTGCCAATAGCTACATTGCCCGTAGTTTTATTTACTATAAAATACCTTGGTGTACCGGTAGCATCGGTAATAATATAGTTTCCGTTGGTACCTAGCTTGTTTGTAATATTTTGTGAGTATAATGATGTATAAACAGTTACTGCCAAAAATATAATGAAAAGAGTTTTCATATGAAGACGTAGTTTATTTGAAAAAATTAGCCTGTCTAAATTTATAATAAAGGCTGGTTTGAGATGTACTTTCCTGCGGTGATTTGGACTGGATGATAGTGGCTTTAAGACCGATTCACGGGGGAGTAATTTTTAATCGCACGCAAATCTTAGAAACATTCCCGAAACTGACCACAGGATATCATTGCATGCAAAATAATCTTAAGCAATTACAAACGGCAAAAAAGAATAAAGCAACGATATCACACCTCAAAAATAAGCCTGGAATGAACATATTGCTATAGTTATAATAAGGAAGCTCATGTAGTTGTTTTAATTACAAACTCCGTTCCGGAAATAGCCTAATGCCAGCTGTGCTGCAACTCTTTTTTGCCTTCTTCATGTTTAAGTATGGCAATAATTCCGCCAATGCTTACCACTGCTATACCAATAATAGTAAGTGTATCGGGCACGTTCCCAAAAAGCCACCAATCCATTAAGCCTATATATATAACTACAAAATAATTGAACGGGCTTAACTTTGAGGCTTCAGTGTGTCTGTATGAATACTGCTGCATATTCAGATATGCGACAAGCAGAACACCGCCAGCCAGAGAATACAGCCAGCCTTCAATCGGCGGATTTGACCAGTATATTATTCCAAGCGGTAAAGAAAGTATCATTGCAGAAAGGGAAAAATAGAACAGTATGGTTTTGAATCCGTCTGACTTTGTGATTATTCTCATTGCAACATAACTTATTGCCAGTAAGATTCCCGATGCCAGCCCTATAAGATCACCCACCTTAAAAACATTACCATCCGGCTTTATTATAAGGACTATCCCGATAAACCCGATCAATATGCCAAGCCATATTCTTTTTTCAACAACATCCTTAAGCCACACTAGACCAATTATCGGAATAAAAATGGGAGCCGTATTCTGAAGCAGTGATGCATCCACCATCGGTATCTCGGTCATTGCCGCAGCAAATAACAGGAATGAAATAACACCTGCAGAACCTCTCAATATCTCGAGGGGATAATTAGCCGGCCTGATGTTTCGGAATTTTTCTTTAAAGCTAAGCAGCAGCGAAAGAACGAAAGCAGCAGTGTACTGCATAAATACAATCCAGCCAAGCTGCGCACCTGTTTTACCGGCAAGTTTAACACATACTGCAATGAGCGAGAGGAAAAAGAGTCCAACCAGCGCTGAAATTATTCCTTTCGCTAAAGATTGTTGTGATGCAGGCGTGCTGCCGCCTGCCGGTGATACTCCCGCAGATCTATCTTGCATAAATAGTATTAATTACACGCAAGATAAATCATTAGGGGTAAATAAAAAAGTCCGTGTATAACACGGACTCTTACTCCTCCCCTTCTTCTGTGGCATCAGGCTGAAAGTCTTCAGATATTCACCTGACGAATGTCGGGTACACGTCAACACATTCATTGGTATACAATAATAGCGCGATCTTTACCCGAATACAGATTGTATACCGGCAATAATTACTATTACAACGATCAGCAAAAAAACAACTCCAAGAATAATTGCCGTTGAGATAAAAGTGTTAGTAGCCTGTTTTTCAAATCTTTTTTTATCTTTTTCTGCCTGATCTGATTTATAATATTCAGATAATTTATCAAAGTATGAGCTCATATTTAATATTAATTTATGTTTATTTTACCAATATCATTTTTTTTGTATCTTTAAAACCGCCTGTATTCAGAGAGTAAAAGTAAATACCCGAAGGGAGATCTGCCGCATTAAAATCAACATTATATATCCCCGCTTTAAGTACTTCATTGATCAGTATTGCTGCCTGCCTGCCTGCTGCATCAAATACAACAAGTGATACAAACCCGGGTTCCTTTATCTTCAAGCCGATATTTGTAACGGGATTGAACGGGTTCGGATAATTTTGCGAAAGTGAAAAATTTTCCGGTACTTCATTGGAAACTGGAACAATTGACATGACCTCGGTTAAAGGTCTTCTGCAAATGCCTCCACCCAGCGTTCCTGCATATATGTAGTTATTATCGCAGTACAGTTCTGTTACATTTGTTGAGGTAAGGCCCTGATTGCTGAATGACCAGGTACTGCCGTTATCATAAGAAAAATAAACTCCATTAGTTGATGTCCCGGCAGCAAGAATGCTGCCTGTTTTATAAAGAGCGTAAACTGTCAGGTTTCCCATACCTGTATTGGAAACGCTCCAGTTATTACCAGAGTTTGTTGATCTGTATACTCCTCCGTATAAGGTACCTGCAAAAATATCACCCGATAATTCCGCAAGCGAGTAAACATTCCCGGCATTTAAACCTGAATTTGAGTTAACCCAATTATCCCCGTTATTAGTAGACTTAAAAACACCGGATGCGCCTCCAACATATAAGATACCGTTTGCTGAAATTATCGGCCAAAAACCACCTCCTGAAATGCCTGAATTAACCGAAATCCATGTATTTCCTGAATTCGTAGATCTGTAAACTCCGCTGCTCCAGTCAACTGCGTAGATATAATTGTTGTGGGAAATAAAATTTCTTATACTGCTTAAACCTAAATTTGTCCAGTTATCCCCGTTATTTGATGAACGGGAAACTGAATTTGGCGAAAACGATCCCGCAAATAAGATCCCCGATATTTCCCGAAGCGCCCAGAGACTGTTATTGGTTATCCCCGAATTTACCATTACCCAGTTATTTCCCTGGTTTGTTGATCGATACACTCCATAGCCGTCAGATGCAGCAAATAAATACTGACCGTTTGAAGTTATCCCTCTGACTACAGTTCCGGATATTCCGCTGTTTATTTGTTGCCACTGAGAAATGGAAGAAGAAATTATCAGAAATTCCAGAATAATTATTAATGATTTCATTTTTCTGTATTATTAAGTTTTCATTCTTTATGATTAATTCAGCTATTTAAGATCAATTCAGCTTATTTGAATAGTAAAAATTTTAATTGTTCGCATCTCTTGGACTTATCATGATATATAAATTTATGTTTTTAAAATTTTTTTTATTGCTTCAAAATTACATCAACATGCGGTGTTAAATCAAAGAAATTAAATGAAATTTGTTACAGAAAACTTTGGATAAAAATTACATGGATTGTTCATTAATCTATATTTTTTATTATATTTACGTAAACAAAGATGTTTGAAATGTTAGTGATTTCGGGGAAGTGGAATATAATATGAAAATGTTTTTGGAAACAGAATAACAAAAATAGTCAAAACACAGCTAACGCTAATATTATATAGGGGTTATGAACAGCAGCAGCCTGATTTTATTACTAAAAAATTTCGATAAGCAGCAGCTTAAAGAGCTCAGCAGCTTTGTTAAATCACCATATTTCAACACAAACAAAGCCCTTGTATCACTATTTGAGTATATCCGGAAGCAGCATCCGGATTTTGCTGCAGAAAAACTTGAAAAGAAATATGTCTATAAGAAGATTTTTGGTAAAACAGAATTCAATGATGGTTTTTTCAGGGTTCTGATGTCAAACCTTCAGCAATTGGCCGAAGAATATCTTTCGTTTAAAGGCTACCAAAAAGATACACTGCTAAAGAAAAAATTCCTGCTCGATCAGCTGATGATGCTTCCTGATAATAAAAAACTTGCGGAAAAAATACTTAAGGAAGGATTAAAAGAAGCCGATAATATTAAACCAGATGGTCCCGATGATTACCTGGGAAAGTATTACATGTCTTTTTACAGAAAATATATCTACAGCACCAGTTTTTCCGCAAGTAAAGATAAGATGCCCTCTGAGCACCTGTACGATGAACAGAAGTATCTGACATATTACTTTTTATTAAGAATGCTTGCAGATCATTTCTACCATCTCAATCAGAGCCAGATAATTAATTATACGCCTAAACTTATCTTTGTGGATGAGATAATTTCGTTCCTCGAAAAAAACCCTGAATACCTGGAATTTCCGACTCTTAATATGACATACCTGAGAGTACTTTTACTGAAAAATAATAACATTGAAGATCTTTACAAATTGAAGATTGCGTTTTATGAATCATACAAAGAGCTGGGACATAAAGACTGTTTTAATATTATTTCCATAATAATAAACTTCTGCCATAAAAATTATTATTTGACTGAAGATGAAAAATTCCTTGAAGAAAAACTTGAAATTCTTTTGTTCGGGCTGGGTAACGGGATAACCTCTTTTGATGAAGATGATTATTTTGATAACAACAGGTATAATAATCTCTTCAGCACTTATATTGAGTTTGGCAGAATTGACGATGCGGAGAAGTTCATTAAAGAATACGGCCCGAAGATTGGCCCCGAAGAACAGAATTTCTGGATAAATTATTCTATGGCCGAGCTATTGAGCAAACGCGGCAAATACGATGATGCGCTTGATCATTTATCAAAAATAAGGAATGTAAAAACAGTTTCATACAAATTACATCTTAGATCCCTTCAGCTCAGGCTTTACTACGATGCGGGATTAATTGAGCAGGCAATTTCTGCGGCTGATTCATTCAGGCATTTTATACAGAAAGAAAGCCTGATGAACCCGATGTTCAATGAACAGTACAGGAACTTCTATTCGTTTTATCTAAAGTTACCTGGTTTAAGCACAGGCAAGAACTCAAATGCTGCCGATGAATTAAAGGAAAGTTTACTGCAAGTAAAAAACGTAATTCACAAAAAATGGCTGATGGAAAGGATTACTTGATCAAAATCATTTTCTTTGAAGCCCTGAAATCACCAACTTCTAAAGTGTAAAAATAAACACCGCTTGAAAGATTGCTGCCGTCGAAACCAACAGCATATTTACCAGGGACCATTTTTTGATTAATTATTGTATGAACTAACCTCCCTGATGCATCATAAACCTGCAGCAAAACTGTTTCATCAAATGATTTGCTCTTAGGAATATCAAAATTAATTTTAGTAAGCGGATTAAACGGGTTAGGATAGTTTTGATCAAGCTTATAAATAAGGGGAATTTCGGTGTTAATAGGATTTATGCCTATTATTTGCGAAACATCCAGTTTCCATACTGCATTAGCTTCGGTACCTGCAAACAGATAATTTCCAGAGATCATTAATGAATATACTCTCTGGCTATCCAAACCATTGTTTAGATATATCCAGTCATTGCCTGAATTACTGGAATAATAAACTCCTCTTCCTGTACCGCAAATTAGATAATTGTTTATATCAATAATACAATTAATATCCGTATTATTCAGATTAACCTGTATCCAGTTAACGCCGCTATTTGTTGATCTGAATATTCCTGAGCTGTCTGTCCCTGCAAAAACTGAATTATTAAAGTACAAAAGTGATAATATGGTATGACCTGAAAGATCTGTATTTCTCCAACTTCTCCCAAAATTTGTAGAAATTACAAGTCCCCGGGTGCCTAAGTTATTGTTTGCGTATCCTGCATATATATTTTCGTTTTTAACAAGTAAAGAATTTATTTTGCAGTTATTCAAACCTATCCTGACCCAGTTGTTTCCAGTATTGGTTGATCTGTATATACCTGAGCTTTCTGTCCCGGCATATAATACACTATTTTCCAAAGCAATGCTGTAAACATCATTCGATGGAGAACCAATTCTAATCCAGTTAAATCCTGAATTTGCAGTGTAGTAAATTCCACCCCCAACAGTAGCCGCAAATGTAATGTTATCATTATTCAAAAATGAGTGTACACTATAATAAGAAGAATCCCTGTAAATCCAGTCTGTTCCGTTATTGGTTGAAATATAAATACCATTATCATAATTGCCGGCACAAAGATTATTCCCTGATTTGCCAAGTGAAAGTGTTTTTAGATTGTGCATTTCGGTCTGTATCCATGTATCACCATTATTTGCAGAGTATAGAACTCCCATTCCGGAAAATCCAGCAAATATAGTATCATTTTTAACTGCAAAAGCATAAGGTGTTCCATTACGTACAGTCGTTTGCTGGTATGATGCTCCGTAGTTTGTAGAACGGTAAACTCCGAAACCGCCCGTCCCCACAAATGCATAATTGTTCTTTCCTATTATTGAAGGAAAGACGGTAAAATTTAAGCCAGAATAACTCCAGTTAATTCCATAATTTGTTGAACGGTAAACTCCACCCTGGCTTCCAATATATATATAATTATCTTTCACATCTATTGCTTCGATTGCTGGTACAGTTAAACTTGTATGTATCCATGTTTGGCCATTGTTTCCTGAAAAATATAATCCTGTATTTCTGCTTGCAAAAACATTATTCGTTCCATCTGCTCTTAAATACCTTGCTATGAATGTTGAATCATAACTCCATGTTATTCCGTTATCATCAGAAGTATATAGCCCCGTCTGCGAAGATGCCAGCAGCCTGTTGCCGCTTGAAGCAATAGTCCATATAGACTTATCAGTCAGATTGGTTTGCTGCCAGTTAATGCCATTGTTTGATGAATAATAAACTCCGTTATAATCTGTTCCGGCAAATATCAACTGATCCTTCTGTGTCAAACATTTAATGCTGATCCCTTTCAAATTGGAGCATTTCCATGTATTTCCGTTATCAGAGCTGGTATATATGTTTCCCATTCCACTTGATATTGAAACGCAACCAGCAATCAAGTAATTATCTTTTATTATTAAGGAAAATACACTGCCGAATTTCATTCCGGTGGAGCTCTGTTCCCATTGTGCAAAACAATTTAATGAAAGTAATATCAGGGCGTAAATTACAATAATAATTCTATTCATAGGATTTTATGAATAATTTTCAGTTATTACAAATATAATATATATTTTAAAGGTTTTTTGTTCATTTCGCTATCTCACTAACTCACTATCCCGCTATTTCACTCTATAATGTCCAATAATAGTCCACTCATGTAGCACATCTTCTTCTGCTACATAACCGGGGTCAGGAAAGTTATGTATGAGGTAAGGGGCTCCACTTACTGATTTGTCTGAGACTATTCCGATATGATCACCCCAGCCATCACCATTCATATCCCACGCAACAACATCACCCGGTTGAAAGTCGTTTTCAATTGATAACTCCTGCCAATACTTTGCAAACCAAATCATTAAAACAGGTACGCGTCTTTGATCAATGTTCGGGTCGGGTTTTTTAGCTGACCATCTCGACATCGGGTAATCGCTCCAGTTTGCCTTCAGGTCGTTGTAAACCTCTTCCTGCAGGTCACACACCCCGCCCCAGCGCAAAGCGCGGACTATAACATCGGTGCATACGCCCATATCAGGGGCAACATCACCACCGGGGAAAACTTTCGAGCCTGTATTTTCACCATCTTTATATGTACATACATAGTAGCCCATCGTCATATCATAGCTGAACTTCGCCTCAAGGCACTTCTTTGCACCATCAAGTACTTTTTTCTGGCTCTCCGTTAAAGTAACTTTGTTTGAAAGGGTCGAATCAGTTTTATTTATTGTTCTGTTTGTGTTATCAGATTTAACATCCTGCTTGGAGCAGGAAATAAAAAAGAATATTGCAAAAATTACTCCTGCGATTTTGTAAATTTTTTTATTTAATAATAAATTATCCAAGTTTTCGTGCTCTATTTATTGAAAGATTTTTTGCTTTTTTATTTTTCCTTTTTTACTGCTGTCTCCAGCTCTTCTATTTTTTCGCCAAACCAGCTTCCGTGTCTTAATCTTAAAGCTTTATCTTCACCAATATTTTCTTTCAATTTCTCTAAGGTATTGCTCTCGTTACTTTCGCTGCAGTGTACCAGTCTTTCTAAATATTTAAAGAATTTCAGATACGCTTCCCGTGTTTCTTCTTCAATAGCTTCGTTTCCGCTGATAAAATGCTTTGATGAATCTATGTAATGCAGCAGCAATTCGGTTTCTCTAAGCTCATAATATGATTTCGCTGAAAGTATCCTTGTATGAAGCTTATCACGTATATCAATAAATTCAACCCTGTTGATATGATATAAAGTTTTCCTGTAATCCTTTTTAACAAAATTTAGATAGCCAAGCGCCAGCGCTTCCATGGGTTTGCGGAACTCCGGATTTAGTTTTGGAGTATATTCCTTTATAAAATCCTCACCCCATTTTATTTCATTCACTGCAAGCGCATTCCTTAGCACCTGGTGATACAGAGCCTTGTTTATTCTCCCGTTCAGGAATGTATCGGTTCTTTTTTCAAGACGCATTTTATTTATTTCAAAAAGCTCTTTAAAGTAGAACTCATTGCCCAGCCGCATTTTATTTGCGCAGTAATTGGCAAGGGTTATCAAAATATTCTTCTGCTCCATAATATCAAACAGATCGCTGTTTGCTTCAAAGAATTTCTTCATTTCAAAGAAATACATCTCATTATCCTCATCAACAGCAGACATAATTTTATTATAATAAAACCTTAACACCGGCGCGAACGAAAAATTGTTTTCCTCGGCATGAATTACGATCTTTTCAAGATCAAGCTTTGTGAAAAACCCGTATGCTGTTTTGGAGCCGGGGCTTGAATTGTACATCCTGCCAAAAACATGAAGGTCCCACACCTGTACCGCAATATCAGCGAACATTTTCTGGATGAAATACTCAACACCTTTAACAATATTTATAAGGGCAATATCCTGCCTGCCTTTTATTGTGATCCAGTATTCTGTTTTACTTTCTTCAATAACCCAGCCAGAGTAAAAATGATCCGGTCCCGTTTTTTTGGCATCCAGCAGTTTTTCAGCAGTTTCAATTTCCTTCAGGTTCTGTTTATCAAGCTTCCGCTTAAGAAGCTCCCCGAAAAGTATCCTGAATCTCTCAAGCTTGTTTTCCTTCAGGCCAAGCTGAAGCATAAATTCTTTTGAAAGCTTCTCAAGCTCAGATGCAAGATTCCACATCATCTGCTTATTGAATTTCTTCCCCGGGTACAGTTTTTTGTGAATGTATTCGTAAGTTAACTTATCATTATCAAATTCCGGGTAAAATTTCTGAAGCTGTTTTATAAAGGGAATGTAATTTCTGCCGTTATTAAAAAAGGGGGAGGCAGCAAATTTTTCGAACTGCTTCCACTCGCTTTTGCTGAACGTTTTCAGGGTCTCAATGAGCCTTATTTCCTTCATTTTCCTGCTTAGTCCTTTTACTGAAAATCATCAATTTAATCAACAAAATCAACACAAATTCACCTCTTAGAAATACGGATTTTGCTTAGTTGGAAGATAATTTCTCTTTGTATTCACGCTCCTTTGGGAGATATGTTTGTACAGAGTTTTATATGGATGTGCACAAAAAAGTGCACAAATCATTTCCGGGAAAAAATAATATGAGAACAGGGAAGATCACCAATTCAACGGTTTCCAAAGGGTACAGACTTAAACCATCAACGCATAATATGATCAAAAAAATACAGCTGCATTTAAACGGCACACAGGATAAAGTCATAAGGGCGGCAATAAAGCTGTATTCAGTACATATAAAAAAGTAATATAAAATTTAATTAAAAAGAGGAGCAGCCAAATGTATAACAAAAACAAATTGTTTAACGGCGGGATTTTTACAAACTGTTTTATAATTGTGCTTATGCTGTTTGCTGTTAACGCAGAACAGCTTCATGCGCAAAATGACAGCCTGCACAAAAGTTACAGCGATACAGTAAACTACACAAAAATGCGCGATAGCCTTATGAAGGTTTATTTCCAACAGTCAAAAGACTATGAGAAAATGATGAACAAGCAGCAAAGCAAACAGCGCGGGCTTGGCAGCAGCCTATTTGGGTTAACCCTTGATGTCATTTTTGGTATCGGAATATCAAACACACAGTTTGATGTTAACGGTGATACTACCGGGCTCAGCAATGCAAATTCAAAAACTGGTCCTATGATCGGCGTAAACGTAAATTTTAACCTGTTAGGTATTGCGCTCGGAACAGGATTTAATTATTCATCAAAAGGATTTTCAACCGGTGGCTCTCAGCAGGAAAGCGCGAATTACATCAACATTCCGCTTATGTTCGCATTCAATTTTGATGTGGGAAAAAAAATACAGGTTGATCTTGCAGCAGGTCCTTATGTTGGCATACTTCTCTCGCAGGAAAAGAACCAGTATTACCAGCTGAGCAATATCGATCTTGGCATAGTGGCAACGGTACAGGGCAATTATTTTTTCAACAGGTTTTTGGGTGCCCTGCTGGGAGTTAAGTATGAACATGGCGGCCTGAACGATATGATAGAGAAAAGTTCCGCGAACAGTTATGTAAGCTCTGTAAAGGCACGCAACTGGTTTATATATTCAGGTATCAAATTTATTCTGTAAAAAATTATAAAGATAAAGAAAATGAAAACCATAATTACTTTTTTAATAATATTATCAGCACAAATCTCTTTTTCGCAGCTTACGCTGACAAACCAGTATAATCCGGTACCGGGCGATATTGATTCATACGCTATCTGCGATACAACAAATATTTCACAGGGTCCGGCAGGAGCAAACCAGGTGTGGAGCTTTCTGAACTTAACAAAGATAGATACCAGCGATATTCATTTTGTAACATCGTCTTCCACACCGTACTCTGCGCAGTTCACATCATCAAACACGGCATCAACAAACGATAATTCATCATACACATATTTCACCACATCAGCTGCAAACATACTGTTTAACGGCAGCGGCGGACCCGGGCTGGTTGTGCCATATACAGATCCGCAGTTATTCATGCAGTACCCGTTTTCTTTTAACTCAACTTTCACCGATAACTTCGGGTGCAGTTATGTTGCCAACGGGACGCCAACAGTAAGAACGGGCTCAACTACTGTAACAGCAGACGCATGGGGAACCATCAATCTGCCTGTTGGCTCATTTGCAAATGCTCTAAGGGTGAAATATATTATTACCACTAAAGATTCTTCCAACCCCGGTACACCGGTTGTGACAATTACAACCAATACCTCGTATGTATGGTTCGTCCCCGGGAAAAAATATCCTGTGTTTGAAATAGTTTATTCAACTCTTTCTTTCAACGGAACACTTTTTGCAAGCTCAAAAACCATTAACTATAATTCCCGCAGCACGCCAATCGGTATTCAGCAAATTTCCTCTGAAATACCACAGGGTTTCAGCCTCGGACAAAATTATCCTAATCCATTCAATCCGTCAACAAAGATCAAATTCCAAATTCCCGCAGGGTCCAATATCCGAACGGATATGGTATCGTTAATTATTTACGATATTCTGGGAAAACAAATTAAAACACTTGTTTGTCAGCAGCTCCAGCCCGGAACTTATGAAGTGGATTTAGAAGGTAACGGACTGCCCAGCGGAACTTTTTATTACAGATTAACCGCAGGCGGCTTTTCTGAAACAAAGAAGCTAACACTTGTTAAATAGTAAACTAAAGGATAATAAGATGAAATTCATAACAATTTTTGTGTTAACCATATTTCTCTGTTGTTTTGAAATTCCCTCCCAATGGCAGACTGATGTACGGCTGACAAATAACTCAGCCTATTCATCAACATATTACAACAACTCACTAAGCGTAGCCGCAGATGGCAATTCAGTGCACGTTGTATGGACCGATCTTCGTGACGGCAACAATGAGATCTATTACAAACGCTCAACCAATAGCGGCACAAACTGGGGCGCAGATATGCGGCTTACAAGCAATTCGTCAGCTTCATGGAATACCTCGCTGTCTGTTTCCGGTTAAATGTTACATGTGATCTGGATAGATGACCGTGACGGCAATTGGGAAATATATTACAAACGCTCAACTGATGGTGGTTCTTCCTGGGGAGCTGATACAAGGCTCAGCAATAACTCTTCTTATTCGGAATTTCCCTCAGTCTCCGTATCAGCGTCTGCGGTTCATGTTGTATGGACAGATAACCGCGAAGGAAATTACGAGATATATTACATGCGTTCATCTGATGGAGGGACAACCTGGGGACCTGAAACAAGACTGACGACAAACGCATCGTTTTCACTTACGCCTTCAGTTAAAACAATTGGTTCGGCAGTTCACGTTGTATGGAGGGATAACCGTGACGGCAACTATGAAATATATTACAAACGCTCAACTGATGGCGGATTGACCTGGGGAGCGGATACAAGACTTGTGAATAACATCTTTGATTCCGGTGATCCTTCAATCTCAGCTGACGGTTCTGTTTTAATAACCGTATGGATGGACAACAGGGACGGGAACTGGAGGGTTTACTCAAAACGCTCAACCGATGGCGGCACAACATGGGGTGCAGAGACACCCATTACGGCAAATCCCGCTGACCCTGCATACCCGTTGATATTTATTTCATCTCAGAGTGCTCATTTTGTATGGCAGGACTATCGTGACGGCAATTATGAAATATACTATAAGCGTTCCACCGATGCGGGCTTAACATGGGGTGCAGATACCAGACTTACCAATAACACCGCTGTATCAGAAATTCCGTCAATATATGTAAGCGGCTCCGCCGTTCATACTATCTGGACAGATGAACGAGACGGCAACCGGGAAATATATTACAAACGCGATCCATCAGGAAATACGGTTGGATTGATCAATCTCTATTCCGGAATTCCGGAAAAATTTTCATTATCACAAAACTACCCGAATCCGTTTAACCCAACTACAAAGATAAAGTTCAGCATACCTCAGGCATCCGTTCGCCTGACGGATATAGTGTTGTTAACTATTTTTGATAACCTTGGCAGAGAAGTTGCCGTACTTGTAAATCAACAACTCTCGCCCGGAATATATGAAGCAGATTTTGAAGGAAGTAAACTTTCAACGGGGATATATTATTACAGATTAACGGCCGGGGATTTTTCTGAAACAAAGAAAATGATATTGATTAAATAACCAGAAAAGTTAAATTTATCAAACATGAAAAATAAACTGCTTTCAGGAAAATATTATTGTTTAATTGTACTTTTAGTCCTTATATTTTTTAACAGTACACGCTCTCAGCCGGTATGGGTAACACAAAATCCCGTGCCTCAATGCAATACTTTAAATGATGTTAAGTTCTCAGGTGGTATTGGATACAGTGTTGGAAATTACGGTACAATTTTAAGATCTACAAACGGCGGGGTAAACTGGGTAAGCCAGGGCTCACCAACAACCATAGACCTGAGATCCGTTTCATTCATAAATGCAGGCACTGGTTTTATATGCGGCGGATCTAACCGCTGGGTAATACTAAAGACCATAAACGGGGGCGTCAACTGGAATATTTCAGACTCCGCAACCGGCGGCACAGTTAACGCAATTTTTTCATTTGATGCAAACAATGTATTTGTTTGCGGAAGTGTTGGATTATTCATGCGGACAACTAACGGAGGCTTAAACTGGAATACAATGAACCTTGGAACAATTGCTAATTTGAATGGAATATACTTTACATCCGCTTTAACGGGCTATATTTCAGCAGGCTCGGGGGATGTTTACAAAACCACTAACTCTGGGGTGAACTGGATCGTACAGCCTACCGGACTTGCTACTCCGCTAAATTCAATATGCTTTACGGATATCAATAACGGCTTTGCAGGCGGATTTCAGGGTAAAATAGTGAAGACAACAAATGCCGGAGTAAACTGGAGTATTTTAACAACCGGAATTACTCAATCAATTAATAAAGTCCACGCAGTTGACCAGCAAAACGTGTATGCGGTATCAGATAACTCAAGATTCATTTCAACTTCAAACGGCGGGTTAAACTGGAGTGTAAGCATACTTTCTGAAGCAAATAACAACAGCTTAAAATCTGTATTCTTCACTGATATAAATACCGGTTTTATTAACGGTGCTTACGGCACTCAGTTAAAAACAACTAACGGAGGAGTAAACTGGTCACCTCAGTTTGCCGGAACAAATACAACAGGTTTTACCATAAGTTTTCCTTCAGCTAATACAGGTTATGTGGGTCTATATCTCGGCAAACTTTTAAAAACAACCAACGCTGGCGCAAATTGGGAATTATTAACACCGCCCGTTTCAGCAAACATCGGCTGTCTTCAGTTCACAGATAACAACACCGGGTATCTTTCAATTTCGAATAATATTATTCATAAAACAACCGATGGCGGCGCGAACTGGAATCCGCTTACCACAGGTGTTGCGGGACAAATTCCAAGTTTTGTTTTTGTGAATCCAAACACCGGATTTGGCGCCTCTCAAACGGGAGGGTTAATAATTAAAACAACCAATGCAGGCGCTAACTGGCAGGCTTTCAATACGGGATTTGCGGCAGAAACATTCGGTAAGATATACTTTAAAGATGCGAACTCCGGTTACATACTTACAAATTCACTGAACATACTTACTACAACAAATTCAGGGTTGAACTGGGTTCAGCAAATCACTGGTGCCACCCAGGGCATTAGTGATATTTTTTTCACCGATCTGAATACCGGATATTTATCCAGCAGCCAGGGTAACCTTTTGAAGACAACCAATGGCGGCGCAAACTGGTTTCTTGTAAATACACTAGCGGGCAGCTTCAGGTCTATCTTTTTCGTAAATTCAAATACCGGTTATGGCGCGGGACTTTGGGATGGAGAGGCAATTTGTAAAAGAACCACCAACGGCGGGGTGAACTGGACAAATATGGATGCGGGGACAAACAATGCGGCATATGGCATAACTTTTACCGATATAAATACAGGATACATAATAGGTGCCGGCGCTATGATTTTAAAAACAACTAACGGCGGTGCAATTACAAATGTTCAGCCTATATATAATAATAACCCCTCTGAGTTTTCTCTTTGGCAAAATTATCCAAACCATTTTAATCCCTCAACAAAAATAAAATTCAGCATTCCCGTAGCGTCCGTTAGCAGAACGGACATGGTATTGTTAACTATTTACGATAACCTCGGCAGGCAAATTGCCGTACTTGTGAACCAGCAGCTCTCGCCCGGTACATATGAGGTTAACTGGAATGCATCAGATCATTCATCCGGGGTCTATTATTACAGGCTATCCTCCAGCAGTTACTCCGAAACAAAAAAATTAATTTTATTAAAATAATTTTGATTAAATATGAAAACAACTACGTTTCTATTTATTTTGTTTTTGGTTCCTGTATGTATTTATTCCCAGCCAAATAAACAATTAAAATATTCTGCAAGCGCGCATGATTCGTTGTTATTTGACGGGGTTAATGAAAACAATTTCAGCTTTAAGAGTTCCGAAAATCCATGCCTGATGAAAGTAAAGCTGGTAAACGGCAATGTGACGGGCACTGTTGCTAAAAAAGAAACTATTAATACTTGCGGTAAAATTGAAACAATTACCACTTATGAAAAAAGGTTTCTTAAAGAGGGCGATACGGTTTTAGTAGGAGTACCCTTGACCACGGAAACAGGAAATGACTTTATTCTTGCACAGTTGGCTGACGGAGAAAATATGTTCTTTGGAGGAGAACGGGGACACGTTGAGGTCCAGGATTACTGCAAAGCTCCTCCAAATATAAATATGACATTAAAAGCAGGTAAGCTTGGTATTGATTGGAATCCTACATTTCCAAAGACCATTACTGTTTGTACTGATGGAGCCTGCATTAGAATAAAAGGGACGATTTTCTCTTTTGAAATACTGAAAGAGGGCGATGCAATTATAAATGTACTTAAAGTTTTTAAAGGTTCCGTTTCTTTCAGCAGAAACCCGGGAAATGAGGATAACAAAAAGAATATCCGGGATAAAAGCGAGGAGATGAAAAAACTTTCAGATGACTATCAAAGCGGTAAAATAAGCATTGAAGAATTTACCAAAAAAATGAAGGATTTACAGACGGAACTTCCGGAATCTCTTTCAGAAAATGAAATAACTGTCAGCGCCGGCTATGAAAGCAGGATTACCGGAACGGATAAACCAAGTGATCCTGTGCCTATGAATGCAAATGAAAAACCGTGGTGGGAAGAATAACCGGCTCAAAAATTATACGATAGCGCCACGCCAATGGTGAATTTTCTTTTAAGTCCGTCAAAATTATAATCGCGTTTTAAAAATGGCAATGCGGCCTGAACAGTGCCTGTTAATTCATCGGAGAACTTATAGCCCGCTGTTGCAAGCAGGTTTACCTGCGCTTCGTTGCTGTTTGATACATCAACAAATGTCTCGGGGTTAATTGTGCTCAGCACATTTGATTCCTGCAATCTGAGTATTGTCAGTATTTCTGCTTTTATGCTCACCTTTTTGAATTCTTCAAAAAATCCCGCGCGGAAAAACACATCATCGCCGCGTTTAAGCCGCGTGATGTAATTGGCGCTTCTGCCAAAGGGTTTTTGGTAACCAACGCCAAAGAAATAATTAACGCCTGTGTAAACAGCGCCGGCGATTATATCGTTGGTGCCAAGTCCGGGCATGTACCGCTGCGGCAGAGAGTCATCTGAATTCACGCTGCCGGTTGCGAATTTTCCGCCTGCAAAAAATGTCAGCAGGTGTTTCTTTTTTATCCTGAACATCTTTGAAAACACCACCTGCAGGTCACCCTGGCCGTACTTCTCGCCAAGAGGACCTGAAACAAATGAGTACGGAAGAGACGCGTTAACCCTGAAATTATTTTTCAGATCAAGATCTGCTTCAAGCCTGAAGGAAGGGATAATAAGATCGTTTGCATTTCCGTTAATATCGGGTTCTATTCCGCTTGCTCCGTAAACAAAACCAATGTATATATGATTGCTTTTTATAACCGATTCATTTACCTGGTGTCTGCCAATTGTACATACTCCGGCATCGGAGCACTGCGAAAAACTGATCTGGTGAACATATGTAGCAAGGAAAAGAATAAGCACTGTGGTTTTTATCATTGTATAAACTTTGGTTATACAAGTTTAACAATTTAAGCAGAGTGTTTCAATTCTATAAAGGAATATAAAAATCCCGGGCAGCAAAATAATTCTGTTAAGAAGGCATAATTATGCAAACCTATTTAGAACATCATAAAACAGATATGAAAGTAAGCACACTTTTTTCAGTGTGACTATTTCGCAATCTCACTTTCCTGCTATATCGCTGTTTGCTTATTCGTCATGTGTTTTCAGGTAGTTATCCAGTGAATAATGTCCAGAACCCTCGAACAGGAAAAGTATAACGAGCGCAAAAACTATCAGCGTCAACTCCGCTTCGGATTTAATTGACATGAACCCGTTTGGAATAACGATAAAAATAATGTTACAGAGCAAGACAGGAAGCTGAATAGCGGATGCAAATCTGGTGAGCAGGCCAAAGAAAATGAGTAATCCTCCCACTAAGTGGATCCCGATTATTGCATGCGCAGCGGTCATGGTATAAAAACCAAAACCGTACTGGTCAACTATCTGAACAATTGCGCTTTTGTTAACAATAAAGTAAAGTGCCTGCCATACAAGAACTGTACCCAGCAGCACGCGGAAGAAATCAAGCCAGAGCGGATGATGTTTTTCTGACCATACATCAATTTTATGAAGAAGGTACATGGTTTTAAGCCCTCCTTTCATTTCAAAAATAACGCAGTAATTCCCGTGGAAAAATGATAAATGCTTAAAAAGTTTATGATTTATATCCCTAAATTGCCGTTTTGGAGCTGTTTTTCACTTGATATAAGTCAATTGAACTGATATGAATATTTTATATTATTGTACAGAAGAAAAGTATTGAAACAATGAAAAACAAACATTTATTTATACTTCCGCTGGTTCTGTTAAGTTTGCTTACGGGAATCTTTTCCGGATGGTTCCGCATAGGGTGGAACCTGCCTGTGACTCTGCCATCAGGCGAGCACGGTGCGTTGATGGTTGGCTCATTTTTAGGAACACTCATTTGTATAGAGCGAAGCGTAAGTTACCCGAACAGAATTGCATTATTGGTTCCAGCTTTAAATTCAGCCAGTATTATTTTCTTTCTGCTGGCAATGCCAAAGACTGCATATGTTTTCCTGATACTCGGAGCCGCAGGATTAACAGGTATCTATTATATGGTTTACGTTAAGCACAAAGGAATACATATATTGATCATGATGGCAGGCGCTTTATGTTATCTTATAGGCAATGCTGTTCTTTTTAACACTTCCTTTTATCCTTCGGTTGTAATGTGGTGGATAGCATTTTTGTTTTTGACCATAACGGGCGAGCGCCTCGAACTTTCCCGTTTTGTTCTGTTGAAGAGAACAGTTATTAAGCAGTCTGCACTGATAATTTTAATATCAGTATTTTTTGCAGGCATCTTACTCCCGTTTCATTCAGCACTTGGCAGTTCGCTTTCTGCATTATCTATGATAGGCTCAGCAATATGGCTGTTTAAATATGATATGGCAAAACACTCGCTTAAAAAACCGGGCCAGAGTTTCTATTCGGGCCTGCTGCTGATAACAGGTTATGTATGGCTTGCATTTACCGGCCTGTTTTTTGTTTTAGGCGCATACTTTGGTTC
Organism: Ignavibacteria bacterium; assembly: GCA_030835085.1. GTDB lineage: Bacteria > Bacteroidota > Ignavibacteria > Tepidaquicellales > OLB5 > OLB5. The sequence goes on from JAUQWQ010000207.1 coordinate 33,119, forward strand.
ATTTTATGATGCATCGCTTCATGCTTTCTTTCTTGGTTTCGTCTTTATGATGATATTCGCACATGCGCCTGTAATTCTGCCTGCCGTACTGAAGCTTGGAATGAGCCCTTTCGGGAGATCGTTATACCTGTGGTACATTTTGCTGAATATTACACTGCTCTTCCGTGTAATTACCGTTTTCCCTGGAATTGCGCCATACAAAATGTGGGCGGGTATGTTTAACGGAATTGCAATTATCGGGTTCTTTGTAAATATGATAACATTGGCTATATTTGCAAAGAAAAAGTCACTGCGCGATCAGGCTGCACCCGGATGCTGCAGGGTGTAATCAATTAAGACCCTTTAATATTCTCACATATATTCATATTTTTGAACAATGCTGAATATACTATATATAGGTGTCGGCGGATTCATAGGGGCTGTATCCCGGTACCTCCTATCGCGCTATATAAATAACCTGCTGCCTTCATTTCCTTTCGGCACTCTGGCTGTTAATATACTTGGCAGTTTTATTTTGGGATTCATAATTTATTCCGTTTCGCTTGGCAGGAATATTTCTCCTGAAATGCGGGATTTTATAATTATTGGTATGCTCGGCGGATTCACGACAATGTCAGCCTTTGCATATGAATCTTTCAGGCTGATGGAGCTAAGTCAAATGATGCTCTTCGCTCTTAACATAGCGCTGAATGTTATTCTGTGTATTGCCGCGGTTTATGCGGGTAAAGAGCTGGCTGTACTGATTACGAAGTAATATACCGCGCAACAAATAAAAACGAATATCTGTTATTATTTATAGTGGTACTGTAATAACAAAATGATTTTTAATTCCTGGCGCAAAACTTACTTTAACGCTAAAATTAATGGGTTCCTGCATATGCGGGAATAAAGATCATGCAAAAAGAATCCACGGGAACACTGCTTAGGATATTTATCGGTGAAAGCGATAAGTATGAAGGCAAAAATCTTTACAAATATTTAACAAATTACCTCAGGGAGCATCAATATGCCGGCATTACCGTTCTGCGCGGCATAACCGGTTTCGGGAAGGCAAGCCTTATTCATACCAGTGACCTGCTCGAGCTTTCAAGCGATCTGCCTATAGTCATTGAAATTGCCGATACCGAAGACAATATCAACCGGCTTAAGGATGTTTTTGAAGATACCGGAATGATAGGAAGCTCGCTAATAACCGAGGAAAAAGTTAAGATCATTAAGTACGGTGTTAATTAAACACCGGCAGGTACCGGCAGCTGCAATTCAGAAGTCAGTGGCGGCATTACAAAAACCACGGGAGAAGAAATTAACAGGCTTTCATTCAGTGCCTGTTAAGATTATTTCTATCGCGTGAAGCACTATACACTAATCTAACACAAATCCAACCCTTAACTAAGGTTCAGCTAATTGTTTCCTAACTGTTCACGGTTATTTTTGTTACTCATCAATTGAATTTCATTAACAAAAAATAATAATAACTAAACCGTGAATAATTTTATGAAAAAATTCATTCTTTCTTTGCTGCTGGTATTTATGGCAGCGGGTTCTTCTGTGGCCCAGGACTACCCGTTTACACCCATTGATACTGCTTTTGCTTCCACAAACTATCTACTGCTTCCTCCGGGTTTTCAGTTCTCTATTGTATTTCAACAGGGACAGCCTGTAGTATTAAGTAACGGTACCACCAAACCTTCCAGGGGTGTAAATGATTTCATTATGTATGTCCCGAACAACGGCTCAAGCACCAACGGCTGGTTATTTATTAACCATGAAACCGCTGATACTAATACATTTTTAGGCGATGGCGGCGGAGCAACCACAATGACAGTTTCAAAAGTCGGAAACTCATGGTATCCCACCGGACCTTTTAAACATATGAATTTCGCGCACATTGGTCTAACCAGGACCAACTGCGCAGGCGGCAACGGTATACTTGCAAACGGAAATATTCTGACAACGGAAGAATTTCCGCCAAACAGCAACCTGGAATTATATAATAATGGAGCCGGAATACGCGATACAACAGATTTTGGCGGATATAAGAGGTACCTGAATTTCGGGTGGATGGTTGAGTGTAATGTACAGGGTGATACCGCTTTAAGAAAGATGTTCCAGATGGGAAGATTTTCTCATGAAGCGGCCCAGGTAATGCCTGACGGCAGAACAGTATACCTGACAGATGATTTTTCGGGGGGATGTTTTTTTAAATTTGTTGCCAACACTTTTGGCGACTACACCGCGGGACAATTATATGCATATAAACAGGTTGGCAATTCAGGTACATGGCTTCCGCTGCCTATGAACAGAGATTCATTGAACAATGCGCGCACAGTTGCACAAAGGTTAGGAGCTACTTTGTTTATCAGGCTCGAAGATATTGATATGGACGCTTCGGGTAACATATACATTGCAGAAACCGGTGCTGATTCAGTTGATCTTTCATCGTATATAACGCTTGGAGGAGTTGTTGCAAACCACCTCGTTCCAAAACATGTTGGTTCCAACAGGTACGATGATCCGTACGGCAGAGTATTAAAACTCGATCCCGTTACACTTGGATTAAGCGTTCTGGTTGAAGGCGGCACGGCATCAGACGGAAAAACAAATTTCGCATCGGTAGATAATATCCAGATAGACCGCGCGAGGAACATTATATATTTGCAGGAAGATCTCATCAGCGGCACAAGAGGCAGACAGCCATCATATATAACCTCGTCATCAAACTGGATATGCGAAGTATATGCTCTGAGTCTCAGCACGCCAAACGCCACGGTAAATGATCTTAAAAGATTCGCTAACTTCCCAAAAGGTGCAGAAGCAACCGGCGGATACTTTACTCCTGATTATAATAACTTTTTCATCAACGTTCAGCATCCTGCAAGCAGCAACGGTGCGCCGTTCAATGTTTCAACCACAGTATGTATTACCGGTTTTCCTCCGCTTGTAGGCATAGAAGGTGAAGGCGGTTCTGTTCCGAAAAGATTTGAACTGAATCAAAACTATCCCAACCCGTTCAACCCTTCAACAACTATCAAATTCTCGGTTCCCAAAGATGGCAACACGGCGATCAGGGTTTATGACGTCAAAGGTCAGCTTGTTAAAACGCTTGTGAACCAGAGAATAATTGTTGGCAATTATTCGGTTGATTTTAATGCATCTGAGCTTTCAAGCGGAGTATATTTTTACACACTCGAAGCACCTGATTACAAAGGAACCAAAAAAATGATACTTGTAAAATAAAGTGTAGTTTGTTATAAGATGTTAATTGAATGAAAAAGTCCCGCTGGGTTTATGCGGGACTTTTTGTTAGTTGTAAACAATCGTTATACCTCATATCTATTTCACTATGATCATTTTCATAGCCCTGGTGAATTTCTTTCCATCACCTTCCGCAACGATACGGTAGAAATACACACCTGATGCAATGTTTGAACCATTGAACTCAACAGTGTAATAATCCGCTTCCCTGTTTTCGTTAAGCAGAATTGCTACTTCTCTTCCCAGCAGGTCATACACCACAATGCTTACTTTTCCGTTTACCGGCATTTCAAAGTTTATTTTGGTATTCGGATTCCCGGGATTTGGATAGTTTTGACCCATATCAAATTTTCCCGGCGGGGCTATAGTCACTTCATCCTGAAGTTCATAATATTCGTAGTTTCCGCTCAAATCAATTTGTTTCAGCCTGAACTTATATTTTCCGGTTTTTAGATTTTCATCTTTATATATATAGCCGTTTGCTGTATTGGTTGTGCCTTTACCGGGGATGAAAACAATCTTCTGCCATTCTTCCTTTCCTCCTTCAGCTTTTATTGGGGTTCTTTCAACTTCAAACCCAGCGTTGTTAAGCTCCCACTCCGTAACCCACATAAGGGTTACCGTGCGTTTGTTTGTACTGTGTGTGAATGATGAAAGGCTTACCGGAAGCGCGCCGGTGCATATAGAGCCTCCCCCCGACCAGACGCCGTTTATATATATATTATTGGCGCATACATCTGCGCCGGTCTGAACTTCCAAAGAAGTCTCTGTACTATATGTTATATCGCTGTGAGTCTGCGCTTTGGTTATTATGCCTGTCATCCATATAAAGAAAAATATTGTTACTATTTTTGTTTTCATAATAGATTTGTTAAACTTTTCCTGTATTATTTCCCGGTGACAAAAAGGCTTCACTTCGGTTATTGGGTTATATCTGAATTAATTTCTGAGTTTATTTCTTTGATATGGTTTTGTTCAATAACATATTTTTCAAGGGTTGCCAGGCGTTCTTTAACGGATTCCAATAATTCGACCTTCTTCTTAAGTTCATCATTCTCGGCTTTGAGTTCCTGTATTGATTTGATCATTGGAGCAATAAGGTCGTTGTAGCGCAGCTGGTACTCGCCTTCATCAGTAATTGTAAGCATTCCGGAGTTTTCTGCACCTTCCTCCTTTAATGATTCTTCAACTTCCTGGGCTATCAGGCCGTACTCGGTTTTTCCTGATTCATCATTCCTGCGTGTGTAAGAAACCGGGCGCAGCCTGTTTATAAATCCAAGCCCTAAATCTGAGTTCAAAATATTTGATTTCAAATTCCTGTCGCTTGTGATGGTCCATGCAACCTGTATGCCTGCGTAATTAATAAGCGTATTTCCAATTCTAACCTGATTATCCCCCGATCCGTTAGGAACATATGAATTTGAGCCTATTGCAATATTACTGCTGCCGGTAGTTATGTTAATACCTGAATTATAACCAAAGCATGTATTTGATGAACCTGTGGTGCAATAACCAAGTGAGTAATATCCAGAGGCAGTATTAAAATTTCCTGTTCTGTTTGATATAAGCGATTCAAATCCGATAGCTGTATTCAATGCGCCTGATACACTTGAATCAAGTGAATAAGTGCCTATGGAAGTATTGCCGTAGCCTGATATATTGTTTGAAAGAGCAAAGTTTCCGATAGCCAAATTAAGATTGCCGGTAGTGTTGGAAAACAGAGAACCTTCACCAAAAGCAATATTATTGCTGCCGGTTGTGTTGTTATAAAGCGATTGATATCCGAACGATGAAATACTGCTGCCGGTTGTATTGTTTATAACTGATTGATAGCCAAATGCGGAGTTATAACTGCCGGTAGTGTT
>JAUQWQ010000208.1 GCA_030835085.1 Ignavibacteria bacterium
CGGAAATTTTCCCGCACTGCCGCAGATATCATGTTACTTAACGTACACTAATGAAGATACACATAATATTCTGCGCACGGGATTTGACGATTCGCCAATGTTCACAGGCAGAATAACCGGCGCGGGTCCGAGATATTGTCCATCAATTGAAGATAAAATTTTCCGCTTCGCAGATAAGCTGCGCCACCAGATTTTCTTAGAGCCCGAAGGAATTAATTCCAATGTGGTTTACATGAACGGGTTTTCTTCGAGCCTGCCGGAAGATATTCAGTACGCAGCGCTTAAAACAATCCCGGGTTTAGAAAAAGTTAAAATGATGCGCGCCGGTTACGCGGTTGAATATGATTTCCTTCCCACATACCAAACCAACTTAACGCTTGAAACAAAACTGATACCTGGGCTTTATGTAGCGGGACAGATAAACGGAACATCAGGCTACGAAGAGGCTGCCGCGCAGGGACTCATAGCCGGCATAAACGCTGCACTTAAAATAAAAGGGGAGGAGCCCTTTATCTTAAAGCGCAGCGAAGCATATATTGGTGTATTGATAGACGACCTGATAAACAAAATTCCCGAAGAGCCGTACCGCATATTTACTTCATGCGCTGAGTACAGGCTTATTTTAAGACAGGATAACGCTGACCGCAGGCTGATGAAATACGGCCATAAATTCGGATTGATTCCCGATAATATATACAGCAATACGCTTGCCAAAGAAGACCTGATAAAAGAGGGAATAAACTACTTCAAATCAAACTTCGCTGGACCAAAAGATATAAATGGGTACCTTGAATCAGTAAACGCTTCGCCGCTTAAGCAATCAGACCAGCTGGCGCAGATAGTAAAACGTAATGAAGTTAAGCTGAGCGATTTCCTTGCTATTCCGTATTTTGCAGATAACGCCCTGATACAGAAGATAAGGCAGAGTGAAATTATAATGGACCAGATAGAAATTGAAATGCGCTATGAAGGATATATAGTCCGCCAGGCTGAGCAGGTAGAGGCATTCAACAAAATGGAATCAGTTGAAATACCCGAGAAGTTTGATTTCAATAAAATAAAATCACTTTCAACCGAAGGCAGGGAAAAGCTCAATAAGGTCAGACCCCGCTCAATAGGCCAGGCATCACGCATCGCGGGCGTCTCGCCCTCTGATGCATCGATACTTTCAATCTACATTAAAGGTTGACCCATTGCCAATCCCGCACTCAAAAACAGGAATAGCCTCATTCATTATTGGTATATTAAACCTCGCCGGTCTTGTTGTATTCCTGATGTACACGAATTACTACCTGAACAGATCATTTACACCTGAATCAATAATCGATGCCGTTTTCAGCTCAATTGGCGTTGGCATTTTATTCATTATAATTTTGATAACCGGTTTTACTTTTGGAATAATAAGTTTATTTCAGAAGAACACAAAAAAACTATTTGGCGTGCTTGGATTAATTGTTAGTGTTGCCGATATTATTATTTTCGCTGTTCTTGCCTTAGCGTTTACGCTAATGAGCCCTGGGATGTAATCGAAGATTTTCAGAAGGCATTTTTATGTCCGATTTTCTACAAATGTTTGACATTAAATGTAGCCGTCATGGCTTGCCTGACGGCTTAACGTTTATATTGAAGCAAAAAGAAGAGTCCCGTAGCCTCCATTTAGCAGGCTGCCATAACCCATCTACCCATATCATTCCATTTTTTTAATCTCAACATTTCACCATTTTTGCACATATGGCTAATGAAGACTGGCAAATACTCGTAAAGGAAAAGCAGTTTAACGACCTGCTTATCGAATGGAATTCGAAAATTAACCTTGTATCACGGAAAAAACCGAATGTACTTGATCTCATCGAGGACTCTAGATTATTCTTTAACGGCATTGATTTTAAACCGGGGCTTAATATTTTAGATCTCGGCACAGGCGGGGGATTCCCCGGTATTGTAATTGCAATTCATCACCCTGAAGTGAACCTCGTTCTGGTTGATTCCATACAAAAGAAGATAAGTGTAGTTTCGGATATCATTAAACGGATGGAGCTTACCAATGCCGCCGCAATATGCGGCAGGGCTGAAGCCCTTGTATCGGGCGGTTTCATGAATGGCAAAATGAAAAATCACTATGATTACGTTGTATCGCGTTCCGTAGCTGTGCTGCAGGACCTTTGCGCATGGTCAAAGAGTCTGATCAAGCCCGGCGGGAAGCTTGTAACCCTGAAAGGCGGGGATATATCCGGCGAAATACATAAAACGCGCTCATTGCCGTTTGTTAAAAATATTCACAGGAAGGTTTTTGAAGACAGGATATTGGTCATAGTAGATTTTGTGTGATAAATCTGTGGGGAACCCTTGATCCAATTCCCCTCTTGAGAGGGGTGTCCGGCATTTGCCGGACGGGATGTGTAATAAATATTATGTCAGCCTACTTAAAAACTTAAATTATTCCTTAAGATAAGAAGCAATACACTAACCACATTACCGTTACTTTCTTTTGAACGATCAAAAGAAAGTAACCAAAGAAAAATCGCCCGCTCCTGAAAATTTCCTAAAATCTGCTTTGCTTTACAGGAAAAAAACTCGTCACGCTTGATTCGCACCAAAGGTGCGATTTGCGTGACTCAAACAGTTTTTCCTGTGCTCTTTCTGCAAATCAGATTTTTTAACGGAAATTTTCAAAGGCGGGTCAAAATCAAAGACAACTGCAGATAGGTATAGCGAGTCCGGCTTTGTAAAATTAAGCAGCCCCGAAGGGGCGGCATATATAAGCGATGGGCAAAGCCCATTGTAAAATGGAAATGTTATTTTAGCCCTGAAAGGGCGAGATAAAATAGTATATCAACCAAAGTTCATCAAAAAGAGAAAAGACCATTACTCACGGTTTATACAAAACATTACTTGCATTCCAGTACTCTTTTGATGATATGTAATTTTCACTTGTAAGTTTATTCTTTGAATTATAAGCCCTGGAATAAACTATTTCATCCTTTGCATCATTCATCGGAATATTGCCGTCGGCCTCGTTAAGTACTTCAAATTTCGCATGCAGCAGATTCATTTTCCTTATCTCATACTCAACAATTGCAAGATCTTCAAACTCATCATCTCCCTTAAGCTCACCATTTTTATCAAGCGTTTTGTACCTGGCCAGCCAGCCGTTTGCAAATTCAAAATATATGTAGACTATACCGCAATGATAAGCACGAATTTCATCTTTATTGTTTACATGGAATTTCAAAATATTCCCTACGGAGTTTTTAATGTTTATTTCGCCATCCGGACCTTTTGAAATACTGTAACCGGTTGTATCAAAATCTTTAACTTTAAGAGCATACTGCAGGTAAGTGCCGTTATCACCGGAAAAAACATTATTAAATCCGGCTGTGAAAAAAATTAACAATAGGATGAAAAAGGTTTGTTTTAAATTATATCTCATATCTAAATTAATAAAATTATGTGTTTTTTATCCCGGTATCAGATTCTATTACAGAAATTTTCTTAACCGAATTCTTTAGCAGATCCTGGTTCTTAATTCTGACCGGATCATTTTTAAACCTTAAAAAATCCTCTTTTGTTTCAAATGATACTATGTGCACCTCGTAAGGCACTTCGCCTTCAGAGGGATAAATAAAGTTATCCCTGCCGGGTCTTAATCTGAGCTCAAGCCTGCCGTGGTAC
>JAUQWQ010000209.1 GCA_030835085.1 Ignavibacteria bacterium
TTAAGAAAACAAACGGGATAACCTCGGCAGATGTGAGTTTTCCTCTTGAACAGGCAAAGATCAATTATGATCCCGAATTAGTCTCAATCCCGGAAATAAAAAAAGCCATTGAAAATGTAGGTTATACAGCATCTGAAAAAATTGATAAGACAGAGGCTGACAGGGAGCAAAGAGCAAGAGAGTCAGAGATAAAAAGACAGAAGATCAATTTCATAATCGCTCTGGTTCTTGCAATTCCCATTTCACTTGGAGATATGGGAAGAAACCTTGGCTGGGGTTTTGTTCCTGACATACTGAAAAATGATTATCTGCTATTTATTCTCGCCACCATCGTAATGCTGTTCCCTGGACGTCAGTTCTTCGAGGGTACATACAGAGGTCTAAAACACGGGGTCACTGATATGAACCTGCTGATCGCAACAGGGACGGGGGCTGCGTATATCATTAGCGTCGCAGCAACTTTCCTTGACCTTGGTGAGGCATACAAACATACCTATTACGATACTGCTGCGCTTCTTATCATGTTCATAGTGCTTGGGCGATACCTTGAGGCGCTAACCAAAGGAAAAACTTCCGAGGCAATAAGGAAGCTGATGGGTCTACGTGCAAAGACAGCCCGAATTTCTGTGAACGGTGAAGAAAAAGAGATCCCTGTGGAAAATGTCATGGTCAATGATGTGGTGATCGTAAGGCCGGGAGAGAAAATACCGGTTGATGGCAGGGTCATAGAGGGTCTTACTGCAATTGATGAATCAATGCTGACAGGCGAGAGCATACCTGTTGAGAAAACGGTAGGCTCAGAAGTTATCGGCGCCACCATGAACAAGACCGGGATGATAAAATTCACGGCCACAAAAGTTGGAGCAGATACAGCGCTTGCCCAGATAATCAGATTAGTGGAAAACGCCCAGACCCAGAAAGCACCGATCCAGAAACTTGCTGATATTGTTGCAGGGCATTTCATTCTTGCAGTCCATGTGCTTGCGCTTCTGACATTCTTTTTCTGGTTCTTTATAGGATTTGAATATTTCAATGTTCCCGCAACCTTCGGGATGGGAATGACTTCACCCTTCCTTTTTTCGCTATTGATCTCCATAACAGTCCTGATCATCTCATGCCCATGCGCTGTGGGGCTTGCTACGCCTACTGCCATAATGGTAGGCACTGGAAAAGGAGCCGAGAACGGTATTCTTATAAAGGGTGGTGAGGCGCTTGAGCGTGCGCAGAAACTTGATACTAGTGTATTTGATAAGCCAGGGACGCTTACAAAAGGAGAGCCTTCACTTACCGATATAATAGCCATTAAAGGAACAGAGGCTGAAATCCTGAAACTTGCTGCTATTGCCGAAAAAGGGTCGGAGCATCCGCTTGGTGAAGCTATTTTGAAAGGCGCAAAAGAACGTGGTATTGAAATCCCTGATGCAGAGAGCTTTAAGGCAATTCCGGGAAGAGGAATAGAAGTAAAATCCGGTGGAAAGCGAGTCCTTGTTGGCACGCGAAAACTGATGACTGAGAACAATATGGACATCAAACCACTAAATAGCAGGATGGAAGAACTTGAAACCCAGGGGAAAACTGCCATGCTTGTGTCATCCGATAATGAAATTGTGGGAATGATCGCTGTTGCGGATACACT
>JAUQWQ010000210.1 GCA_030835085.1 Ignavibacteria bacterium
TACCATTTATCGCGTTAACCCTGCCGCGCATATTATCGGGGACAAGGAGCTGGAGCAGAGTGGCGCGTATTACAACGCTTACGCTGTCAAAGGCTCCCGTGGCAAAGAGCGCTGCAATTGATAGAATAAAATTTTCTGATATTGCAAACACAAGTGTCGCAATGCCGAAACCCGCTACTGCCCACAACAGATTACGCCATGCGCGTTTCATAGGGGAGTATTTTGAAAGCACGAACAGTACAAGCACGGCGCCAATCGATGGAGCCGCGCGCATTATTCCCAGTCCTTCAGCGCCCACGTGCAGGATATCTTCGGCAAATACAGGCAGAATTGCCACTACTCCCCCGAACATGACCGAGAACATATCAAGCGAGATAGAATAGAAGATAATCTTGGTTCTATAAGTATAGCGCAGTCCCTCTTTTATTTTTTCGAGCATTGAACCTTCATCAGAGGGATCAGGCGGGCGGTTCTTTATGAGTGCTACTGCAATTATTGAAAGGAATATTATGCCGATTACAAATAACAATGTACCTGAAAAACCGAACAGGCTGTATAGAAAACCCGAAATACCGGGACCGACAATTACACCCGTTTGCCACGAAGATGAGCTCCACGTGGAAGAATTTGCGTAAACTTCCCTGGGTACTAAATAAGCCTTCAATGAAGTTGATGCCGGAAAAAAGAACGCTTTACAGATTCCGATAAAGAATATGACTCCCCATATAACATATTTAAACTCTTCGGCGTGCTCAACTGTAAGCAGGCTGAATGAGAGTATATAAAGCACAATGGATGCCAGCATTGTAAATGCCAGCGACCACATCATGATGTTCTTTTTTTTGAGCTTATCGGAGTAATGCCCGCCAAATAGTGAGAGCAGGATAAATGGTATCGCTTCGGCAAGACCTATCATGCCGATTGCAAGCGGGTCATGGGTCAGGCGGTAAAGCTCATAGCCAATAATGACTTCCTGGATAAGCAGTCCTACGGTTACAAAAAAATTTGAAAATAAAAAGTAGCGGAACTCCGCGTAACGCAGAGCGAGAAAGGGGTCTTGTTTTACCGGGGGTGGATTTGTTGGCATTTAAGTTATGAAAGCAAAATAGTTTTATAAGGAAAATATTACAAGGAAGAAAGAGAAAAGAACAACTTATAGTTTTATCTTATGTGACCGTGCTCATGTCTGGATCTGATGCTGTTGTTTTTATTACTTTGCCGTTCTAACTGTTGCCGTAATCATTTCACCCAATTTTACCGCCGGATGTTTTATTCCAGTCCTCTTTTACTTTACTAATGAGCTTTTCGTTCTTCATATCCTCATCGCTTATAAACTCCTTAAAGTACCCGCAAGCTGTGCATACATATGATTCCAGGGTAAAGCTCTTAAATGCTGATACCATTAAAAACTTGCGGTGGTTCGCCGCTGATTTACCCCTGTTATCGTACACTTCATTTGATCCGCAAACGGGACATTTGCCGGTTTTGATCGTTTCTACGTTCATATTATTTCAATTTCTCCTTCACTGCTGTGAATTCCTGAGCGGGCAGAAATTTTTCCGCCATTACCATCAGTCTGGTAAACTGCTCAGGTGCGTTTGCTTTCATTCCACCCAGCATCATAAGCAGATCGCTTTGTGTTATTGCAGGCATTATGTAACTTTGCCATTTTTCAAATGCTTCGGGTGTGAAACCGGCTATAATTTTTCCGCGTATAGTATGTAATTCCGGGTCAGTAAAGTTTTCCCAAAGCAGGCGCTGAGTATCGGTTTCTTCATCAACCGTGTGAAGCAGGTAGTCGCCGTGAAATTTAGAGAATTTCATGTATAGTTCCGCGCCCATTCCCAGGGCATCTTCCCCTTTGGAGTTCAGCTCCTTAATCTCATCCAGCATTTTTTCAATGGCATTCTGGTCATGCTCAAGCCTTTCGTGGTCATCCATATCATGCTTTGATGAACCCGGCACTTTGGCTTCAAGCGCTGCGAGAATAATTGTATTTTCATCGTTTGCATGGGAGTTCAGCATCATGCAAAGGTCTTTGCCAAGTGAGTGTATGTTCTTTACATCTGCTGTGCTGTTGAAATCACATTTGCCCAGCAAATATGAAAATTGGGAGAGCGCACTGCGCAATCCTTTGTGTGCTGCTTCAAATAGTTTTACACGCTGCATAATATTGTTATAGTAGTTTTATTAATATTAACACTAATTTAAAGGGAATGGTTTTAAAATGAAGTGTACTTTTTATTATTTGCTGCTTACGAACCTATGGAGCTGATTCTTAATAATAATAAATTTTAAATATGTTATTTTTTTTACATCGATGAAAATAGGCATTAATTCAGAATTCTCGTTGAGTTCTTTTTGTCTTGATACAAAAAGAACCAAAAAAATCAAGGCTGATGAAAAACGACTAAAACTCTTCGAACGCAATAGATGCAAAAAATAACTCGTCCGGCAGCTGCCGGACTCAAACAGATTTTTTGCATCTACCAAATGCGTTCTCCAGTTTTTTAACGTCGTTTTTCATAGGCCGCTTTAGAAGCGACATTTAATTTACAGACTGAGAGTACAATCGTTGTCAAAAACTCCTACATTATGTTTTTCTTTGAGTCTTTGAGACTTTGAGTCAGCTTTTTGTGTTATATCGCAGTCAATTTAAAAACCTATCTTTTCAAGCTGTTTAAAATCCTCAGGTGATACTTTTGTCTCATCTCCAAGGTAATTCCATTTGATATTGCCTGTATTGCTCGTAAACACACGATTGATATCCTGTACTGTTACAGCATTGACTAATGCTTCGAAGTTATCAAAAGCGTTCAGATTTCCCCGCAGCTTCCACCTGCCGATATTTTGGGTCTGACTTGATGCCGTTTCAAGACGCATAAAATAGCGGGTTAAATAAGCGCTCTTTGATTTTGCGAACTCATCATCTGTAAACCCGTTCTTGCGTACATTATTAATTATATCAACCATAACATTTATGGCATCTTTTGGGTGATCGGTAGTGATATAAAATACGCTGAACGGGTTTGTGATAGCGTCACCGTTCATATATGCAGCAGGTGCGTAGCTTAAGCCGCGTTTTGAGCGGAGCTCAACGAAGTATTTATCATACATAATGCTCATTGCAACCATCATCGCAATTGCGTCAGGGGAATCCCATGGAATACCTGACATTATGCCCGAGAGATAATTTGTTGATATCTTGCGTGATTCAATATCCTGACCCGGCTGTTCAATTTTTGTAACCTGTTCTTTCGGCGAAGGAGTGCCTTCAGGGAGTTTTGCGAGAGTTGATCTTACTTTCTCGATCAGATCACTTTCAGAAACATTGCCTGCTACAACTAAAAAAGCCCTTTGTTTGCAGAGATTTGCTGTAATGAATGCTTTGATATCATCAAGTGTTAAAGCAGCAAGTGTGTTTTCGTTGCCGTACGGGTCTTTCTCATAGTTCTTACCTTTAAACGCAGTTTCAACTGTTATGCGCTCTAAGCGTGAATCAGGGTCGCCCTCATTTTGCCTGGCGTAAGATATGTACTGTTCTTTTTTATTTGCGAATTCATTCGGGTCATAAGCCGGATTCATGAGTGCATCTGTGAACAATAACCATGACTTATCCCATGATTCCTTAAGGCACTGCATGTTCAATTCTCCGAAATCCAGCGAAGCGTCACTGCCAAAAGTTGTACCCATTTTTTCTGCTGCGGCAACGAAATCGGTTTTGCTCATTGTAGTTGTTCCGCCTTTTATGATATAGCTGTAAGCAACTGCTTCGATTCCCTGTTTATCCAGCGGATAATTTGCGGTACCTCCTGTCACAAAAAGTCTTGCGCTGATCACATCTTTACCGGTATTTTTTATTATTACCTTAAAACCATCCACATCAATTTCTTTGATTGTGTTCTGCGAAAACAAACCTGAGGCTGAAGTAAAAAATATTGCTGCAAGTATTACTAAGAAGGCTTTTGATATTTTTAGTATATTCATATTCTTTTTTATTGAAATAACTTTCATTTGGTTAATTTAAGAGGTCTTCAAATTTATTTATATTCAGTTTATTTTTCATTTCCGGCGAGAGAAGTATACCATGTACTGCAGGTTTATCCTTAATATATTTCCTTACATATTTCCTGATATCATCCCGCGTAGTTTTGTTGATATTATCAATGTAATTAAACCCATAGTCCAGATCCTTAATTGCCCAGTTATATCCAAGAGCGTGCGCGTATCCAGAAGTTTGTTCCATTCTGAATTTTTCCTGAATTGCAAGCTGATTCTTGGCGGTTTCCATTTGTTCATCGGTAAAATATTTATCTGTATCCCACATAGCAATGTGCTCTTCAAGTTTTGCCATGCATTCTTTGATCTTCGCCGGGTTAGGTACTATTCTCAGTGAAATTGGCCCGGTATAAATATCTGTTGCGTAGTACAGGCTCGCTTCCAGTGCAAGACCCGCATCAATAAGCTCTTTGCTGAATTTGGAGGATTCAAGATTCACAATATATGAAAACACATCGGCGGTGTATGTTGCTTTAACATCATTTCTTGTATCGGGTCCGTGCCAGCCTATATATATCACAGGCGCCTGCGCGATTTCACTGGTGGTAACAAAATATATGTTATCTTTAAGCGGTTTAAACTCTGGTATCGGGAATTTTTCAAACGGGTCAAAGCCTGATGGCTGCCAGTCACCGAAAATACTTTCCGCTTTGGAAAATGCTTCGGTATGGTTAACATCACCCGCAATAATTAAAATTGAATTATTGGGCCAGTAGTATTTTTGCTGGATCGTTCTCATTTTTTCAGGGGTTGCTGAAAGTATCACGTCATGATCGCCGATGGGTATTTTGCGGCTTTTATCTTTGCCCCACATTTTTTCCTGGAACTCATAGTATAAATTGAACTCAGGGTTTGATTCACCCCTTTGAAACTCGCCATTTACAACAGGATGCTCATTGGTCATTTCCTGCTCAAGGAACAATGGATACCTTATCGCGCTGTTCATGAACTTTAAGCCTTCATCAAGATTTGCCGCCGGCAGGGTGAAAAAATAATTCACACGGTTTGTTGATGTTGTCCCGTTCCATGCAATGCCAAGCTCCTTGGTGCGGTTGATGTATGCTTCCTGTGAAGGGATATCTTTGTTAGCTTTAAAGAACATATGTTCATAGAAGTGTGAGAGTCCGCTGAACTCGGGTGACTCAGTATAAGCGCCGTTTTTCACATTGATCTCAATGGTGGCGATGGGAACGCTTTTATCTTCAACCACCAGAACATCGAGACCGTTGGGCAGTGTTTTGAAAAAATATCCCGCAGGCAAATTTGCCTGCGCAAGCAGAAATGCAGAATTGAAAATGAAGGCAAGAAGCGCAATTAAAGTACGTTTCATGTATAGTTTTAAATTAATTATAGATTATTTTGGTGCTGCTGAAGAGGACTGTGAGCACAAATATAGGGATTTTTGCTTTTATAGGAAACTGAAAAGCAGTAATAAATCATAAGATTCTTTAAAAACGATTATGTAACATCATACCATAGATTAGAAAACTCCAATGTGTATAAATTGAAGTTTTTTGAATATTGAGTTAATTATTACTCATTGAACACTACTAATTGATTCAATGTCTCCATTTTTCCGGGTCGTCCGCGTAATGCTCAATGTATCCGCAGTTTGCGCATTTGTATGGAGTAACCGGGTATTGCGGTGCATTGGCATTTGTCCCCATGAAGTCGGTTATTTTTTCCTTTTCGCCTTCAACCCATACAACATAATTGAAAATTATGGGATGCTCGCTGTTGCGGACATAAAAAAATCCCTTTTTCATTTCCGCCATGCATTTGGGGCATTGTTTGTTGTTCATTTTTATTTAAGCCTGTTCTTCAGAAAGTTTCTCAGATCTATCAGCTATTTTGAGCTTTTCGAAGAGTTCAGCAAGATCGCCTTCCATCACCTGCGATAGATTGTACATCGTTAAGCCAATGCGGTGATCTGTCAGACGGTTTTGAGGGAAGTTATATGTGCGAATCTTATCGCTCCTGTCACCGGAGCCCACCATTAATTTTCTTTTTTGTGAAGTTTCCTTATCATGCTTTTCTATTTCAGCCTCAAGCAGCCTTGAGCGCAGGACTTTCATAGCTTTTTGCTTATTCTTAAGCTGTGAGCGCTCATCCTGGCACTGCACTACGACTCCCGTAGGTATATGTGTTATGCGGATAGCTGTTTCAACCTTGTTTACGTTCTGCCCGCCTGCACCGCCTGAACGGAACACATCAATTTTAAGATCAACAGGATTTATCTCAACATCAACCTCATCTGCTTCAGGTAATACAGCAACAGAAGCGGCTGATGTGTGAACTCTGCCCTGGGTTTCAGTTTCAGGGACACGCTGCACTCGGTGAACGCCGCTTTCATATTTCAGCGTGCCGTAAATATCTTTGCCTGTTACGCTTACGATTACCTCCTTTAGGCCGCCAAGTCCCGATGATTCATTATAAGTAACAATTTCCATCTTCCAGCCGATTCGTTCGGCAAAACGTGTGTACATCCTGTACAGATCAGCTGCAAAGAGCGCGGCTTCATCGCCGCCTGTACCGGCGCGGATTTCAAGCATAGCGTTCTTGGAATCATTGGGGTCTTTTGGAACAAGCAGTTCCTTTATATCAGCTTCAAGTTTATCGAACCTGCTTTGCAGTTCTTCCTGTTCGGAGGCTGCAAGCTCTTTCATTTCAGCTTCATTGGTTTCGTAAAGCAGCTTTTTGTTCTCTTCAAGCTGAGCTTTTACCCGGATATATTCATCATAAGCATTGACAATATCAGTTAAGTCACTGTATTCCTTCGAAAGCCTGCGGAATTCCTTCTGGTCATTTGCCGCATCCGGTTTATTGAGCAGTTCCGCTATTTCGTTATAACGCTGTTTTACTTTTTCTAATTTATCGAACATGATTTTTCTTTCTGAGAGCAAAAATACTTCTAAATGTATGCAAGTTCAATTCAATTAACAGGCTAAAGTCAATAGACACAAAGGCTCAAAGACTCAAAGTTTATGATTTAAAAGTACCGGAGGGAGGGAAATTATTTTCAAATTGAAATTATTGCTTCAGTGAATCAAATTTTTTCGCGCTACAGGAAGATGCGAAACAAAATTTAAAAAATATTTTTACCGTAAAAAATTTTCTGAAAAAGTTTTTAAAAAATATTTTCATTTTTTTGTGTTTACCTATTGACTATGAGTGATAGAATGTTATATTTGCAGTGATTTAAAAATGATGAAATGTATACCGTAAAAAAATTTTGTAAAAAGTTTTTGGAAGTATAAAGAAAAGCTTCATCATAAAATTATAAAGGAGATAAGTAAAAACTTTTTGCGGGTAGGATTTACTTACAATATAAAAAAAGAAACGGAGCATAGCTCCGCTGAACAATTATCCGAAGGACAGGATAAAAAAATTCAGAACGAAGCGTATGTTGACGAAAATTTGGTCAGCAACTATTCTCATCGCTTAAGCGATGTTTACGCTGAGTGGGATGATGAAGAAACAATTTCCGCAGTTGAAGCCGCGATAAAAAAAGCGGGTCATGAAGTTATCCGGATTGAAGCTGACGAAAATGCTTTTGAAAAGCTTCGCAGCACAAGACCTGATATCGTTTTCAACATGGCTGAAGGTTTCGGCGGCGCTTCGCGCGAATCGCATATTCCCGCAATGCTTGAAATGCTTAACATACCCTACACTGCAAGCGATCCCATCACAATAGGAAATTGCCACGATAAATCACGCTGTAAAGAGATATTAACATATTATGGTGTACCGAATCCCGGCTTTTTCATCACAGATAGCCACGTAAACGGTCACCCGAAAGTTAATTATCCCGCTTTTGTGAAACCTTTGCATGAAGGCTCATCAAAAGGTATATATAATAGTAGTGTGGTTTACAACAATGAAGAGCTAAATCGGGAAATAACAAGAATTAAGGATAATTACAGCCAGCACTCTATAATAGAGGATTATCTTGAGGGTCAGGAATTCACCGTAGCGCTTATTGGAAATGGCGAAAATGTGCGGGTTTTGCCAATTGTTGGCATAAATCTGGATTGTTTGCCCGCTGATTTCCCCAAAATCTATTCATACGAGGTAAAGTGGTACTTTGATACCAGGGAAAACAAGCTTGATATTTTTACCTGTCCTGCAAAGATAAGCGATAAGCTGACAAAACGTATCGAAGAAATATGTAAACAGGCATATCATGCACTTCGTATCCGTGATTGGGCAAGAATGGATGTAAGATGTGACGCAAATGATAATCCGTATATAATTGAAATTAATCCGCTGCCGGGAATTCTTCCGAACCCGGATGATAATTCATGCTTCCCGAAAGCTGCAAGGGAAGTTGGAATTGATTATGACGGGCTGATACAGGCTGTGCTGAATGGTGCGATTGAAAGATATCAACTAAATGCCAAATGACAAAGCTCAAATGTCAAATAGTAAATTACAAAAATCAAATAACAAAATTGATTATTAGTACTAATTAATTTATAATCCCGCCCCTCTCCTTTGGAGAGGGGAAGTCAGCACCAATGGTGCTGACGGGGTGAGGTCAATGAATAAAAAACTAAACATATCGATAATCTTCAACGACCCGGTGCAGTATGCGCAGGGTCCCGTTTACGAAGGCACTGATGTTGATATCGATGCCTTACCTGATGCTATTGATATGAGTGAGTATGGTGTGCTTGATGAAGTTAAAAGCGTTGAACGAGCTTTGGCTCCTTTAGAGCATAACACTAAAATAATTCCCGTAGCACTTGATATAAACAAGCTTATCACAGAGCTGAATGAGAACAGACCCGATATAATTTTTAATTTATGCGAAAGCGTTGATGGCGACCCCACGCAGGAAATGAATATTGCGGGATTGTTTGAGCTATTTAAAATTCCGTACACAGGTTCACGCGCGTTTACTCTCGGCCTGGCTCTTAATAAGCCGCTTGTGAAATCTATTTTAAGCCAGAACGGGATCCCGACGGCTAAACACTTTGTTACAAGTACATCAAGCATTCACCTGAACGGCCACAAGTTTCCGATGATAGTAAAACCATCACGCGAAGACGCAAGCATAGGGATCACAAATGAATCGGTAGTAACAAATGAAGCTGACCTTAAGAAAAGAATAGAATACGTGCTCGAAGAGCACAAACAGCCGGCGTTGGTTGAAGAGTTCATAGATGGCAGGGAAATAAACGTATCGGTGGTTGGCAACGATGATCCGATAACTTTCCCCATAAGTGAAATTGATTTCACCGGGCTTCCGTCAGATTATCCCAAGATAATAAGCTACAACAGCAAATGGATGTATAAAACTGTTGAGTTTGAAAATACCAAAGCCGTTTGTCCGGCGCAGAACCTGAGTGATAAAGAAGTACTGGTTATACAGGATACTGCCAAAAGAGTATATAAACTGCTTGGAGCTGCTGATTATGCAAGGGTTGATATGAGATTAAAAGATGGTGTGCCGTATGTGCTTGAGATGAATCCTAATCCGGATATTGCAAGCGATGTACCCGAAGATACAGGCTTTACGCGAAGTGCTAAAGCGCACGGCTGGGAATACAGCTATTTGATACAGCAGATAATTGGTTTTGCACTAAAGAGGTGGGGAGTTAAGTAAGTTTCAGGTTTATTTGTTTTAAAATATAAGTAGCACAGACATTCCTGTCTGTGTGAGTAAAGTGTTGTAATATGATACGGAAGTTAATAAAGAGCGACAGAGATAAGATTCAGAGGATACTTACTGACACTAAGCATTTTAATGATGATGAGATAAAAGTTGCAATAGAATTGATAGATGTTTATCTGAACGATGAGAAACAGACTGATTACATTATTTATGTGTATGGATCAGATGATACCAATGAAACAGCAGGGTATATTTGTTACGGTAAAAGACCGCTGACTGACTGGACTTACGATCTTTACTGGATAGCTGTTGACCCCAATATTCACGGCAAGGGGATAGGCAGCAGGCTGGTAAAGCATATGGAAGAAGACCTGGCAGCACATGGCGGAAAAATTATACTGATAGAAACAAGCGGAAAGCCGGAATACGAAAATGAACGCAAGTTCTACACGAAAAACGGCTATGATGTGCAGACTATCATTAAAGATTTTTACAGAAGCGGTGATGACTTATATGTTTACCGCAAATATCTTTAGAGAAAGCCTTTAAAGATAAGGTAACCTGAAAATTAATAGTACGGTGCCCTGTGAAACCTTCCCCATAATCAAAAGGGAGGGAATCCAAAAAACTAAACAAGGAGTTAATATTTTATGGAACTATGGCAGCAGCTGCTAAAACAAAGCGTCAGCTCAGTAGATCAGCTTGTCGATCAGTTCGGAATCAAAAAAGAAGTTGCCGAAAGGCTGGATGATTTTTTCCAGGCGAGGATAAATCCATACTACCTCAGCCTCATCCGCTATCCCGGCGATCCAATCTGGCTTCAGGCGGTACCTGATGAAGTGGAATTATACGACATCGATGCACCTGAAGACCCGCTCAATGAAGATGAAATGAGCCCGGTTCCCAATATTACTCACCGTTACCCGGATAGAGCTTTATTTTTAACCACCAGCCAGTGCGGCCTGTACTGCAGGTTCTGCACGCGCAAACGCAAGGTTGGTGATTCAAGCAAAATTAACATGCGTGAGCTAGAAGCTGCATTCCAGTACCTGGAGCAGCACACCGAGATCAACGATGTAATACTTTCCGGCGGCGATCCGTTGATGCTGACAGACGCAATGCTTGAAAAAGTACTCATAAGGCTTCGCCAGATACCGCATATTTCAATTATCAGGCTTGGCACAAAAATGCCGTGCGTACTTCCGCAGAGAATTACACCGCAGTTATGCGATATGCTGAAGAAGTATCACCCCATTTATGTGAATACGCATTTTAATCACCCGTGGGAAATTACCCCCGAGAGTACAAAGGCATGCGAGATGCTTGTTAATGCAGGCGTACCGGTCGGATGCCAGACTGTACTGCTGAAAGGCGTAAACGATGACCCTGAGGTTATGAAGGAACTGATGAAGAAGCTGCTTGCAATAAGGGTAAGGCCGTATTACATATACCAGGCTGACCTGACCAAGGGCGCGAACCATTTCCGTACACCTATAGATGTTGGTCTTGAAATAATGGATAACCTGCGCGGGCATATAAGCGGGCTTGCAGTGCCGCAGTTTGTGATAGATGCGCCGGGCGGCGGCGGAAAGATACCTTTGCTGCCTGATTACGTGCTAGCTCGTGATAAGGAAAAAATTATACTGCGTAACTTCAAGAACGAGGTATTTGAATATCCTGACGTGCAGGAAGAGCATATTGTGCTTAAGCGCGGAAGGAATATTGATAAACCGCCAAAGAAAAAGGCGAAGAAGAAAATACAGCTCCCGGTTCTGCAGTAAAAAAGGGAAAATATTTATTTAAAAGGCATTCAACTGGATGCCTTTTTTATTTTCTCAATTCGGCAGCTTTATCTAGCAGCCACTGACGTGAAAGCACGCTTTCATCTTCGTTTAGATCCTTTACCAGCTTATGGTGCCTGTAATCATCATAGTTAAGCCGGATATTCAGCAGCTCAGTGTAGTGTTTAATAAACGTTAAGTGAAGTTTTTTTACACCTTCTGATATATTCATTCCGCCGGAGAGCAGGTGTTTTGTTGCATCAATAACTGATATTGCTGTTTCATAGTATCCAAGCTCATAATATGTTTTCATCAGGATATTTTTGACATCGATCTTGAAAATCTCATGGTCATATTTAACTTTCATAATATATTCAAGAGTCTTTGAAAAATCAGATATTTCAAAGGAAAGTATCCCGAGCGAAATATTTTCCAGTGAATCCTTGTTATCGGCTCTTACATATTGCAGATACTCAGCAATAAATTTCCGTATCCATTCAAACTCTTTAACTTCAATTGCAATAAATAGTATATTCCTGTAAGTAACCAGGTTCATGAATTTATTATGGAATGAAAGCAGGTTACCGTGCTCCAGTGAAAATTTATAGAGTTTGAAAAGTTCTTTATAACTTTCATTATCCTTTTTGTGAATTATCCTTGAGAGCCCGAAATTAAGAAGGACGGTTATTACCCTGCATGCATACGCATGGTCATACCGATCTATATTTTCATAAAGCTGAGCCTTTAATTCATTATATGCCTTAAAATCATCAAGATCTGAATTCAGCTTTATAAACAGGTAAGATTCTTTTAAAGAAAAATAGTTATTGTTCTTTTGTACATCTATTTCAGCAGAAAACCCTTCAAGGTCAAAATTCCTAAAAAAAATATCAAATGCTGAGTTTCCCTTTTCTTTTTTGTATGAAGATAAGACCTGCATTTTAAGTTTATAAATATCGGCAAATGACTGCATAAACTGGCATAAGGTATTGTCTCCATAATCATTCAATTTTTCCGATGCCTGTTTGAACAAGTTGTTATTAACACAATAATTATATTTAATCCTGTTCAGCGCGGCTTTATCCTTCAGGTGGTCACTGTATATCTTTTTTTCATTT
Source organism: Ignavibacteria bacterium (assembly GCA_030835085.1). Taxonomy (GTDB): domain Bacteria; phylum Bacteroidota; class Ignavibacteria; order Tepidaquicellales; family OLB5; genus OLB5. The sequence goes on from JAUQWQ010000210.1 coordinate 12,576, forward strand.
ATCGTTTCTTCCAGCTCTCCAAGCTTTGTTTCAATTGATGCCCCTGAACCGTACTGATTGATATTATCAAGTACAGTGATCTTCTTTAATGCTTTATCCTTACGTATGGTATTTATAAAAATAAATTCTTCCGTTAACTGGATAAGGTTTGAAATCAGCTTTCTCAGCAGGTCATCGCTGTAAGCCCTGCTGCCGTAAACCGCCCGGAATAAATTTTCACGGGAGTAATTTTTTTTATCAAAGGCAGGGTAATATTTTTTTATTTCTTCAAAAAGCATGGTTGTGGCTTCGCTGGTGTTGAAGTAAGGTGAGCTGACAAATTTCCTGAACTCCTTTATCTCATCTTTGGAGAAATTACTCAGGATTTTAGTGATGGATGAATTTTGCATAATGTGTTTTATGGTTTTCTTTCACAGCATAAACCGGAAATTCGGGTAAATTTGCCAATTTTCACCACTTAATCAAGCTAAATAGTAAATCGTACATTCACAATTATTGAATATTTTCTTTGGGAAGGATACAAACAGGGTATAAATTGCCATGTTATCAAAAACCAAAAAAAGAAAGGAATTAAAAATGGCAGCAACAACAGTGAAAATTATCGTAGGTTCAAATGACTGGGTTAACCGGGCATACAGGGCAATAAATTCAAAAAAGAGACTCAACCTTGTTTTAAAAGGCTTAGATGCTTCAAATATCTGGACAGCGATACAAAGGACTGTGAATCCTCACAGGGAAGTAGCAATTGCTATAACAGCAACAATCGTAATTGGTGTAATTGCAGCACTCGGAATGGGTGTGCTTGCTGCAGTCTGTCTTTATGGCATGAATATGGGGTATACAGTGAAGGCCAAACATAAAGTAAAGGGTCCAATGCCTTTTGATGATGAATTGACTTTTGAACTTTATCCGCCAAAAAGATAAGTTGACTCTCTTAACAGGAGGAGGCAAATGCCTCTTCCTGAAAGAGTAGTGAGAGAGATCAATGGATAGTCCGCTTAAAATACTCGTATTCGCCTCAGATCCAACGGAAGGAAAGAAACTTAATATTGCAGGAGAGCTAAAAGGAATTGAATCTGCAATAAATGACTCTCCTTACAGGGAAACCATTCATTTAAGAGTTGTGTGGAATACTGCCCCTGAAGATATATTATACGAAATCTGCAAATACCAACCCCGAATTGTGCATTACAGCGGAAGGGGAACGAACCGCGGGCTTATACTGCATAGCAGTATTAATAAAAGCAGGCTTTTAGATCATAATTTGTTTCTGACAATACTCAGCATGGTGAAAAATGAAGTTGAAATGCTGTATATGAATTCGTGCTTTTCTTCAGTTAAGTCAATAAAAATTGTTAATGAAATTGAACAGCTCATTTGCCTGAAAGGTTACGCAGATGATAAAGCTGCTGTTCTTTTTCCGGGATTATTTTACAGGTATTTGTTTTGCGGTTATTCGGCAGGTAAATCGCTGGAACTTGCAAAAACAGAACTTCTGGTAAGGAAAGTTAAAACAGGTTATGAACCTGTATATATTTCGAAATTCCGGGACAAAGAATGGTTTATAAATAAAAACAACATATTAATATAAAAAAATAATATTATGCCAAATGTAATTAGTTTTCCGCCAATTGGTTCTGATACCGGAGGAACAGGCAATGTAATAACGCCCCCGGTAATTGATGTACCAAGAAACTTTATTCCGAAACCGGAAGAAAGATATGTTTCCTTTGTAATTGAATTGAACAACCGTGCCGGCGCAGCTGAGCTTAGCAGCCTGGAAGTGGAGATCAATACCAAACTTTGCACAAAACTTTCGGGCTATTTCCCGGAGCTTCTGAATTATAAACCGAATATTTTCGAACTCCACAAAAAATGGATAAAAACCAGGAAACTGAAAGAACCGTTGTTCTTCGGCAAGTCAAAACTCAGCAGAACCCTACTGGATATAAGAAAAAAAAGATACCCTAAATTGCCGTTCACTCTCACAAGATTGTTCCCGGGTTCTGAAAATGATCTCAAAAACGCAAAGAAATTCGGGCTGCATAAGTTCATTCAATTAACCCTGCCGGTATTTGAAAGACAGTTTGAAAGAAGAACATCAAAACCAAGATTTTCTGCTGCACTCTTTGAAGCTGCTTATGTTTTGAAGGAAATTCGCACAGTAAGCTCTGTTAACCCGTCATCTGAATACAGAAGGTTTCAGTTATTTTCAGGTGCTAGCGGCAGCGGTAATAACACATTGCCCAAAAACTGGATGCTGACAAATATGAAGGCCATTAACATACCCCCTGGTATAAACGGCAGCGGTGTAGTTATTGCACACCCAGATAGCGGCTGGACACCGCACAGTGAGCTTAATTTTACGAATATACAGACGAATCCGGTTAGTACGAGCTATGATCTAACCCGGGACTGGAACGTATTCAATAATGAAGATACTTCAGAAGAACCCCTGGATTCAACCATGCCGTTTCACTTTCACGGGACTTCTACTGCCAGCATAATTGTAAGCAGGGGCAACGCCAATGACCCCACCGCTCTGACCGGTATAGCACCAGGAGCTAAAATAATTTCAATCAGAACTATCCATGAACAGCCGGTTGACCAGACAGGTGTTGCATTGATACTTGATACAGATGTGGCACGCGCGATCTGGTACGCTACAGAGCAGAATGCAGATGTAATATCCCTTAGTGTTGGCGGATATCCTAACCCGGTTCTTGAATGCGTTGTAGCTCATGCTGTGTATAATAATACCATAGTTGTTGCAGCAGCGGGGCAGTATTGGCCATTTCTGGTTTACCCCGCCGGTTATCCTGAGTGCATTGCTGTTGGGGCCTCTAACGACCTGAACAGG
>JAUQWQ010000211.1 GCA_030835085.1 Ignavibacteria bacterium
ACTGCTTGCCAGCTTAAAGATCCGGTTATGTTCCTTGAACATAAATTTCTCTACAGACAGGGTTATGCTAAATCACCTGAACCGAACGCAGATTATTATCTCCCGTTTGGCAAGGCTGCTGTGAAGAAAGAAGGTAACGATCTTACAATAGTAGCTTACGGCGCTATGGTTGAAAAAGCGCTTAAGACTTCACGTGAAATGGAGAAAAAAGGCTACAGTGTTGAAGTAATTGATATCAGAACAATTGTGCCATTGGATATAGAAACAATCCTGGCTTCTGTTAAGAAAACAGGAAAAGTAATTGTATTCTATGAAGATACCAAATTCATGGGCTTTGGCGCAGAAATTGCTTCACAGATTGCTGAACACGCATTTGAATATCTGGACGCTCCCGTAAAAAGGGTCGCGGGATTGCATGTTCATATTCCGTTCAGTCTTGAAAGTCATGCATTACCTCAGGATAGCTGGATCTTAAAAGCTGCCGAAGAGATGCTTGCTTATTAAAAAAGTGAAATAAATAAATATTGAAATAGCGATTTGAAATAAAAGCGGGGAGAGTGAATTCTTTCCGCTTTTTTATTAGTAAGAAATGCAGGATTATCTCGAATTCTATATGTGAAATTCGTGTAATTAGCGGTAAAAAAAAATATATGAAAGAACCAATAATATCAATTTCGGGGATAAGGGGAATTTTCGGTGAATCATTAACCCCTGAAAATATTGTAAAATATGTTACAGCCTTTGCAAAATATACCGGCAGAAAAAAAATTGTTATTGGCAGAGATGGCAGAATGGGCGGTGAACTGGTTGAAAAACTGATTGAAACAACATTGCTCTATTGCGGGTGCTCAGTTGTTAATATTGGTGTTGCGCCAACTCCTTCAATATCACTAGCTGTTGAAACACTAAAGGTAGCAGGCGGTATTTCTATCACAGCTTCGCACAATCCGCAGGAATGGAACGGAATGAAATTCATTAACAGCAAAGGCATATTTCTTGATACGGATGAAAATGCGGCCTTATGGAAGTACTTTGATGATACTTCCAATATTTATGTTACCGCAGATAAGGTTAAACAAATTGAATATTATCCGGGTTTTCTGGATTACCATATTTCAAGAGTTCTCAATATCAGCTCACTCAGTATTAATAAGATCAAAAAAAGAAAATTCAAAGTGGTTGTTGATTGTGTGAATGCCTCCGGCTCAAAGATCATTCCAGAGCTTCTGGAAAAGTTAGGCTGCAGGGTAATAAAAGTTGATTGTGACTCAAGCGGAATTTTCACACGTAAACCGGAACCGCTTCCCGAGAATCTTAAACGCACTTGCCGTGAAGTGAAGAAGAATAAAGCTGATATCGGCATCGTTATCGATCCGGATGCCGACAGACTTGTGATAATTACCGAAAAAGGTGAACCCTTCGGAGAAGAAAATACAATAACTGCTGCTGTGAAACATGTACTTTCTAATGCAAAACCGGCAAAAAGAATTGCAGTAATAAATCTTTCAACTTCACGCTCAGTAGATGATATAGTGAACTCACTTGGAGGTAAGATATTTAAATCTCCGGTAGGTGAAATAAATGTCATCAAAAAAATGAAGGCTGTAAGCGCCATTATTGGCGGTGAAGGAAGCGGGGGAGTAATTTTACCGGAAGTACATTATGGCAGAGATTCGCTTGTTGGAACTGCTATTATACTTAGTGAAATTGCTGAATCAGTCTTAAAGGTATCTGAATACAAAAATTTATTACCGCAGTATTTCATTCGAAAATCAAAGATTCAGCTTGAAAATATTAATGCTGATTCAATTTTTGAATTTTTGCGTAATAAATACAGGGAATTCAACCAAAATTTTGAAGACGGCCTAAGGCTGGATTTTAATAATGGTTGGGCAAATTTCAGAAAGTCAAATACTGAACCGATTATCAGGATCATTACCGAGGCTTCATCTTCAAAAGTAGCCGAAGAAATGCAGTTAAAATTCAACAAAGAAATAGCTGATTTTCTTAAATAACGGATAAATCCCTTTATTTTATCAATTATTTTTTGCTAATTTGCCAATAACATAAAATTAATTACTATATGGCTAAGTTACTCGAAGTAAAGAACCTCAAAACCTATTTTTATACCGATGATGGCGTCGCTAAAGCTGTGGATAATGTATCATATGACCTGGATAAAGGCGAAACATTAGGGCTCGTTGGCGAATCAGGCTGCGGAAAAAGTGTATCTGCGCTTTCGATTATGCGGCTTATTCCTAACCCGCCGGGTAAGATTGTTGGGGGTGAAATACTTTTTAAAGGTCAGGACTTAACCAAGTTTGACGATAAACAAATGCAGGAGATCCGCGGCAACGATGTAGCCATGATATTCCAGGAGCCAATGACCTCACTGAATCCGGTGTTTACCTGCGGTGACCAGATAGATGAAGCCGTAATGCTTCACCAGAAAGTTTCAAAAGATGAGGCTAAAAACCGTTCAATTGAAATGCTCAGACTTGTCGGCATTCCCGCGCCGGAGCAGAGATATCTTGACTATCCGCATCAGCTATCCGGCGGTTTAAGGCAAAGAGTTATGATAGCCATGGCGCTATCCTGCAATCCCGAAATACTTATTGCCGATGAGCCTACAACTGCGCTTGATGTAACGGTGCAGGCACAGATTCTTGAGCTTATCAGAAAACTGCAGGATGAACTTGGTATGGGTGTTATCATGATCACCCACGATCTTGGAGTAATTGCTGAAGTAACAAAACGTGTTGCGGTAATGTATGCTTCCAAGGTTGCAGAGTATTCAGTATCGGAAGAGATTTTTTACAATCCCAAACATCCGTATACTTTGGGATTGTTGAATTCTATTCCAAAGCTTAATAAAGGTCACGGCAGGCTTGCAACTATTGAAGGCAATGTACCTGCAGCTACAAATTACCCTGCAGGCTGCCATTTTTGCACAAGGTGCAAGTATGTTGACAGCAAGCTGTACACTACAGACAGCAAATGCTGGAATATTGAACCTGAACTTGAACAGGTTGGCGGAACAAGCCATATGCACACGGTAGCTTGCCATTACTGGAAAGAAATTGAAATCAGACGCATTAAAGAAGGCGACATGACACCCGCTGAAATGGCAAAATAAATTTTTTAGCCCCGATTATTTCGGGGCTTTTTCTTAAATAATATAGATATGTTAAACATACCAAAACCCGGAAAAACGAAACAGGAACTGCTGGATAAACTTGAAGGTTTAAAAACAGAGCTTGGCAAGCAGGTTGCAGATAATGAAGTCAGTATTGAAAAGATCACTGATGGTTATAATGTCAAAGCTGAAAAGAAAGTGTTATTTATGACTTTCTATGTTGATGCGAATATAGTCGCCAAAGACGGAAGTTATGAAATTACATGGGAATCAAACGCTCCCGATAGCAAAGTAAACGAAGCATTGGAAAAAGTAAAAGAAGCTTTAGAGAAGTAAGTTAACTCCGCGAAAAAAATACAAATATCATATTTATTTATGATTTTTATCCCATACCCCAAAACCAAAGATAAATCATTCTTTATATAACATATCCTCTGTAATTTTGTATTACGGATATTAGCTTTTTATTATGAGGATATGAAAATGAACACAACTACCAAAAAACTTGCCCTGCGCAACGGAAATCAAATGACAGCCGAAGGTGCAATTAAAGCAGGATGCAAATTCTTTGCAGGTTACCCCATAACACCTGCCTCGGGGATATATAAAGGCTTAATTGACCTGTTACCGCTTAATAACGGAATAGCAATAAGTTCACCCGATGAAATTTCAGCTCTTGCCTACTGTGTAGGGGCTTCTATGCGGGGAGTTAAAGCCATGACCGCTACATCAGGTCCGGGTTGGGCATTGATGATTGAAACAGTACAATATGCAATGATAACCGAAACACCGGTGGTTATTTGTGTTGTGCAGAGGCTTGGACCATGTACAGGAGGCGCAACACAAGGCGCACAGGGCGATATACTTATTACAGAGTTTGCCTCCAGCGGAGGTTATACTATTCCCGTTTTGTATCCAACCAATTCCAAAGAATGTTATGAACTTACAGTTGAAGCATTTAACTGGGCAGAAAAATACCGCACTCCTGTAGTACTCCTGACCGATAAAGAAGTTGGAATGACTACCGAGAGCTTAGATTATAACAAACTTAATGCCCCGCCAAATGCCAACAGGCATGTTATTACCGATCATGACGCCGATTATGAGAACTGGAAAATGTACGGATTTGATTCACCTGATATGATCGCGAAATTCGCCCCGGTTGGAGGAAAAGTAAAAGTAACAGCAACAGGCTCAGCACACAACGCGAAAGGTTACCTAAAGAAAAATGACCCGGAAACTCTTGCAACCCTTAAGCATCTTGAGGATAAGATCCAGGCTCACAGGGATGAAATGGTTCTGGTAAAAGAGGATCATGAAAAAGATGCTGATACACTTGTGATAAGCTTTGGTATTACTGCAAGAACAATGAAGGATGCTGTAAAAAAAGCGAGGGCTCAGGGAATAAAGGTTTCATCTCTGACAATATACAGTATGTTCCCGATACCGAAAAAAGCGATTTTAAAAGCAGCCAAAGGCTGCAAAAATGTAATTATTGCCGAAGAAAATATCAACGGGCAGTACAGGATGCTGCTTGAACCGCTGCTGAAGGATTTTAATATCATAGGGATAAATAAGCTTGGCTCAATGATAACACCTGATGAAATTACAGAAAGGATAGTTACGTTATGAATACTCCGGAACTTTGTACTTACATGACTCAAGGTGCGGTAATGCCGTTTTGCAAAGGCTGCGGACACTCAAATATTCTGAAGAAGATGAATGATGCACTGGGAAAACTCAATCTTAACCCGAATGATGTATGCCTGGTTACAGATATTGGCTGTATCGGACTTGCTGATGCACTTTTTGATAAGGTCCATACAGTCCACACCACACACGGCCGCTCAACGGGATTTGCAACAGGAATTGCAGTTGCTGATAAAGTTCTCGCATCCAGTAAGCTCAAAACAATTGTGCTTATCGGGGATGGCGGCTCAATGATAGGTTTGCTGCATATTGTAAATGCAGCATTAATGAATGTTGATGTTACTGTAATTGTTGCCAATAATTTTCTTTTCGGTATGACAGGCGGTCAGACATCTTCACTCACTCCCGAACATTTTAACACGGTAACCTCTCCATTTGGCAGTATGAACCCGTCGCTTGATATCTGCCAGATCGCTGATGCATCAAAAGCCGGCTTTATTGCGCGCAAAACCGCAACAGATAAAGACTTAACTGATGTAATAAGCGAAGCAATTGCGTTCAAAGGATTTTCAATTGTTGAAGTTCTTGAGCTTTGTACAGAGCATGGAACAAAACGCAACGATCTGAAAGGCAACATGCTTTTAAAAATGGCTGAAGAAGAAGGACATAAAATTGGTGTAATTAAAAACTCTCCTGTAAGGCCCGAATTCAGTAAAAAATATGAAACGGATGTAAACAGTCACAAAGGCGAAATAAAACCGCTTAAGTATATAAATCCAAAATTTATCCATAACCTCAAAAAGCCTAATGGTATCATATTTTCAGGAAGCGCGGGAGAGAGGGTGCAATCAACTGCGGCAATGTTTGCCGAAGCTGCGCTTATGAGCGGACTTGAAGTGACTCAAAAGAACGATAATCCTGTGACCCAGGGCTCAGGATTTTCACTTAGTGAAGTGATAATTTCACCTGAAGAGATAAATTATACAGGGGTTGCTTCGGCTGATTATGTTATAGTCGTTTCTGAAAACGGCCTGAAGGAAATAAAGAGCCAGGATGTTTTTAACAGATTAAACGATAGATCCATATTTATTGTTGATGATTCACTGGTAATTGAAAATAAGGGACTTAATATAATTTCACTGCCGCTCAGGAAATACTGTGGCGGTGATAAAGCCGCTGTTGGTGCTGTAGATTACGTTATTAGAAAATTCGAACCTTTCCCGCATGAAGCATTTAAGCTATTGCTTGAAAAACGCTTTGGTGAATATGGTAAGATCTTTAAGGAAGAATATTATAAGCTTTAATTAATTAATAAGTATAATTGGTTATAGTGACGTCGTAAAATGACGTCTCAATTGTTACAGCCCGGTATTACGTCAGTCTGATCCCGTTTGCCTTCAGTATCCAGCTAAGCTGCCCTGTGTGAGTTGGTTCATGCCTGATAGCGTGCATAAGTACGTGGAGCTTATCTTTACTGCCCCCGAATTCTGCATCAATATTATTTTCTGATAGCATCATTTCATCGGTCATTTTATTAAGTAATTCCATTGCCTTTTCGTGAACTTCCTCAAAACGAATATTGACTTCTTCAATTGGAGGAGGGTTCTTAATCTCTTCAGGTATTGAGCCATAGCCAAAGTCATTCAGCCATTCTATCCCCATGCTTTCACCGCCAATACCTTCAATGATAAGGAAATGTTCGGTCCATACCAGGTGTGCGATAATCCAGTAAGCGCTGTTAACCTTGACACCGCCAATTTCGTATACTTTATGTATATCAAGTCCTTCAAGCTTTGAAATGTAATACTTCGAAAGATTCCTCGCCATTTTGTAAGTTTGAATGAGTGTTTGTGTTTTAATGTTTTCTGCCATTGTTATATGTTTTGAATTTATATACAAATATAGATTTTACAATAATACCACACTTCTTGAATCCTGCGAAAATAAAAAAAATTAGTTCTCTTCTTAATAGTGTTACCGGGTATTTACTTGACTCTGCAAGGAATTATCATCGAATGATTTCAAGTCATTCCGTTAGTAAAATGATGCCTTATAAATATTATATCAGATCAAGCCTTACAACGTTTTCAATGTGGAATGTATGCGGAAACATATCAACCGGCTGAATTTTACTTATTTCGTACTTATCCTTCAGCAGGGCAAGGTCTCTTGCCTGTGTGCCGGGATTGCATGAGACATAGATTATCTTTTTTGCTTCAAACTCAAGCAGATATTCAGCAGCTTTTGGGTGAATACCGCTTCTTGGCGGATCGAGTATTATTGTATCAAATCGCTTATTTTCAGGTTCAGCAATCAATTTTTCAAGGTAATCCTTAACGTCCATATCTTTGAAATCACAATTAGTTACACCATTCAACTCAGCATTTACGTTAGCCATAGTTATTGATTCTGCACTCAATTCAACACCGTACACACTCTTTACCATACCTGAAATATAAAGCGATATTGCTCCGCATCCGCAGTATAGATCGAGAACATTTTCATCGCTGCTGAATTCAGCATAATTTACTACTGTATCAAAAAGTCTTTCGCACTGTTTTGAGTTGGTCTGGAAAAATGAATTCGGAGTAATTTTGAATTTGTAGCTGCCTATTTTTTCTTCAATAAAACCATCTCCGTAAATAACGCTGTAGTTATCTGCTAAAGCAACCTGCGCTTTGGATTCAGTCAATGAATTAACCAGAGTCGTAACTTCGGGCACTTCTTTTTGCAGCATTGATGCGTATTCGTTTATCAGCTCCGGGTTTTTATCATATGTTATAAGGTTAACCATTAACCCGGTGTTGTTTACTGTTCTTCTCACAGTTAAAAATCTCAAATAACCGCTGTGAGTTTTTGTTGAATAAATGGTGGTGTCTTTCGGTTTGAAGAAATCGCGGGTTAAATTCAGTATTCTGCTGGTTAATTCAGATTGCAGGTAGCATGCCCTGATATCGAGAATTTTTTCATAAAATCCGGGAATGTGATAACCTACAGCGAAGCTTTTATCGATATTTTCGATCTGCATGTCTTCTGTAGTAAGCCACCGTTGATTACCGAAAGAAAACTCAAGCTTATTACGGTAGAAATATATATCCTCAGAACCAATGACATGCGGAATACTGATATCTTCAAAACCGCCTATCCTTTCAAATGCGTTTTTTACAATGTTCTGCTTTATTTCAAGCTGTTTTGTATAATCGATATGCTGCATTTTACAGCCGTTGCATGTACCGAAGTACTCACATTTTGGGTCTATTCTGAACGTTGAAGGATTAAGTATTTCCAGCAGTGTTGCCTCGGCAAACTTTTTTTTCTTCTTTTTTATTTTTACTCTGACTCTGTCTCCGGGAACAGATTTTGGGACAAAAACCACATATTCACCTTCAAATCTACCAACTCCATTGCCTTCAGCCCCGATATCTTCTATATCAAGCTCAATTATATCATCTTTCTTCAAATTTTCCACTATATTACAGTATTATTGTGTGTATAATTTATTTTATATGAAGCAATTATAGCTTTAAATAAAATTCTAATTTTATTATAATGTACAAATATAATTATAAATACCGTGATAAATAAATTTGACAATAAGTGAAAAATAAAGCTATATCCGATGCAAAGCGTGTGATACAGATTGAACGTAAAGCATTAAGCCTTCTCGAAAAAAGATTAAACGGAAGTTTTTCAGAAGCTGTTGATATTATATATAAATGTAAAGGCAGGGTAATAGTAACCGGGCTTGGTAAATCAGGCATAATAGCTCAGAAAATTGTAGCGACCCTGAATTCTACAGGTACCCCGTCAATTTTCCTGCATTCCGCTGATTCAGTTCATGGCGATCTTGGAATTATCAGGCGGGGTGATGTGGTGATATGTATTTCCAAATCAGGTGATACATATGAGCTCATCCAGCTTCTGCTCGCCATAAACCAGTTCGATGTCAAAGTAATTTCAATAGTGGGTGATGTTGATTCCAAACTCAGGGATCTCTCTGACGTAATTATTGATGCATCAGTTGACCAGGAGGCGTGTCCATACAATCTTGCACCAACAACCTCAACAACTGCAGCACTTGTTATGGGAGATGCACTTGCAATAGCTTTGTTAAGGAAAAAAGAATTTACCAAGGAAGAGTTCGCAATGCTTCACCCCGGGGGAATACTTGGCAGGAAACTGCTCTTAAGGGTAAGTGATCTCATGATTAGTGACCAGCAAATTCCCAAAGTAAAGGAAAATGCACTTTTCAAAGATGTTGTATTTGAAATATCATCAAAAAGACTTGGCTGTACGTGTGTTGTAGATAAAACAGGAAAGCTTAGGGGTATAATTACTGATGGAGATATAAGGCGAACATTGCAGAAATTTGAAACTGTAGCTGATATAAAAGCAAAAGACATTATGAACACATCTCCCAAGCTCATAAACGAAAATATGCTCGGTGAAACCGCTCTTGAGCTTATGGAAAAATATACAATTACACAGCTTATCATCACAGATAAGAAGAAAAAACCTACAGGCGTAGTTCACATGCACGATCTTGTTAAAGCCGGCCTGGGTTAAATTAGAATTTAGAAATTACATTATACTTGGTTAAGCAATACTCTATTATACAGCTTCTAATTTTAATTATTTTGGGAAGTGTAACAGGGTACCTTGCGGGCTGCTCAAATGATAAAATTGAACCGCCTAAGATTAACATTACATCTGCTGATAGTATCCCTTCACAGGAAAGTTTTAACACAACCGTAACATTTTCTGACTCAGGCAGGGTGAAGGCTATACTTGTTGCCGGCAGAATAAGGGTTTTTACAAAATTCAATTATACTCTTATTGACAGCAATGCCAAAGTTGATTTTTACAAAGATGGTGTTTACAGTTCTACGTTGACAGGCAGACGTGGAAAGATCTTTGATGCAACAAAAGATGTTGAAGTATACGAAGATGTTAAGCTTGTTTCCCAGGATGGTTCGGTTCTGACGACTAATAAGCTGCTTTGGGTAAACAAAACCCAGCGAATTAAATCAGATGAATTTGTGCATATTACTACGAAAACTGATGATATACAGGGATACGGATTTGAAGCAGACCAGAACCTGAAAAATTATGTAATATATAAAGTAAGCGGACAGGTTCAAAAATAAGATAATTGAAAAATTTACTTTTAAATATAGTTTTAATCCTTATTCTGGCAGATATATTATCTGCTCAGGATAAGATAACCATCAATCATGCTGATAGCCTTGTAGGTAAAACCATAGATGGAGAGCAGGTACGGGAGGCTGTTGGGAATGTTTCGCTTACCCACAACAATGTTAATATAACATGTAACAGGGTTATACAGTATTACAATCTTAATAAGGCTGATCTGTATGGGAATGTAAAAGTAGTACAGGATACACTCACTATACTTGCTCCGCAGGGTACTTATTACGGTAATGAATCAAAGGTAGTTTGTCCCGCGGGAGCTACGCTTATGGACCCTAAAACAACACTTAAAGCCAATTACGGCGTTTACCTTTTCAGCCAGGACCTGGCAAATTTCAGGGGAAATGTCAGAATTACAGATAACAGAACCTATACAATTACTTCCGATGAACTTGATTATTACAGAGCCGTGCAGAAATCGTATGCGCGGGGTAATGTAAAAGTTGTAAGTGACTCATCTGTTATATACTCCGATAATCTTGTGTACGAAAAACTTATCGGTATATCAACAGCTACCGGGAATGTGAAGATAGAAAGTGATTCAACAGTAATTACATCTAAGAAGGCAACATATTATGAATTTGAAAAGAAATCTATTGCTGAAGAAAATGTAAAGATCGATTTTCTGACCGAAGATGCAGTTGTTTACGGTAATTACGCAGAAAATTATGAAACAAGGAATTACTCATTCATAAAAGGGAAGGCAAGACTTATTCAAATAGAATCAAAAGAAGGCAAGATAGATACTACTTTCATCTACAGTGAAAAAATGGAATCTTACAGGAATAAACCTGAACATTATATAGCTATAGACAGCGTCAGGACGATAAGGAATGATTTCCTTTCTGTTTCTCAGACTGGATATTACTTCAGAGATATCAGCGGTAAAGGGGGTGTAATTGCTCTTGCCCGTGACCCTGTGGTCTGGAATGAGAACCTGCAGGTTTCGGGTGATTCAATTTACGCTTTCTTTAAAGAGGACGTAGATGATATTTATATTATCCGCAGCGCATTCGCGCTGCAGCAGAACGAAATTGTCACTTCACGGTATGACCAGATATCCGGTATTTTTATGCATATAAAATTTCTTGATAACCAGGTGAATTATATCCAGGTAGATACAAATGCGGCAAGCATTTATTTTGTATATGACTCAAATGATCCAAACGGTGCTAACAGGTCTACCGGAGATGTGATAAAACTCTTCTTCAAATATAAACAGGTCGATAAAGTCAATATTTTCGGAAAACCAAAAGGAACATATTTCCCTGAAAATCTTGTGAATACAGATGAGCTCAGGTTACTTGGATTCAGGATAAGAACTGATAAACCCGTTAGAATCACACCTTCTCAATAAAATTGCCAATAAATATCGTTTTAAAAATTTTGTAAATATTGCGTTTTTTGCATTATTTTGCATAATTTATTTTTTGTGTTTTTGGCACTATTTGACAATAAAAAATAAATCATTATATTAGTGCAGTTAGTATACCGTTTTAAAGTAAAGGTTTATATAAGGGATATATAGAGGGAAAGAAGCTTATAAAACCGTCAGAAAAGAAATACCGTTCAGTCAATATTGAAAAGTCACCCCGGGTACTATTGATAAATTCTACCAAAAAGGGTATCTTTAATTGGTTTTCTATATCCAATTAATTTTTTGATATGACAACGATAGACCTGATAAACAAACTGGCAGTTGAACACAACATAACAACGGGGCGTGCTGAAATGATAGTAAGCATACTTGTTGAAAGACTTGTGGAAAAGCTTAAAAAAGATGGAGAAGTTCAAATTACCAATTTCGGTACTTTCAGCATCAGGAGAAAAGACCCTGATTCATCTTCATATATGAAGCTGAACGAACCTATCCCGATGGTAAAGAACCATGTAACCTTTTTTCCTGACAAAATATTCCTTGAAAGTATTAATTCTCATTAGAAATTACCCAATTAAACCAAAGGGTTATGATAAAACAGGAAATAATAGAGAAGATCAGCAAGTATTTTAAGCTCACAAGCTTTGAAGCAGAAAAGATATACGACGATATCTTCGCTGGAATAATAAAAGGTGTGAAAGAAGAAAATATAGCTGATGTTACAAACCTTGGTGAATTTATCATTAAATATAACAGCGGTGATGAAAACAATAAGAAGACCGTTGAATTCCTGCCAACATTATCCCTTGAAGAAGAAATAAATCAGAGGGCATTTGAAGAAAGCAGACAATTCCAGCCCGGAAAATTCATTCAGTCTGAATTAACAGATAAACCTGATGCGAAAAATACAATCCCAACTGTAGTAAATGAAAATTTATCCGGAATAATTTCTGATAAGGAAAAAAACGATATTGATCAGGAGCATAATGTTGTTGAAGATGAGATCAAAAGGAGACGGGATGAGATTTTAGGCAAAATTACTAAGCCTAAAGAAGAAATTAAAGCGGAATTTAATGAGAAAATCAACGAAAGCACAATTATTCCTCCGGTTATAATTCCGCCGGTAACAGAAAAGATCACTGAAGTTACTGTAGAACATATTGAAGCCAAAAAAACTATTGAAGAAGTGGTAAATAATCCAGATGAAGTATCTGCAAAAACTGAAATTACAGAGAAAGCTGAAATTACGGCAAAAACTGAAGAGATTTCTAAAACATCAGAAGAAATTAAGAGTAATATAACTGAAACTTCCAAAGAAGTGGAAGAAGTAACAGAAAATTCTTTTTCTGACTTTTTCACAGAAGTTTCAAAGGAAGAACATAACGTTACTTCCTCGATCAAATCCACCATCCCCCCGTTAGAACCGCCGGTGGTACCTCCGGTTGAAACAGTTATTCCCCCCGGTGCTGTTGAGCTTCATAACCAGATAACAGGCGACCAGGGTAAAACAAACGAATATCAGACCACAATTACCCCGATGCCATTTGCTAACGGAAACGGCAATGGTAACGGCAACGGCAGTGGTGAAAATTACGAACATAAGCTTCAGGATAATTCATATTACATCTGGTATAAAGATAGCGAGCCCAACTCTACCGATACACAGACAATGTCTTACGAGTATGAGCTGCTTTACCAGGCCACAAAAGAAGCCGAATATAAATCAAAACTAAGGATCTATGTAACAACATTTATAATGTTCTTTTCCATAGTACTTATTCTTTTGATCTTTTCACCGGTAATTTACAAGTATTTCTTTTCACCGGCTGAAGACCAGAATTCTGAGGAAGTGCAGCAGGAAACCAGTTCTACTAATGAACCACAGAATAGTAATCAGAGTACTAACCAGGCTTCAGTTAATTCACTGGAAAACCAGCCGCCTGTAAATAATACCACACAAGAGCAGCCTAAACAGGAAGTAACACCTCCCGTTACACAGCAGGAACAGCCAAAGCAGGAAGCTCCTAAACAGGAACAGCCAAAACAGGAAGCTCCCAAGCAGGAAGCTCCCAAGCAGGAAGCACCTAAGCAGGAGGCTCCAAAACAGGAAGCACCAAAGCAAAATTCAACTCAGAGTGTTCCGGGAGTTACAAAAAGCTCGATGGGATGGCTTGATGATTATAATAAAGTGATTTACGTTCAGCTTGAAAATGGAAAGTTTACGATACAGGAATCAGCATGGGACTCAGATGCCAAAGCAAACAAACGCATAAGCGCTGTAGGCGGACTGGTTCCGGGACTCAAAGGCAGTGTTTTAAAAGTTGATCTTGGTTCAAAGGGCACTTGGTATCGTGCGAGATTTGGTGAGTTTTCTACGATTGAAGAAGCAAAGCAAAAAGCAGAAGAATTAAGGAATAAAGAAAAAAGCAGGCTTCATGCTATGCTTTTAACTTTCTTTCTGTACGCATAAAAGCTTAAAGAACCAAGCAAAGAAATTGCAGCTGTTATAGACCCTAACAACCCGATTATATCCCCGTGTTCGGCATAAAATGTCTTTTCCGTATTTCCAATTATATTCCTGTCCACTACACCTGATTGCCAGTATTCGATCCTGTCATAAATATTCCCCATTGGGTCAATAAAACACGATACACCTGTTTGTGCACACCGCACTATCCATTTCCTGTTTTCAATTGCTCTTAATACTGCATACTGGTTATGCTGCTCAGGCCCAGAAGTATTTCCCCACCATCCGTCATTGGTAACAATTACAAAATACTCTGCCCCGTTTTTTGTGAACTCAGTAACAAATTCACTGAATACCGATTCATAACAGATAAGTCCGGCGAATTTTGTATTTATCCCTTTTGCAGAATCCTTCAGATCAAATACAGTCTGGTCACTTCCCATTTGCCAGCCGCTGATCCCAACTCCCCAGGTAAACCATTTTTTTGCAAATGGTACCTTTTCCTGGTAAGGGATCCTTTCACTAAATGGCACCAGTTTAACTTTCTTGTGAATAGTCAGTTCTTTGTGGTACTTTTTAGGTTCAATTAGTATTGCTGAATTAAATACATCAAACTTTCGTTTTGAACCGTCTGTGATCCTGTGGTCCGTGGGAATGTTATCACCTTCTTTATAATAGTACTTGTGAGGGATTCCCATAAAAATATATTTGCCTGTTGAATCAGCCAAATCAAAGAATCTTTTTGATTTAAGCATGTTAATATCTTCAAGAAAATAGAACGGGGGAGCTGTTTCGTGAAGAATAAGCATATCCGGGTTGAATTTTAAGCCATCCCTCAGACCATCGATATATGTATTCAAAATCTGACTGTGTTCGCCTCCCCATTTTTTGAAAGGATCAGTATTGGTTTGTACTATGGCAGTATTAACAACCTTTGAATGATCTTTAAGATTATAGTAACCGGTATTATCAACTGAATCCAGCCGGTATGATGAATAAAAATTCGGAAGCAGGATTAATATTAAAAGTACAACAAATGATACAGCAGCTTTCGGTGAAGATACTTTCCACTGTTTATTGTATATCCTCGATAAAATATAATATAACAGAGCAGAAATTATGCATATCAGGAATGTGAGTCCGTGAACACCTGTAAATTCAACTATCTGAATCCTGTATAAATTATAAGTCTCGCTGTTTCCTAGCTCAAGCCAGGGGAAAGCAAACTGCCAGATGTTATCAAAATACTCATAACCGACCCATATCAAGGGAAAGAGTGCTAAAGCCAGTTCTCTTTTAATCTTTGATACACCATAAGTGATAAGAACCGGAATGAGCATAAATAGGGAATGAACAAATACGGTTGCAACTCCGCCAATTTTCAGAAATGTATCATCTGAATGCCAGCCGGAGATCCAGTAAAGTGAGATTTCATTGAAAACCAGCATAATCACATAAGCTCTAGCAAAAGCCTGGCGGAATCTCGATGCGTTGAGTACGAGATACAGCAGGATCATAATTCCGAAATAGATGAAGAACCATGTTTTGAACGGAGGGAATGAAAATCCTAGCAATGCTCCGCACAACAGGCACAGAATGAATGCTCTTAAATTTTTATTTTTCGGGAGTATGTTCAATATGATGGTAATTTATTGATGCTGAAAAATTACTTTAGCAGACAAATGGAGTAAGCAGAACAACCCTGTTTTTTACCTATGAATCCCAGGCCTTCTGCAGTTGTTGATTTGATCGAGATCTGTGTTGATCTTATTCCGAGTGTTTTTGCAATGTTCTTTTTCATCTGGTCAATGTAAGGACTTATCTTTGGCTCTTCAAGAATAAGTGTAATATCAATATTGCCGACTTTCAGCTTATTTTTCCTGATAAGCTTCAGGCATTCAGCCAGAAGAACAAGGCTTGAAATATTTTTCCACCTGGAATCTTTATTGCTGAAATAATAGCCAATATCTTTCAGTCCTGCTGCGCCAAGCATTGAATCACACAGAGCATGCAGCAATACATCAGCATCTGAGTGCCCTAAGAGCCCCTTTTTATGTGGAATTGTAACCCCGCCGAGTATCAGCTTTCTGCCTTTTACCAGCTTGTGAACGTCATATCCTAATCCTATTCGCATAATCACCAAATATATAAATAATGTAAGATTGTTTTAAGCCATTATAATTTGACGTAAATTTATATTGTTCGTGTTCAGATTTCGTTTGTAATTTTGATGCAACATTTCAAAAATACAAGCTTAAACTAATTAATGGTTAGTAAATAATCCTGTATTTGAGTAATTTTGCAAATTAATCAAACATATGGCTAAACCGGTTACAAAATATATCTGTCAGAATTGCGGTTATGTTTCATTGCGCTGGCTGGGCAAGTGCCCTGAGTGCGATTCATGGAATACCTTTGTGGAAGAGATCGTGCATACTGATAAACACAAGCTTAAATCAAAAAGCAGTGATATACTGAGCGCAAAACTTACCAATTTATCCAAAGTAGCCGATATAAACATCACCGAAGATAAACGAATAATCAGCACAATAGAGGAGCTTGACCGGGTGCTTGGCGGCGGAATTGTTCCTGGCTCTGTTGTACTTGTTGGCGGTGATCCGGGAATTGGTAAATCAACCCTGATGATGCAGCTCTCGGATAAAATTAAGAACAATACAATACTATATGTTAGCGGTGAAGAATCACCCAAACAGATAAAACTTCGCTGCGAAAGGCTTGGTTTTGCGCATGACGAGTTCTATATACTTTCTGAAACCAGCCTTGAGATTATCGCGGCAATTGTTGATAAGCTTAAACCTGATATAGTGATAATTGATTCCATACAGACAATTTACCGTAATGAGCTTGAATCAAGCCCGGGGAGTGTTTCGCAATTACGCGAATCAACTGCCGCAGTAATACAAATAGCCAAAGCAAAGAATATTTCCTTCTTCTTAATCGGCCATATTACCAAGGAAGGTTTTATTGCCGGTCCGAAAGTTTTAGAACACATGGTTGATACTGTTTTGCAGTTTGAAGGCGAAAGAACGCACGCATATCGAGTACTTCGGGCCATTAAGAACAGGTTTGGCTCGACTAATGAAATTGGTATTTTCGAAATGACAGGCACCGGTTTGGTTGAGGTAAGGAACCCGAGTGAAGTGTTCCTTTCACAGCGCTCAAAAGGGATTTCAGGCAGTACAGTATCGGCAAGTATGGAAGGTACCCGTCCTATTCTTATAGAAGTACAGGCGCTGGTTTCCTCTTCGGGTTATTCAGTACCCCAACGGACTGCAACAGGTTTTGATTACAAAAGACTGGCAATCCTGATAGCAGTGCTTGAAAAGAAAATAGGCATACACCTTTCAAAATTTGATGTTTTTATTAATATTGCCGGAGGCATTAAAATTGATGAGCCTTCAATTGATCTGGCAGCGGCTATCAGTATCTGCTCAAGCTTTAAGGATACTTCAATAGATCACGATATGCTTATACTCGGTGAAATAGGCTTGAGCGGCGAGATTCGCGGTATCAGCTTCGCTGAGCGCAGGATCCAGGAAGCTATTAAGCTTGGGTTTAAAAAAGTAGTGCTCCCTAAGGGAAACATGAAGAATTTCAAGCCTTCAAAAGAAATCGAGTACATTCCCGTCGAAAGCATTCAGGATGCAATCCGTTTAATTTTATAACCAAATTTTTATGCCCAGCCAAAAGTGAATACAGAGTTCCTTAAAAAACTAAAACAAAAACTCCAGGTCGGGAACACCCGTTCCATTCATTTAAATTCGTACCCCGGCAGACTTGCTGCAAGGCTTGATCTGCATGAGCTGAATTACATAAAACAAAACCTTCCAAATGACTTTCTTAAAAAACTACTGAACAACCATTCGTTTGAATTTAAGTTTAAGATAGAACAAACCGATAACCCTCAGCAATCCCAAAGTTCAGCTTCGGTAAATTCCCAACAGGGCGAACCTTCCCCGGAACATGCAAATACATCTGTTCAGGCTTTACCTTCTGAAAACAAGGATACAGCACTTAAACAGAATCTTATCTCAAAAAGGTTATCATCAATTTATTACGAAAATGAAGATACTTATCTTGAGCATGGAATTAAGACTTTCGGCTTCGGTTATCCAACTCTGATATACCGAACAAAAAGCGACCCTGATAAAATTTTAAGCGCACCTGTTTTTATCTGGATGCTGGAGCTTACCCGCGATAAGAATGAGTGGATAATTTCAAGAGATGAAGAGCAGGGGATTTCGATAAATGATGTTTTGCTTAATTACTTAGAAACTGACCTTGGTTCAACCGGTTTTTCTAAATTAAACGATGAATATTTAGCTGATAGCTTAATAGATGAAACAGAATTTATTGTAATCGTGAACAGACTCCTTGCTCAAATCAGTAGTTCAGCGCAACAAATATCCGGTGAGCATGTAATTACACCCATGCTTGATAAGCTTAGGCGGACTGAACATGTCAATATATACGGCAACCCCTCAATAACATATTCAGGCATATTCGGACTCTTTAAAACTCCGAAAGAACCGCTGATACGGGATATTAAGCACTTAATTGATAACCCGGATCAATTTAGTTTTGATAAATTAAGTATTGCGCCATTCCAGGAAGTCAAATACTCCGCTGTAGAAACAGATCCCACACAGGAACATGCGTTAAAGAGTCTTGGAAGTAACAGTAAGCTCATAATCCACGGTCCGCCCGGGACGGGCAAGAGCCAGACGCTGACCGCTATTATTGTTAATGCCCTTTTTAATAAGGCAAAGTGCCTTGTTGTGTGTGAAAAAAGAACAGCTCTTGAGGTAATCCTCAAAAATTTGAGTGCCCTGGGACTCGGAAGCCTTTGCGGTCTGATTGAAGATGTTAACCGCGACAGGAAAAAAATTGTTGATGCTGTCCGTGACCCCAAACCTGCAGCCAAACCCGTAAGAAGGAACATACTTGATAATATTTTCAAAGAAACTGACGAGACAATTGGTATCATAAACAGCAATCATAGTTTTTACAGCCGGTATCTCCTTAATGATATGACGTGGGGTGATCTTGTTGGCAAGTTCATCAGGGAAAAAGGCGAGGACGAAAACTATCTGAAGCTTTACAATGAGTTAAAAAACTGTGAAATAGATTTTACAACCGAAGGTATCTCTGAAATTTATAATTCCACCTTAAATTTCATCAGGAAGAACAGAAAGCTGTTTAAGACAGCAAAAGCTGACCTTGAAACTTTTAAAATACTGAATGATTCGCTGCTTGCAAACCGCTCCGCAAAAGATATTGTACTGGATCTTGAGGGAAGAATAAAAAATCTGCTGACAGAACTGAAAAAATCCATAAGTGTACTCAATTCACTTCATGATAATTATTCTGCAGCATTAAGCAAGTATTATTCAGATTATAACGGAAAGTTTAATGCAGAGTTAGTTTACATTGCTGAAATGTACAGGAAGAACTGTACTTTGAACAGAGCATTATTTGCTGAGCTAAGCGGCTGGTCAAGTTTTAAATTATCGTTGTATTCAGTTTTCTCGAAAAAATACAAACAACTCAAAAAGGATAAAAGAGAAATTCTTCCATTGTTCTACGGACTTAAAGAATTTCATAAAAACGGATATTTTGATTTTCATATTATAGAAGTAAAAGATAATCTCTCTGAAATTGAGCCTCAACTTGAAACCATAAATACTGCCCTGCAAAGCTGGTATAATGGAGTAAATGAATACAAAGAACAGCAATTGAAGAAATATTCCGCGGCAAATTATGATAAATATGCCTTTGAGGATCTTGCTTTAATGAATGAAGCAGATGGCGCATCAGATGAAGTTCTTAAGCTGATCAATAATTCAGGACTATTTTCAAATATTTATGAATTCAAAGGTAGTTCAATAAATCAAAAAATGGACTTCCTAAGTGAGTTAACTGCCAGACTTGAAATAATAGTAAAGGATATAAACTCATTGTATGATTATTATTACTGGCGGAGTGACTATCTGGCATGTAATGAAAACGCAAAGAAAATAATCAACAAACTAATTGAGTATGATGTTGATAACTGGGAATCGGATTCTGAACTTTATTTCGTATTCAATACTTTAATTGCCAATGAACCAAACATACGCCTCAGAGATGACGGCTTATTTGAAGAAATTACAGGAAATCTTGATAAAATTAAAGAATTTCAGCTAAATACTATACTCGAATACTGGCAAAGCCGTCAGACTGAATCAGCCGGTAAATTTGAAGAACGTACCGGAATAAACATTAACGCCCTTTACAATAAATCGCGTAACAGCAAATATCAAAAAAGGAATTCTTTAAGGAAAATTATAGCGGCAGATCATGAAGTGTTTACTGATCACTTTCCGGTAATGCTGGTCAATCCGGTTGTGTGCAGCAGCCTGTTTGAGATGCGGGAAGGGATGTTTGACCTTGTGATATTTGATGAAGCAAGTCAGCTTAGAGTGGAAGATGTATACGCCGCAAAACTGCGCGGGAAAAACCGCATTGTTTCAGGGGATGAGAACCAGATGCCTCCTTCAAGTTACTTCGCGTCTTCTCAATTGGTCATCGATAGCGATTCAATGAATGAAGATGACGAGGAAATTGTAGTAACGACAGACCCCAAAAATCTTGCTGATGCCGAATCATTGCTTGAGTTCGCGATCCGCAGGGGATATGTTGAATCATTCCTTGATATTCACTACCGCTCAAGGCATCCTGATCTTATTGATTTTTCTAATGCTGCATTTTATAATTCACGCCTTAACCCGATGCCGCCTGCAAACAATTATAAAGCAATGAGGTATTTTAATGTTTGCGGAATCTACAATCAGGCCGAAGGTGTTAATAAACAGGAAGCAGAGAAAGTTATCAGCCTATTAAGTGAGCTTATCATTCCCGAAAAAGGTGATGATAATCCCAGTATAGGGGTGGCGACATTCAATATCTTTCAGAGGAATTATATCCTTGATATGATAAATTTTGCAGCTGATAATGACAGCGCATTTGCGCAAAAGATCAGTATTATAAGGAATAAACAATCAGAACCGTTCTTTGTGAAGAATCTTGAAAATATACAGGGAGATGAGCGTGATGTGATAATCATTTCCACTACGTTTGGCAAACGTGCCGATGGCAGTTTCATTCAGAATTACGGACCTATAAACCAGGAAAAAGGATTCCGACTTCTGAATGTAATTGTGACAAGGGCCAAACACATGATGATAGTATGTACTTCAATTCCTGATGAATATATCAGGGAGTATCCTTCTCTTCTTTCCGCTTTGGGGAATACGGGCAAAGGAATTTTCTACGCATACCTTGCATATGTTAAAGCTGTTGAAGATTACAACCCAAAGGCTAAGAACGCTGTGCTTGAACAGCTCAGGCTAAACTCCGAAAGAAAAGAACAGGATGTAAACCCTTTGAATAAAACCATTTTTGAAGATGAAGTTTATAACAGCCTTCGTAAACATTACACTTCTGAAAGGCTTATAGCAAATTATTCTTCAGGTGGATTTTTGGTTGATATTGCGGTCTTGCCTGAAGCAAAATCCGGTAAAATAGTCGCTATTGAGTGTGATGGAAGTGCATTCCACCTTTCACCTGAAGCGTATGCATGGGATATTTTCAGAGAAAAATATCTGGAAAAGTTCGGAATGAAATTCATAAGGATATGGTCTGTTAACTGGTGGAATAATCATGATCGGGAGCTTAAAAGACTTATTGATTTCATAGAGCAACAGGTTCTATAGAAGCATTAATATGTTTATATTACCCATAATAATCAGTAATTTTGCTGAAAATAATTTAAGATCTGCTGAATGTTAAAGAAATTTACAACACTGTACAGGTATATTATTGATGAAGAACGCAAATATCCCGACGCAACAGGTGAACTGAGCGACCTGCTTGCTGATATTGCCCTGGCTTGCAAGGTTATTTCTCTTGAAGTGAACCGTGCAGGTTTGATTGACCTGATGGGACTGACCGGAACAGAGAACGTTCACGGGGAACAGGTAAAGAAACTTGATGAGTACGCTCACGATACACTGGTAAGAGCTATGGAAGTCAGCGGTCATTTATGCGCCATTGCTTCTGAAGAAAGTGAAGATTTTATTCCTGTTAAAGAAAAATTTATGGGTGAGCGCCCTTTGAGCAAATACATAATCCATTTCGATCCGCTTGATGGTTCATCAAACATTGATGCCAATATAAGTATAGGTACAATATTTTCAATCTATAAGCGCAGATCCGAAAGCGGTCCGGGTACACTTGAAGACTGCCTGCAGCAGGGTACTAACCAGGTTGCAGCAGGCTATATAATATATGGTTCAAGTACAATTATGGTGTATACAACCGGCAGGGGAGTGCATGGATTTACTTTAGACCCTACTGTAGGTGAATTCCTTTTATTCTATGAAAACATACAGATACCGAAACGCTCTAAGACATATAGTATTAACGAAGGAAATTATACAAAATGGAGCGAAGGTCTGCGCAAATACGTAGATGATCTGAAATCAGATAATAAAGCCTCAGGCAGACCCTATTCAGCGCGGTATGTAGGCTCATTGGTTGCAGATTTTCACCGTAACCTGCTCTATGGCGGGCTCTTCATGTATCCCGGTGATACAAAAAATCCGAACGGAAAGCTTAGGCTGCTTTACGAGGCCAATCCGCTTGCATTCATAGTTGAACAGGCCGGAGGCAGAGCCTCCAGCGGGACACAGAGGATACTTGATATCGTTCCTCTTAACCTCCACCAAAAAACCCCTCTTTTTATAGGCAGTGAAGAAGATGTCATTGAAGCAGAGAAGTTTTTGAAGGCGAATAAAAGTTGATAAGTATCAGTCCGGTAAAAATAAACATAAAAGATGCACGTTATCTTTGCATAAGCTGGGATGATGGCAGTGAATCAATGCTGCAGCTTGTTAATTTGCGCAAAAGCTGTCCCTGTGCAAGTTGTATTTCTGAAAAGGAAAATAAACCGGCAACATATATTCCGCTGCTTTCATCAGCGCAGCTTACTGTGAAAGATATCAAAATGGTCGGCAATTATGCTATACAGATTACGTGGCAGGATGGTCACGATACCGGAATCTACACATTTGATAAGCTTAAAGAAGGAAAGTATTGAACTAAACATTTAGATGAACGAATTAATTAATAATAATTATCATGAAAACTAAACTAATTCTCTTTTTACTCTTAATTCTTGGCGTAGCAAGTGTTTCATATTCACAGGATACCATATCATCCAAAGATGCGAAGGATTTTATCGGAGAAACAAAAATTATACGCGGAATAGTAGCATCCGTGTTTGTTTCAAATAAAGGCACTGTGCTGATAAATTTCGATGAAGCGTATCCCAATGCAACATTTGTTGCAGTAATTAAAACCGGCAACAACGGCGTAAGCTACGCTGATGTGAAGAAAGGCTCAATAATGACCATTACCGGTAAGATCGAAGAATACAAAGGCAAACCGGAGATCATTTTGAATGATCAGTCCCAAATACTGAAAGTAGAATAAGCTTTCTGAATTTGAGAAAATTTATATTTTTATCCAGCGGTATATTATTCATTGCAGTAGCTGTATTACTGGTTCTTATTGGCAGCGGCGAAAAGGATAACATGCTCATAATGCTCTCAGCAGCCGCTGTTCCTTTTCTGTTTACCGCTTACTGGAATTTCTATTCAGTATATTATGAAAGCAGGATAAACACCCCGGAAGGACATTTCACTTACAAAGGCATAGGTAATGCGGGAGTTGGTGCTTTTTATAACAAGGTCATTGCAGTACCTTTCTTTCTTGTTCTCTTTGGTTCGGTAGCTCTTGCAATAACTGCTGCATTTATGGCTTCAAATCGTTCTACTGAGGATATAGCAATAGTCATGGCCGGTGCGGGTTTCTTATATTCCCTGATAATTACAATTTACTTCACGATCAAGATCGGCAAGGGTATAAAAGGTGATGAATCTGCATTATTGGAAAAATCAGCAAATGATACCGGATCCAGGATAGCATTCTTCTTTGCTTCAGTTGCAACTTTAGGGTTATTTCCCTTAGTATTCTTTATAGTTAAATCACTAAGGAAAAAGTAGTATACCCACTTCCTGTTTAACTTTTAATAACTATCATAGTCAGGTCGTCATGCAATGGTCTGCCTGAACAGAATTCGACGGCTTTATCCTGAATAGTCTTTACAATTTCCTTTGAAGAAAGCTCTCTCGAGTGCAAGAGTGTCTCAATTATTCGTTCCTGACCGAATATCTCACCCTCAGGGTTCATGGCTTCTTCAAGTCCGTCTGTAAAGATTGCAATTACTGCACCAGGCTCTATATGAACAACTTTTCTTTCATACTGCTGACCCGGCAATACTCCCAATATTAAACCAGTTGCATCAAGCGTAGTGATTTTACCTGCCGAGTCTATCATAACCGGAGGATTGTGCCCGGCATTGATGTAATGGAACGATTTGGTAGAAGGCTCCCATGCCCCGATAAACAAGGTTATGAATTCAGACGATGAAGTATTCTTGAATACATGATTATTTATTCTGGCTATGAATTCAGAAAAATCTTCAGTGATTTCAAGTCCAACCCTTATTGAAGCCTGCAGGTTAGCCATTATCATAGCGGCACCGGCGCCTTTGCCGCTTACATCCGCAATTACCATGAACGTGTTGCCTTCATCATTATTTATCACGTCATAGTAATCGCCTGCAACTTCATAACATGGTCTTGATTCGCCGTAGACTTCAAGTCCGGTTACATGCGGGATTTCCTGCGGCATCAGCCTGCGCTGGATATTACGCGCCATTTCAAGCTCTTTATCCATACGCTTTTTATCAATGTAGACCGATTGCAGGTTAAGATTCTGAAGCGCAAGCGCTGTATGAGCAGATGCCTGTGTGAGTATATCAAGGTCCTCCGCCGAAAAATCTTCATGGTTTTGTTTCTTGCCAAGGTTAAGTACTCCTATTAACTCACCCTGTGAGATCATTGGAATTGTCACCGATATATCATTATCGCGGATCCATTCAATTTCGTTCTCATCTACTGTAATTCTTGAGCGCTCCGAAATTTCATCCCAGAAGAATTTATTCCCTCCGCGTATCCTGTGAATTACACTTTCATTATCGTTATACCTGAAAGGTATATTACCTGCAAGCTGCGGGTTGAGTGCAAAAGGTATCACAGGATTAATACCTATGGTTTTGCTGACCCATACACCAAGCTCTTTGAGAAGTTCCTTTGATTCTATCTGCCCTGAAATGCTGTTGCTGTACTTCTTAAGTGCTTCGGCATACTTTGTGCGCTCCGGATAGAATGTCTCATCTATCCAGGTAAGTATGCGTTTATTTATAGGTGTGAACGTTAACGAAAGTAATAATACTGATACGATTATAACAGTCGGGTCCCGGAGATCAAGCAAACTTACCGAGAGCCTGACTATAACAAATATTAAAAAGAGGTATACTCCCAATAATCCGACTGTAACCCCGAATACCCTGACCCTGCGCTTAAGAGCGCTCTCAGTTTCAAGCAGCCTGTTCTGGAAGAAGGAATTAAGGAACGTGAAGGGGATGATAAGTCCGCCGATTTCGCAAAGCAGGAATATAAGAAGGCTGACGAGGAGCATATTTGCCCCTATCTGGTTAAGCAAAATGAATTGCGAAACTATCACCAGTATCCATCCAATGCCTATTGATATCGAACCGTATTTCACACCAAACAGCATAAGTCGTACCTGGCGTTTTTCAAGTGCAGTGTTAACTTTTTTCAGGTTCTTTGAAAGCAGTACAACCCCAACACCCATCTGGATAAAAAGCATAAGGAATATCATGAAGGTCAGTATTTTGCTCTCAAAACTCATAAGAGATGAAATAATGATAATTAATGGCAGCAGGAATATGAAGAGAAGCGATATGAACTTATTTTTTTCATATATCCTGTTCCTGCGGGGAAAGGTTGCAAACAGCAGTACCCAGAAGCTTGGTCCAAGCCACATGATATACGTTACAAACTCTTTAAGTGTATCAAAGTACAGGTAATTTTTTATGAATGTATCAGGGGCATCGCCAACGTTAACTGTTGCATACATAAAGCTGCCAAAACAGAAACAGAACAGAGCTATGAGGATAGTTTCTGTAGTGTAAGGACTCTTCATTATTCCCCAGATGCCTACAAGCAGGTAAGCTATGAGAAGGAAGACGGGTACTGTCCTGAAAAGGAAGACCATCAGTTTTTCCAGCGGAAGCAGCGGGGCAAGGGTAAACTCGTAATCAACAACTTGCGGCCCGCGCCTGATGGTGTAAGTGACCTTTTCACCAATTTCTTTCCGGTTTATATCACTGCGTATAGCGGTAAGATCGCTTACAGGTTTGCCCTCAATTTTGATCAGGGTATCCCCGGGCTGAATACCGGAATTATAAGCGGCATAATCTTCTGATACAGTAGTGATCAGAAGGTAATTGAACTTATCGGTTTCATTGATGTAACGAATACCTGTAGAGCCATCTTTATTTATATTAGAAACGGAAATGAATCCCTGAACTGCAGCCATGAGCGCAAAAATAATTAAAAAGAGCCCAAGGAACCTTGTGAGGTACGATACTATAAGCCGGGGAGTAGAAACGTCATTCATATAATACAAATGTAAGGAATTTTAAGTAATTTTCAAGTGTAAATTAAGGATGATAAGTAGTTTAACAAAATCTGTCGGGATAGCAGGATTCGAACCTGCGACCTCCTGCTCCCAAAGCAGGCGCGATAACCGGACTACGCTATATCCCGTGCGAATAACCCATTTTTGGGCAAAAAACTGTGGACAGGGCCGGAATCGAACCGGCGACACACGGCTTTTCAGGCCGTTGCTCTACCTACTGAGCTACCTGTCCTTGAAAATTTACAGCTATAAAGAACAAAAATAAGCAAAAATTTTATTTTTTAAAAGAACGAAATTTGGTATACTTCCAGGGTGGTAATATTCAGGCGATCTTAGCCGGATAACCGCAGGATCGGCTAAACCAATTACAACCAATTTCAAAATACATTTTCTCATTTGCATTCTCATGATGAATGCGA
This sequence comes from Ignavibacteria bacterium, assembly GCA_030835085.1. GTDB lineage: Bacteria > Bacteroidota > Ignavibacteria > Tepidaquicellales > OLB5 > OLB5. The sequence goes on from JAUQWQ010000211.1 coordinate 26,955, forward strand.
TTTTTTTTTCGGAGGAGTATTCATCTTGCGAATTCACTTTACGGGCTATAATCGCAATATTCTCACGATGAAAGCATTCCCATTATGAATAATTGATGATGAGAATCCATTTCCTCGATGATAATGTAAATGAGAAAACCCCCAAAATAGCCTGATATCAGCACCTTCAAAATTCCCACGATGATTATTCATGTTGGGAAAATTAACAGTAATAAGAAAAATAATTTTTAATGCGGCCGGTATGGACATCTATAATAAAGGATGAATTGAATATAATTATGCTTTCTGCATACTGAAGGTAATATAATATATGCTAATTGCATTGTCAAGGGGATTTGGAAAAAAGTTTTTCTGCCAAGCCTCCCGCTAAATCAGCAACGCCCGGCAGATACAATTCAAAACATGGAAGACGCTCTATTCAACAGTAATTGTAATCTCCGGCAGGGGCGCGGGGTTATTGGTAATATATCGCCCGTTGTAATTTATGGTATCGCTAACTATCCAAATGCCATTATGCGGAGTATTGACCCTTCCATAATAAATACCGTCTTCGCCAATTACAGGATCAGTGTTTCCCGTGCTTTGGTACAGGCTATCCTGTTTATAAACATTAATGTACATTTGGGCATCTGTAATTTGGGTAAATGATTGCTGGTAAACATCAGAGCTGTGCAGAATTACAGCAAGATCGTTTACGCCCGCAATGGGGGTAAATGGCGAGACCATGGTTAAGGTGTAATACATCGTATCAGCAAGATCATAAAAATATTTCAACTGTTTCTCAGGGTGCAGGCTGGTGTATAATGGAACAGAATCCGTCTCGTGGCTTGTACCCGAGGGCTCATAATAAGTGAACCTGCAGCGCCATACCAGGTCCGGCGGGGTAGTTGGCATATTGAATATCATAAAACCTTCAAAGTAACCCGATGTTGCATTATAAGTAAAACTATCAGATACCGGGGTGCTGTGTGTTATGTGCGGGGTCATGCGCATTTGCGGATATACCTTAACGTACCCGGCAGTTTGCGGTGTACTGCCTTCAGATACCTTAAAATATACTTTATTGTACGCGTAAGTAAGTGAGTCATACCCGGTGACATAAAGCTTTATTGTATAATTATCCGGCAGGTTAACTGTCTGTATCTCGTTGTAAGTAACCGGCGAGCCTGTATTGTTATTATGTACAGAATCACTGCAGCCATATAAAAACACAGCAATGCCGCTTAGTATTATAATTATTGTTTTCATTTTCTGATGAGGAAAGTTACTTCAATTTATGGGTTTATTCTACACAATAATATGAGCAGTGCAAAAAAGCTTATTGTAACTTGAAGATAACGATAGTCGTGTATGTGCGCAGAGCTAATGAGGCTTCTAAAACAGTCTTTACCCTTCTGAATTGTTTCAATTTTATGATGCATAATATTTGCATTAAAAACTTTTTTTATTATATTTGTAATACGCGCGTAGAGGACAACCACCAGAAATGGGGGGTTGCTCCTCTTTTTTTATTTATAGGGGTGATGTAATCGATTTTGTTTTAATTTTTAATACTCAGTTTTAAAAACACATTTTGCATATAGAAATTTTAACTAAGCAGTAATAAAATATGGATATAAAACTCTGGTTTGAACTGATCGGGTCTTTATTAACATTGGCTGCAATAATCTTTGGTATTATACAGTATATCAAAGCTCAAAAATGGAAGAGATTAGAGTTTATTTCGAAAGAAATTAACGATTTTGAAAATGATAAGGATGTCAGGAATGCGAAGTTTATGCTTGACTGGGATGAAACAGATGTTGAATTATACCATGATGCCTCTGACTGGGATTATGAAGACAGGTTCGTTACAGTAGATGACGAATTGTTAAAGTCATCATTAACCACTTATGAAAATGATCCTCAGCCTGATAAGCCATATTCTGATATTGAAAGCTGCATAAGAGATACCTTTGATATTTTGTTTGGTTATTTTGAAGGCTTTTATGCAAATATAAAGACCGGGCTTGTTACATTTGATGAATACTATCCGCATATAATGTACTGGATAGATATACTTTCGAACCCGGATAATAATTTTAAAGATGATAAATTTAAGAATCTGCTAAAAGAGTTTCTGGAATATTACGGTTATGCCGGTGTTTTATGGATGTTTGATGAGCACCTGAAACGAATATCAAAAGCAAACTGAGTTTTGAAGCGAATATGAAAAATGTTAAATACATACCTGTTAAAGCCATCAAAATAAACTTACCCGAAGTAAGGCAGGAAGAAGACTGGTCATGCGGTGCGGCAGTATTGCTTTCTGTATTGCTTCACTACGGCAAGGGTCCGTTAACTGAAAAAATGGTTGGAGATAAGCTTAAAATGGATGAAACAGGAACAGATCCTTTTCAGATCAAGCGGGTTCTAATGCACTATAAAATAAAATTCCGTGAATACCGAGACATGACAATTGAGCAATTGAAACAGAATGTTAGTAAAGGGTACCCGGTTTTGATAATGCTGCAGGCATGGGGTGATAATCCTGAATTATACACTTGCTGCAAAGCAGACTGCGAAGACGGCCACTGGCTTATAGCAATTGGATATGATAAAGATAACATTTACTTCGAGGACCCTGTGCTGGATGTAAGCAGGGGGTATATCAGTATAAAAGAGCTTGATGCGCGCTGGCATGATTATGAATACCTGAGCGAAAAGGATAGTAAAGCAAGAAACAGGTATCATTCAGATCATTACGGAATTGCCATAACAGTAAGAAGACAGGGCAGTAAAAAAGTGCAGGTCGAAGCGATACTTTAATTTTAAAAATAATCTGAAGGAGTTTTTGAGTTAGATGTTTCATCGAAAAAATTATTTATTCATTATATAAAAAATAAAAATACTGATAATGAGAAAAAACAATTTATGCTTAATTTTACTTTTAATGCTAAGTATTTGTTGTGCTGGCTGTGGGAAGGTTGACTCAAATAAGTATAAAAAGGTTGCAATACTAAAGTTCACTACACATCCAGCATTAGATGAACTTGAGAAGGGTTTTTCGCAGAAGCTGCAAAATCTTTTTAAAAACAAGAATGATTCAGTAATAATAGAATATTATAATGCGGATGGAAGAGTCCAAAATGCAAAATCAATTGCAGGATCACTTAATATATCTAAACCTGATATAATATTCGTTATAGGAACCCCTGCAGCAATCCAATTAGTCAACACCCCATCTAATATACCAATCATTTATGGTGCAGTTGCAGATCCAATTGGAGCAAAAATTATCCCTTCGGATAGAGTTACCGGGATTCAAAATGCAGGTGAGAACATTATTGTTAAAGCATTATCATTTATAAGAATTGCTTTTCCGAATGCAAAAACAATTGGAACTATTTATAATCCTTCTGAACAAAACTCGAAATATGTTCAGACATTCATGGAAAAGAACTCAAGCAATTATGGTTTTAAGTTCATACAGGTTCCTATAACGGAGATATCTCAAATAACAAGTTCTATAGAATATTTATCAAACCAAGTCGATGTAATTTATTCTGCTAACGACAATACGGTGAACTCTGGTATTGGTTCCGTAACTACAATCTGTGAAAAGAAAAATATTCCTTTTGTAATTGGAGATCTGAGCACACTTTCAAAAGGTCCCCTATTTGCTATTGGTTTGGAGTATCTTTCTATGGGATTTGATCTTGCCGACATAACATTCAAAATTCTTAATGGAGCAAAGATAACAGATTTTCCTCCAAGAGAAGCACCTAATCCTCAAATTTGGATGAATAATTTGACAAAAAAGAAAATGGGTTATATTGAACCTGAAGGGTTAGAAATTTTAATTAATAAATCAATTAATTAACAAAATGGAAGAATTTATAATTGATAGTATAAAATCAGCTATTTTAACAGGGTGGATATTTGGCATTGGGGCAATTGGATTAAGTCTAATTTATAAGTATCTCAATTTTCCAGATTTTACAACTATAGGTTCATTAATAGTAGGGGCAATATGTTGCATAAAATTTGGACAGGACAGTATCGTATTAGGATTACTTGCTTCTGTAATATCAGGCATGATTTTAGGAATAGTTACGGCAATTCAAATTAATAAAATTCAAGTCCCACCTGTAATAGCGGGAATTATTACATTTACAATATCTCAAACTATTGCATATAAATTAACTATGGACGAAGCAACTGTATTCTTTGGTGGGAATAGAGAAGTTTTAGATTTGATTATTTCCAGTGATTTTACGTGGTGGAGTGTTATCGTATTTTCTGCTATAACAATATTTATATGTACCCTAATAGCATTGTTTTTCAAAACTAAATATGGTGCTTTAACTTTGGCTATGATAGCAGAAGATCATTACATTAAATATAGACATCATAGAAAAGAATCAACTAAGTTGATATTGTTATCAATAGGAAATAGTATTATAGGCCTAACAGGTGGTTTCTTTGCAATTCAGCAAAATTCTGCGAATACATCTAATTTTTCCGATTTTTTAATAATTGCTATAAGCGCATATGCATTAACAAATTTTTTTATTTCATGGATAAATAAAAAACAAGTAAGAGATTACTTGAAAAAAGAAAATATACCTTCGTCAAGTTATATATTCAAAGTAATGATATTTTTTCTTCCATGGCTAAAGCTTGCCGATGAAAAACCACTTAAAATATTTACAAGTTTAATTTTAACTGTTTGCTTTTCAATTGGAATATATTCAATTTTTATGACAGCCAATTTATATTTAAGCAAATATCAAGATTTTAAACATTTTAATTTTGCTATTCAGGGAATTTTGTTAGTAATTATTTTATTAATACCAATAATATTTGAAAAATTTTCATTTGACAACAAACTATGAATAATCAAACTGGGTATTCTGTAAAATTAAACAAAGTATCTTATAAACCAAATATTTTCGGAGATAGAGGTGTCTTAAATAATATTTCAATTGATATTTTGGGAGGAGAATTTGTCTCTATAATTGGAAGAAATGGTCATGGTAAGACTTCAATTATGAGAGCTATTGCAGGTGAAATTGATAATTTATTTGGTGAAGTCTATGTGAATGGTATTTTGATTAATAAACCAATTAATTCATTGATAAGTGGAGTTGGCTTCGTTCATCAGTTTGTTCAATATGATTTAATCAAAGAATTAAGTATCGAAAAAAATATTCAAATTCGTCAATTATTAGGTAATGAAAAATTTAGAAACATTGATTTTACGGATGATCGCTGGGTAGCGCATATAAACAAAGAATTAGCACAAGTGATGGGGAGCAATAATGTATATCCTACAATAGACTATTTAGTCGATTATTTATCCGGAGGTCAACGACAATTATTGAATGTATATATTGCTTTAAAGCTTGAACATATTAAAAATGAATTTTGCAAATTATTATTGTTAGATGAACATCTAAGTAGCTTAGATTATGTTATTTCACGTAAAGTTATGACTTTAATTGAAGAGTTGTGTCCATTATCAAACGGTAAGAGATCTACTACAATAATAATGGTGACACATGATTTCGAATGTGCTTTAAAATATTCAGATAAAATTATTATTCTAAAAGATGGAGAAGTCAAGGAAATAGTAAATAGAACTGATGCAAAAGCAAATTGGAATGAAGGATATTTAATAAATTCTATTGAAGTATAAATATATGAATATAGGGATAATTGGTGCTGGTAAAATAGGATCACATATTGCAGATCAACTGTTAATGGTCGATAATATTAAAAATATACACTTAGCTAACCGAGACAAAATAAAGTTGAAAGGCCGATTGTTGTCATTAAAACTTAAAAGTCATTATAATAATAATCTTAAATGTATTAGCGAATTTAATTGGAGAAATATTAACTATTATGACTTAATTGTAATTTGTATAAAAGATAAGTATGATCCTAGAACTTTATTCCTAAAAAATGAAATATCATCTGGCATTCCTAAGAATCTACGATATGTAGGTTTGCAGCTTGATTTACCATTAATCAAATCTATTTGCCTTAAATTGAAAAATTACTCAGGAAAAATAGCTGTAATAACAAATCCTGTGGAGATTGTTTCGTATTACGTAAACAAATGGATCCCAAACTCATTTGTTTTTGGTTTAGGTGTATCTGTAGATGCCGCGAGGTTAAGCTTTGTACTTAAAGAAAAAGGATTTCTTAATATCCCGAGAGAAGAAATACATCTAGCTGGAGAACATGGAAATAATTTAATTATTGTATCAAATCTAATGAAAACAATTTTTAATAAAAGAGATTTAAATGAAAAAAAAATTAATCGTTATTTAAAGCAATCAATGAAACTTGGATTTGATATAGCTAAATTTTTAGGCTTTACACTTCAAGATTGTACTCCAATTTTCGTTGAAGATATTCTATATATTTTAAATAATAAATATGATAATAATTATCATTCTTTTTCGATAATCTCAAAATCAAATGCTTGCAGTTTACCCATTAAATTTGAAAAAATACATAAATATTCGCCCTATATAAATTTTACTAAAAATGAAAAAAAATCATTAGAAAAAATTCAGATTAAGTTAATGAATATCATTAGTTCAATTGATTCATCAATTTTACTAGTATAATAAAAAATTTTTGTATGATTATATTCTTATATTAATCATGAATTCAATAATTTATTCCAAGATAATTTTGTTCCATATAGAAAATTTTACGAAGTGAAGTAGCTGCAGAAAATAGAAGGAAACAAAAAGGACGCTATCGCGTCCTTTTCTATGTAAATCTTTACCGGCTGAATTGAGTCCTTCGTTCGTTTCTCATTCTTTCAGCAGATGAAAGGTGTAAGTGCAAAGCTCGTATTGAATGCTGACCTTACTTTGCTGTGCAGAGTAAGGTCAGCATCAAACCCTGTTACATAGTTTATGACCATACTCCGTTAACACGGAGTATGGTTTCCTTCCTACTGCAGTGCAGTAGGAAGGCACAGCGATCAAACCCTATTACTTAGTTTATGACCTTCCTCAGCAAAGCTGAGTAAGGTTTCACCTTTCACCGCTATGTCTGTTATGCTGACCTTCCTTCGCTTCGCTCAGTAAGGTTTCGATCAAGTCCTTCGGACTTGCTCTCAAAAATCCGCCCCAATTGATATCATATACCTCGGCTGGGAGAATTTCTGCATGTCGTAGGTCCATGCAATGTCGAGTTTCATGGGGAAATAGAGGAAGAATAACCTCGTACCTATTCCCATACTCAACAGCAAATCCTTTGTCTGGAATCCATTTACATCCTGGAATAGCTGAAGCTTTTTGTTATCGCTCCATACTGTACCCGCATCCGCAAATATTACTCCCTGTATGTTCTGGAAGCCGAAAGGCAGTAATCCCAATATCAGATATCTGAATAGAGGGAAACGAAACTCCGCGTTCATAAGCGCGAACTTGCTGCCTGAGCGCGTGTTGTAATTATAGCCTCTAAGCGGCAATACCGGTGTTGAAAATGCGAAGTCCTGAATATCCTCTATCGGAAGCTCGTCATTTTGAATTTCATAATTTATCCAGCTTTCGGTTCCTCCAATGTAAAAGCGCTGTGGATTTTTCCCGAAACTGTAGCCGCCATTGAGCCTGAGTACAAATGTATAATCATCAGCAAGATCAAAATATGTTCTGTAATCACCAATAGCACTGAAGAAACTTACTCCGTTTGATCCAATTTTTGGCGTACCAAGAAGCGTTATGTTATACCTTGTTCCTTTTATTGGCGCAGTGTAACCCCATAATGTGTTATCATGCACGTAACTTACGGCCGGCATCACAAAATCAAGCTTCTGTGTTGGCTCAAGGGGATTATCAAGATTCTCTTTGGTTAAATGATTGTACGAAAGCGCTCCGTCTATCCTGTTGAATTTACTGAGCGGATATGAAATCGAAAGGTCACCGCCAACTGTTCTGTACCTGTAGAGCTGGGAGTTGCCTAGTGAAGGACCTACAAGCAGGAACCTTGCCGAGTGGTAACCTGAAATACCAAAGTCAATTCGTTTTGGCAGGTAGTAGTATGCGAAAGCGTAATCGCTGTTTTTCAGGTCAAGCACCGCGCTAAGTGCAGCGTATATTCTGTGGTCGCCTGTCACATCGCTGAATGCCATCTGTATAAGACCCTGTACACCGTAAAAGCTGCTGTAATTTGCATTGCTGTAAACAAGATCGGGTGAGAATTTTATTTTGTAATTGTTAACCTTATAGCTTCCGTCCGGATTTGTATTATCTGTCAGCTGGAATTTGCTTTTATTCTTTTCCTTTAGCTTCAGCCTTTGCGATGGAGTTTGTTTGTTTGTATCAGATTTATCCGGATTTAGATTAAGCGAAACATCGTCGCCATACAGAGATTTTGTGGAATCGGCGGTTAAGCTGCTATCCTGCGGATTTATTTTGCTGGAATCAAGTGTAAAGTATTCATCCAATACTGTTGAATCATTGGCAAGGTTAAGCAATGAGTCCGCGATTATTTTCATCGAATCAGCGAACGTTTTTTCCCTGTCCCTGTCATCTATTCTTTTCTGCACAAACGGCGTATTGGGAAGCTCTTTCATGCCAAGATCGATATCGAACGGATTATCGAGGTAAAAAATATCATAGCCGCCCTTGTTAAGCGAAGTGAAAGCAAGCCTCTTTCCATCGGCAGAGAGCGATAAAAGAGAAATGGGATCAAGTGAATTTGTGATCGGTCTTTCTTCTCCTGTTTCCAGGTTACGCAGCCAAATGTTATCAATTCCGTTGCGGTCGGATATATACAGCACTTTTTTGCCGTCAGCTGAGCTTACCACGCTTGATTCATTTGCATGTTTATCTTCGGTAAAGCGGGTGAGCTGTTTGGTATCAACATCATAAACATAAAGATCTTTATCTTTGAAGTCGTAATCGTTCATATTAAAATCCACAGGTATATCATTCAGGTTGGTATATGTGCCTCTATCAGAAGAAAAATATATTTTCTTCCCGTCACGTGACCATTTGGGGTCAATATCAGAAAACAGGTCATTGGTAACACGGTCTAGCTTTTTCAGGTTGAGGTCGTATATCCAGATATCTGACTGCCTTGAGTTATCACCGCGAAGTACGAGCGAATTATTCACTGGGTTCCAGTCAACTGAAAATATACCGTCAAATTCAATGGGAAGCTCGCGTTCATCGCCGCTTTCTGCGTCAATAATATAAATCGCATCTTTGGCTCCGCTTTTTACTGAAATAGCTATTTTCTTGCCGTTGGGTGACCAGCATAATCCCGGAGTAAGCAAATGAAGCTCTTCGAAATCAGCGGTTTGGTTGCCGCCGATAAGTTTTTTTATGATCTTACCTGATTTAATATCAGCTATGTACACGCTGAAATATGTATCACGGTTAGAAATGAATACTACCTTATCACCTTTTGGAGAGATTGAAGGCGCAGTATTGTAAAAACCATCGCCTTTTCTTGAATCTGTTAGGCGCATCGCGAAATCATTCAGTTCCTGCCTTGAATTAATATCCGGCCAGTAAGTTTGTTTAAGTGATTTATGCCATTTTTCAGAAAGCTTCTCTATTCCTAAATTATAGACATCAACAAATCCTTCGTCAACATCACCAAGTCCTTTTATCTGTATCATAAGGTCGCCGATCTTTTCTTTGCCGTACTCATCGGCCAGCCAGGAAAAAAAGCTTTGCCCGCCGCGGTATGAAAGGTAGCCATCTATGTAATCAAGCTGAGGAAGGTAATCGTATATCACCGCATCGCGGATGAACATGTCATTGGCTTTATCCATTCCGCCAAGCGACTGGTATTCTGCCATTCCCTCACTGAACCAGCCGGGGAACTGAAGTGCTATATTCTGCGAAATTATATTTTGAATTGAGCCGCCATAGTAGAGGTCATTCATATAAGCATGAAGCAGCTCATGGTGGATTACGTGGCGGAATTTATCATAATCTCCCTCAAACGGTACGACTATTCTGTTTTTAAAAAGCTCTGTTACTCCGCCAATGCCTTCTGAAAGATATTCATCAACAGCATTGTTCTGCTGAAACTCATTATGAGAATTGAATACAAGTATCGGTATCCTGTTCTTAATGCCGTAGCCAATGTTATTTTCCAGGCTTACCAGTGAACTCTCGGCGGCTACTGCTGTAAACTGTGCAATGTACTCGCCGCCCTGGTTGAAATAAATATCAAAATGCTGTGACTGCAGATACTTCCAGTCAAACACCTTGTACTGAACCTTATTCTGACCAAACTGTGAGAACACGTTTTGGGAGGCCGCAATAATCATAAATGCGGCAATAAATGATCTTATCAATAATCCGGGGCTTGGGATCTTTATTAACTTCATTATTTCCATTTAGTTTGGTTAATATTATAAATTATTTTGATAAAAAAACATATAAATAGTAGAAAACATTAATTTTTGTGTATTTGGTTACATAAGACCCCTATCCCGCCATGGCGGGACAAGCTATCACGCCGTTGGCGTTACACTCCCCCTTAGAAAGGGGGAGACAGTATGCTAAAATCTGGCATTCACCCCTATAGTTGGTAATATCGGGAACTGCCCAATTGGTTTCAATTTAACCTGAAGATTATCATCAATATAGAAATCATATCCTATAACATTCTGCCGGTTATAAACGTTTATCACATCTAAGTAAAATCCCCAGTCGATACCCCAGAATTTTGTATATGCGGTTGCACGGATATCAAGCCTGTGATAAACCGGCTTTTTATCGGCAAACTTATTTTCGTCACCGCCAAAATCAAAATCGAACTGAACCAGGTTCAGTATCGGGAGCACTGCAAGTGAATCACCCACAACCCTCGGGCGGATGCCCTTAGGCAGCGAAACCGGGAAGTTGGATGAATAGTTGAACCGTGCACCGAGTTCAAGCCAGCTAAGAAGCTTGTAATTTGCTACAAGGTTTACGGAATGCCGCTGGTCATACCTGAACGGCGTTATCACACCATCGCGGTTACGGTTCGCAAAGCTGAGCGAATAACTTAGCCACCCCGAGAATTTTGCGTTTGGGTTAACAGGTTTCTTTTCTAAGTAGAACTCAAATCCGTATGAATAGCCGCTTGCACCATTAACGGGTGTCGCCGTAACTGAATCATACGGCAGCTTTTCCGTGCTGCGGTACCAGTTATCAGGGTCGCGCAGGTATTCGGGGTCGTTGTTATTGGGGTCATACCTGTAATATTCATACCGGTAACCTGTAAGTTTTTCCTGTACAATTAAATTAGTGAACTGCTTGTAATATGTTTCAAACTTCACAAGCATATCGTTTGAAAGCCACCTTTCAGCGCCGAGAATAAAATGCACAGAGCGCTCAGCTTCAAGTTTTTTTGCAACGTCTTCGGTTAGATCAAAAAATATCTGTGCGTCAATCAGCTTTTCATAACCGGGTGACTGGTAATATATCCCTGTACCGGCGCGTATAGTCGTGACCTTATCAATTGCATAAGATAAGTTAATGCGCGGTGAGAGATATGCCTTCTTGTTTATGGCAAAGTAATCCAGCCTTAAGCCATATTGAGTATAAAGTTTATCCGATATCTTCAGCCTGTCCTGCGCAAACACGTTTGCGCGGTAATAATCTTTGCCATCCAGCTGACCGTTTGATATCGCATTGAAGTTTGGATTGTTTTGAACAATTGCTCTAAGGCGTTCATCAAGATCAAGAGTGAATGAAAGGTCAGTTCTTAGAATATCTATTCCGGCGCCGATCTCTGTTTTGTGGCCATCGGAAAGAAAAATTGTATTATTCTGCACTGAATATTTTCGGAATGTGTACTGAGATTTGAATCCAATGCCAAGAAAGAGCCCAAGGGCTCTGAGGCTGTCGCGTACTTCGGGTGTGTAGGTTTCTCTGTCTAATACCGGATCCAGCAGCTCACCGCCAAACTGTGCATCGCCTTTATTGCGGTACCATGAAAGAGTTGTTTTGGTCAGGAAATTTGTATTCGGCGCGTAGTGCCAGGCGAAGCCTAAAACATCGTTTGAGGACTCGTCGCGAACTGAAACGGAATCTTCAAGCTCCTTTGATTCACCCGGAATAATATTTACACCGTCACGGGAATAAATACCGTTCACTATAAACTTATGATCTTTGAAAGGTCCGAAAGTGATCTTGCCCTGCACATCTTCGAAAGAGGGGAATGAGGCGCTTTCATCAATTAATCCGGATTTTTTTGCGAAAGGTCCGAGTATTAAGTCATAATAGCTTCTTCGGGTTGATACTATCCACGATCCGGGAATATTTTTAAAAGGGATCTTACCGCTGAATACAAGATTTGCGTTAGCTATGTTGACATTTGTCTGACCTGTAAAATATTTCGTTTTGCTGCCTTCGCGGTTGGAGACTTCAAGCACTGCGGAGAGTCTATCGCCATACTTCGAAGGAAATCCGCCGGTGATGAGGTTTATATCATCAAGTGTTTCGGGGTTGAACATGCTGAACACGCCGTACAACCTGTATGGATTGAAAATTTCTATGTTATCCATCACGATCAGGTTCTGGTCGGGACCCGAGCCGCGCACTATCAGCTGGGACGAAAAATCATTTGGCGCACTTACGCCGGGCAGGGTTTGCAGTGAGCGCAGAACATCTTCACCAACACCCGGAATTACCCGTGTTGTTTTTGGCGAGAGGTTCTGAAGGCTGATACGCATATCGTTTTGTGCCTGGCGGAAGCGCTCTGATACAACATCAATTTCTTCGGTGGAGTAACTCTCATCATCAAGAATAATATCAAGGGTAATAGTATCATTGCCGTAAACATTTATCTTTTTGCGCTCCGCTGATTTAAATCCAATTAATTCAGCTTTCAGGTTATACACACCCGGAGAAATATTCCGGAAAATGTATTTCCCCAATGCATCTGTTTCAGTGCCAGTTTCTTTGGTATTATCTGAAGTAAGTACAATTACAACTCCTTCAACAGGACTATCATCGGGTTTTGTGATAGTACCTTTAATTACAGAAGTACTCTGCGAAAAAACATACAGGCAGTTGAAAAGTAAAATGAGTATTATTTTGAGAGGCGAATTTTTCATTTACAGGATAACGGAGAAATTACATTTAATATTTGGGAGTGCTGCAATAATTTTTGGTTGAAATCAATTTGCTGTATATAAAGAACTTAGGTCTAAAGCACAAAATTATGTTTGTTTTATTTACAATATTATATTAGACGTTTAAGTTCCTTTTTTAGCCTTATTTTACAAATTTAATATAAAATTGATGAATATTTTGTAATATAATGTAAACCCTGCTTTTAAGTCCCCAAAACGGGATTTTTGAAATGATTTTACCACATGAAATGTTCAATGATAAAAGAAAGATATGGCTTATCAAATACTCACACCATATTTTAGTATAACCTTTAAACCACTCTTTTGAGAAATATAGGTAAAGATAGGAAAATAATAAATTGACATTTTTCAGGCAGGAAACAAAATTCTCATGCGGACCCGCTTCTATAAGAAATTCACTTATAGCACTTGGATTTTTGTATTCAGAGCGCAGGATAAGAGAACTTGCCCATTCAGACAGACTTAGCGGAACAAGCGAAAAGAAAATCTGCAGGGCATTAAAGCAGCTGGGGTTCGGGTACAAAACTTTTCAGAACAGAACAGAAGCTGCTTTCAAGCAGCGGGTTGTTTATAATCTGAAAAAAGGCAACAAATTAATTTTGCTTACCGATCATGAAGACCACTGGATAAGTGTAGTTGATTACGGAAATAAATACCTTACAGTAATTGATCCGGAACAAAAACGCGTAAGGAAACAGCTTACTCCAAGATCTTTGGGGAAGTGGTGTCTGAACTACAATAAACGAACCGGTGAAACTTACTATTACGGTATAATAATTTTTGCGCGATAACCAATCACGATTCACAGCGATTGCTTATCATAATGAATAGTAAAACAATCCTCTTATACATATATTTGTCATTAAATTTATTTACAGGGCTAATAGACTATTGAACATTCTGGAAAAATATACTGATGGATTAACGGTCAAAGACGGGATCTATTTTTCAAATCAAACCAGCGAGATCTCATATCCTGAATCGGGGAATGAGAGCTGTTTCCAGATAGAGCAGGATAGCTTCTGGTTCAACCACAGAAATAACTGCATTTTTGAAGCCGTTAAAAGATTTGCACCCAATGAGTTGTTTTTTGATATAGGCGGCGGCAACGGTTTTGTAGCCAAAGCGCTTGAAGATTCAGGCATTAATACTGTACTGATTGAACCGGGCATAAAGGGATGTTTAAATGCAAAAAAAAGGGGACTCACAAACATAGTATGCTCAACTCTTGAAAATGCCTCGTTTAAAGAAGGGCTGATAAAAGCAGCCGGACTGTTTGATGTAGTTGAGCATATCGAAAGTGATATTACTTTTTTAAAATACATCAATACTTATCTGGCCGCAAACGGACTTGTATTTATCACAGTACCGGCATTCAATTTTTTATGGTCAAACGAAGATGCTGACGCAGGGCATTACAAAAGATACACCCTGAAAAGTATGTCAAGTGTACTGAAGAACGCTGGGTTTAAGATCGAATATTCTACTTATATTTTTTCTATACTGCCTGTACCGGTTTTCCTGATGCGAAGCCTGCCGAGCAGGCTTGGGTTACACAAAAATTCAGGCGAAGTGGATAAACATTTAAAAGAACATAAAACAAAAAAGGGATTGACTGATAAACTAATGAATGCAGTTTGGGAACGGGAAATCGAACGGATAAAAAGAGGTAAAAAGATACATGTGGGAGGAAGCTGTTTAATTGTCGCGAGAAAAACCCTGTAACTAACCTTTGCAGTAAAAAGCATGCAGAAAAATAATTACTTCATCTTAACAGGCGCAATGGGCGGCGGGAAGTCAACCATACTCAATGCTTTGATCGTAAAGGGATATACATGCATTCCGGAGCCCGCCAGGCATATTATAAAAGAACAACGGAAATCCGGAAAGGACGGCACACCTGATAAGAACCCCGCCCGGTTTAATGAATTATTGCTTGAAAAAATGATATCGGATTTTGAAAGTAATCAGAATTTTGATGATCTTATAATTTTTGACAGGGGAATTGCTGACGTAGTTGCATACTCTGAATTGCTTCATACGGATAGTTCCGCAGCCCTAAAGGCAGCAAATGAATATAAGTATAACAGCCATGTCTTTATGTTTGATGCGTGGAAAGAGATATATGCAAACGATGAAGAACGGAAGATGAGCTTTCAGCTTTCAGCCGGGTTTGCCAAGAGTGTGAGGAAAGTTTATAAAAGGCTTGGCTATGAATTAATAGATGTTCCGTTCGTTTCAATTGATGAACGGGTTGAATTTATAATTGGTGCAATAAACGAATTTTCCAAAAGCAACAAAATAAAATAAACACGAAAATAATTTAAATAAAGAAATAATTATATGAAGCTATCAGGAAATAAAATACTAATCACAGGCGGCGCATCGGGAATTGGCTTTGCACTTGCCGAAAGATTCATCAATAAAGGAAACGCTGTAATAGTGTGCGGAAGAAGAAAAGATGTGCTTGATGAAGCTGCTGCAAAATTACCAGGACTGATAACCATTCAGGCTGATCTCTCAGGTCCCGAAGGCAGGGAAGAACTCTACAGAAAAGTTCAAATGGATCATAAAGATACCAATGTACTCATTAATAATGCCGGCATTCAGCAATGGATGAAGGTATCTGACGAAAATTTTATACAGAGAGCGAAAGATGAACTTGCGATCAATGTTGAAGCTCCAGTTCATTTGACACATATGTTCCTGGATCATGAACCGCTGAGTGTCGTTATGAATGTAACTTCCGGGCTCGCATTTTCGCCCCTGGCAAAAACACCAGTATATTGCGGAACAAAAGCATTTCTGCATTCATTTACTCAATCCCTCAGACATATACTCAGGGAAAGGAACATCGAAGTAATTGAGCTGATTCCCCCGGCATTAAATACTGATCTTGGAGGAAAAGGACTGCATGATTTTGCGCCTCCTGTGAGCGGATTCATTGAATCCGTTTTTGAGCAGCTTGCAGCCGGGAAAAACGAAATTACATACCAATTCAGTGAGGTCATGTTAAATTCAGGACCCGAAGAGAGAAAAGCTGCATTTGAAAAAATGAACCAATTATAAAATTATTGTGTTAATTATTTCAGAATAAATAAAACGCAATTTTTAATATTATTTTCCAAATATTACTCTCAAAACCATTGAAAATATCTAAAATTGATGCCAGCAATTATCTGAAGGGCTTAATGCTCCTTATCAGGAAAGATCATAAGATCACTGAAACTGAGAATATTTTATTAATGCGGATAGGTAAATCATTAGGCTTTGAACCGGAATTTTGCGAAAGAACGATAAATGAAATACTGAATAATAATTTTATTGAAGATACCCCGCCTGTCTTTTCCGAAAAGGAACTTGCAGTCAAATTCATAAAGGATGGGCTGGCAGT
>JAUQWQ010000212.1 GCA_030835085.1 Ignavibacteria bacterium
TTGACCTCACCCCCAACCCCTCTCCTGGAAGGAGAGGGGAGCAATGTCCCGGAATTATCAGGTGATAAAAAATTACAGAATACTCTACCCCCCCTCTCCTTTCAGGAAAACGAAACCGGGGGTGAGGTGTACACACCTGACCCCAGCTTTGACACAATGCCGGACCTCATCGTCATTGATGGCGGCAAGGGGCAGCTTTCAAGCGCCGTGAAGGTGCTGGGTGATATTGGCTTAAGTGAGCTTAACATTATCGGGCTTGCAAAGAGGCTTGAAGAAGTATTTCTGCCCGGGGCTCATGAGGCGCAATCGATACCCAAAACATCAAGCGGTATAAAGCTGCTTCAGCGCGTCCGCGATGAAGCGCACAGGTTCGCGATAACCTTCCATCGCTCGTTGCGCGATAAGCGCACACTGCGAAGTGAACTGGAAGATATCAAAGGTATCGGTAAAACCACGGCGCAAAAATTACTGAAAGAGTTCGGTTCCGTTGATAATATTAAGATTATGATAAAGAATGATTACGATGAGTTTACAAAACGTGCAGGTAAAAAAGCTGCCGAGAGATTAAAAGAATGGTTCGATGGTAATCAAACTGTAACATAGATTTCCTTTGTTAGTTCCTTACATTTTTCTACTTATGCCCTTGACAAATGCTGAAAACTTCATTAAAATTACACCAGGGAGATATACAAAAGAAATATACAGGTAACACTTTTAACGGTCACAGCTTTTTAAAGGCAGTCATTTATTTTTTGTTAACTAAACTACCAATGATATGGATAACAAATTATTTGACATCACCATTAAAGATTTTACCGGCATAAATGATCTCGAAAGCTCCAAATACCTTTTGCTGAATAAATTCAAACTATGCGAAAAGGAGCTTAACGAAACAAGGCTCTACCCCACTTACCAAATGTTAATTAATATTTACATGCAGCTTGGCGATATTATGAAAAATCATAACAGGATATTCAATAAGGAATATACCGATGCCATTAGTGAAGAGGAAATGGATGAGAAGATGATGCTCATTAACAATGAGCTTGAAAAAAGCTTTGAGCTTATGCACTGGGCGTTTGCACATTTTAACAGGGTTATGGAGCAGGGCAAGGCTATATATGACTTTGTGGATGAGAGTATTAAGATAGAATCAATAGGCATTATGAGCAGGCATAACACAGAAGGATACTTTATTTTGCCGGATAATTCCAATAGGCTGCTGAGGATAATAAAGTACAGCCGAAATCTGTATAAAATTTTAAAGACCAAAGAAGTGGGTAACCGTGAAATGAAGCTGATAACGATTCCAAATGAAGTATTAAGGAATTACATGATATCAGATGACATAATTAACCAGATAATATATATGCTTGATACTGAGCTGAATTTTTCATATCAGCAGACAATACTGCCTGTTGCGAAGCGGAAGTTTTTGGGATTTTTGGAGGGGACTGTATAAACAGTCAGGTTTGAGGATCTTGAGGGAACTGTGAATTATTTAACTTTGCTAAAAACTTTCTTAATTAATTTAAATTTGTTCCTGATCAGTTTCAAATCATTCTGTTCGGCTTTGGGATTTTTATTATACTTTTTTGAAAGTTCATCCCTTATATCCCGCATCATTTTTACTGAATCAAATTTCTTATTTTTCATAAATAACCTCCCTTGGTGTTCTGATTTCTAATAATGAATAACCATACTTCATATTCACTGAATTATATAGTCGAATTTTATTAAAATTTACAATGTGTTTAAAATTCCAGCTAACTAATACATCAACTTTATTCACTGTCGAAACCGCAATATGCCTGCTGTCAATTAATGACTTTTTACCAACAATTTTTTCTTTGATGTAATAATTGGACAATTCTATTGCTTCATCATTCAATAAAATGTATTCCAGGATGCATCCGGAACATTATTAAGTGCATTCCTTACAAACTCAGGTGCTTTTGATAGTTCTTCCAGTGTTAAATCAGATATAACAGCAATATGCCTTCCTGATCTTAATTCATCAAACAATTTTGTTGTCCATTCATGAAATTCATCATCAAATAGACCACCTATAACAGAAGTATCCAGATATATCTTCATTTGATACAAATTTAATAAAAAAAATATGAAATTCCCTGGGGTTTACTCCACCAGCAATTCAGGTCTGTATTCAAAATGCATGGTATCGTAGTGATACCACTTGCCGCCCCAGATGAATCCGTGTTTTTCGAATATCTCAACTATTTCAATCGGTATCTGATTTTTCCAGGTCATGTTTCCATCCCACTGCCAGTAATTGCTGTATTTTGTGTTGATATCAATTGCGGTGCCGAAGGCATGCGTGCTGATGCGGTCTGTTCCCGCAATTTTTCGCCAATTGAAGGTCCCTGCGGTTTTGCTTACATACTTGTGGAACTCCGATCCAAGTGTCGCTTCAATTTCCTCTGATACTTCCCGCATTTTATCCGCTGCGCCGTTAATATTATTGAACTGAATAGTACATCCGCAGATTGATGGCAGCCATTTAACGCTCACCAGGTTATTCTGCACTTCCCCTGATGATGAGCCGTACATTTTTGTGAAGAATGGTTCATACCTAACCCTGCCGGGCTCAAAATCTTCCGCGGGCGGTGAATCCCAGTCAGCCCCTTTGGTATATTTTTGTGACATCATATCTTCAAGGTCGGGGTTATCAAGCTTTTCATCGTGGCTCTTGCCTGTTACGCCGTCATCCCACTGCATAATTGTTCCGTCATGCCAATACAGGTTATTTTCATCGGCTGATTTCAGGAAATCGGGGTAAGCCTTGAGGAGTCTTTTTAAGCCCTCGGGAACATTCTTTAAGCTATCAGAACTCTTTACCTTTTTATTTTGCTCATAATTTGTTTTATTTACCTCATTATTTTTGAGATTTTGCTTCAATTCAGTATCATTGCATGCAAAGAAACTGAAAAATGAGATAATATAGATAAGTAGATTCATGTTGGTAACCTCACCCCCATCCCCTCTCCTAAGAGGAGAGGGGGGAGAAAATTCGATATTTTATGTTAATGGATAAATAATCTATTGTACTCATTCCTGTTGAAAGAGAGAAAATTTTATAATCAATTAATCCGCAAATATACTTTAATGCGGCAAATTCTATAATGCAAAAAGGGAAACTGTATTTAATACCCAATACTCTTGGCAGCGATGACCTCGGCAGGGTCATTCCGCCATATATCAAAGAGGTAATTAATACAATAGATCACTATATAGTAGAGAACATTCAGACGGCGGCTAAGTTCCTTAAACTTGCGGGAATCAATAAGCCGCTGCGGGAGCTTACGTTTTATGTGCTGAATTCAAAAAGCAAGGAATCCGATATAACGACCTACCTTGATGCAACCGATGAAGGTAATGATACAGGTCTCATTTCAGAGGCAGGACTGCCGTGCATTGCTGACCCGGGAAGTGTGATAGTTAAAATGGCGCATCAAAAAGGAATACAGGTTGTACCGCTTAGCGGACCATCTTCGATTCTGCTGGCGTTAATGGCATCGGGAGTAAGCGGACAGAACTTTGCGTTCATTGGTTACCTGCCCATTGATAAAAATGCACGGGCGAAGAAAATCAAGGGACTTGGAAGCAAAATCAAGCAGGAGGGTCAGACACAGATATTCATTGAGGCTCCCCACCGTAACGATAAACTGCTTGCTGATATTTTAAGTAACTCGCCCGGCGATATTATTCTTTCAATTTCAAAAAACCTGACGATGGAAACTGAAGAGATAATAACAGGAACAATTGAGGAGTTAAGAAGTAAGAACATTACGCTTGGCAAAGAGCCGGTGATATTTGTAATGGGGAAATAATTAAATCATTAAAAAATAAATTTACAATGCTGAACAAAATTAAATTTTTAGCCTCGCTTGTTATTATTACTGCAATAGTTATTGCCTGCGGGAAGTCAGATAAGACTACGACAAGTGAAAAGGAAAAGACCACAACTACACAGGATAACAAACAGGAAACGGGAAACAGCACAACGCAGAAGAAAGATGAAACCGGTTCAACAGGCAAGACCGAAAATACCAAACCGGGCAAACCTGAGCTGAAATGGGAGTTCAAACGGGTAGGCACGGGTGAGTATGATACACCGATAAACGACGTTAACATAATTGTGAACGGCAAAAAACATTTTATTGCCAAGGAGTATTACAGCTTCAGTGAAATGCCTGTAAATGATTACAAGTCATATGAAATCCCTGCCGATGCGATAATTGCAACCCGCGGTTGGTGGGCAGGCGCAGGAATTGATTACTGGGCAATTCAAAAAGGCACGGAAATTATCGTGATGAAAAGAGAAATTGGCGAGACAACTACTGAAGATGGTGAGCCCGGTGATTTTACCGGCAAGCCTGAAAAGGTAACTTCAATTAAACTTGATCAATAACTTAATACTATTTTCATTATGGATGAATCAGTTAAGAAAACAAGCCTGGTTTCAAAAGCGCTGATCTGGTTTTTGGTGCTTTCAACAATTGTTGTTATTTACATGACCGTTAAGCTTCTTATCGCAAGCGCAAGTTTCAGGGAAATGTAGAATTTCTTAACCCGTGACCGCAGAGAGTTTTTCTGTAAAACAAAAAAGGACGGCAAGCCGTCCTTTCTTCATCAACAATAGATAAAATTATCTGCCGTTAACTGTATCTGAAAGACCTTTACCGGCTTTGAACTTGGCAACTTTTCTTGCAGCAATGTTAATTGTTGCACCGGTCTGCGGGTTTCTGCCCTGTCTTGCAGCTCTTTTTGAAACTGAAAATGTTCCAAAGCCTACAAGTGATACTTTTCCGCCTTTTTTAAGTGTCTTGGTAACACAGCCTATGAATGAATCTAATGCGGCCTTTGCAGCTACTTTTGTAGTATCTGCATCTTCTGCCATTTTTGCAATAATTTCTTCTCTTGTCATTTGATTGAAAGTTAAATTGTTATTAATTATTTATTGGAAGTTCTACAAAGATAACTAATTCTTAACAAAATAAAAAATAGTTAATTACGTCTTATGCATTATAGACCTCACCCCCCAGCCCCTCTCCTAGAAGGAGAGGGGAGCAGTAATTCTATAATATGGTTTATAGAATGATTAAATGTATTGACCCTCACCCCCTGACCCCTCTCCCGCTCCAAAGGAGTCCCTTCGGGAAAGGGAGAGGGGAGCTAATATTCCATGATCTGTTAAAATGGAGTGATTAATGTGTAATACCTTTTTTAGTTTAAATAATTTAGTTAAAATTGCAGCCTAACCAAATTTAGATGAAACTACTTCTTTCGTATCTCAAAAATTACAGGGGATTTATAATCCTTGCCCTCGTTTTGGCAGCCATTAACCAGATGTTTTCCATGATGGACCCGCTGATCGTAAGGTATATAATTGATGATTATGCCACAAAATTCGATAAATATACCTCAGAGCAGTTCTTTAAAGGGGTCGGACTCCTGCTGGGACTCGGCATTGGCGCGGCATTTGTATCAAGGGTAGCCAAAAACTTCCAGGATTACTATATTAACATGATAACCCAGAAGCTTGGGGCAAAAATGTACGCCGATGGCATAAAGCACTCGCTTGAGCTGCCCTACCAGGTATTTGAAGATAAACGCAGCGGCGAAACTTTGGGCGTACTTCAGAAAGTAAGAACGGATGTCGAAAAACTCATCGCCCTTTCAATTAATATCGTTTACACAACACTCATTGGTTTGATATTTGTCACCATCTATTCATTTTCAATTCACTGGGTAATTTTCCCGGTATATGCCTTAACCGCTCCGCTGATAGCATTTATCAGCTCAAAGCTCAGTAAAAAAATTAAGGTCATACAGAAAAAGATTGTTGGTGAAACAACTGCACTTGCGGGTACTACTACTGAATCATTGAGGAATATTGAGCTTGTTAAGAGTCTTGGTTTAGCAGGACAGGAAATTAACAGGCTTAACACCACCACTGAAAAGATCCTTGGCCTGGAGCTTAAAAAAGTTAGGTTTGTAAGAAGCCTGAGCTTTATACAGGGTACAATCGTTAATTTCCTAAGAACATCGATACTGTTCTTGATGATGTACCTGATATTTTCACGGGTGATAACTGCAGGTGAGTTCTTTTCGCTCTATATATACTCATTTTTTATATTTGGTCCATTGCAGGAGCTTGGCAACATAATTAATGTTTACAGGGAAACTGAAGTATCACTGAACAACTTTAAGGATATCATAGAAACACCGCTTGAGAAAAAACCGGAAAACCCGGTTTCAATTGGTAAAATAGAGACATTTGAATTTGAAAATGTAACATTTAAACATCAAAGCGCATCAACACATGCGCTTGAGGATATTTCATTTAAAACAAGTGTGGGGCAGACAGTTGCGTTTGTGGGTCCATCGGGTGCGGGAAAAACAACGCTTGTAAAATTACTGGTAGGTCTGTATACGCCGCAAAGCGGCACTGTGTATTACAACGGCGTACCGGGCAAGGAAATAGAGTTTGATAATCTTCGCAACCAGATTGGATTTGTAACACAGGATACACAGTTATTTGCGGGCACGATAAAGGAAAATCTTTTATTTGTAAACCCCAATGCCACTGATGCAGATATACTGGACGCACTGAATAAAGCCGCATGCCAGAATCTGCTGGCGCGCGCTGATAAGGGCATTGATACGGTCATTGGTGAAGGCGGCGTAAAGGTTTCAGGGGGTGAGAAGCAGCGCCTATCCATAGCGCGCGCGCTTTTGCGGAAGCCAAGGCTGCTGGTTTTTGATGAGGCAACTTCCGCGCTTGATTCATTGACTGAAGAAGAAATTAGCCAGACCATCCGCGATGTATCAGCAAGGACTGATCATATCACAATCCTGATTGCACACAGGCTTTCAACAATCATGCATGCCGATAGAATTTATGTACTTGAAAAAGGGAGTATGGTAGAAGAAGGCAGGCATGAGGAGCTGCTTGAAATGAAGGGTTTGTATTACGCAATGTGGCGCCAGCAGATTGGTGAACGCCACAGGCGTGAAGGCAATGGCGTGCCCGTGAGCGAGATGAAGCAAAAAGAGCTTATTAAGTGATAATTTTTTATCCAAAAATTTGTCACTCATTATAAACTCATTGATTATATCTAAATATTGTGTTAAAATTACACATGCAAAATACTACCACATCCCATCAGATTGGATCTGATACCACCACAGAAATGGTAAGAATTCAGGTTTTCCCTGAATACATACCGGAGCAGTCCAGCCCTGAGGTCAGCCGCTTTTCATTCACCTACAGGGTAATTATAACCAATATAGGCACAACAAAGGTTAAGTTACTTTCACGCCACTGGCTGATAATTAATGCCGAAGGCGACCAGGAAAGAGTAGATGGACCCGGTGTTGTTGGTTATACCCCGGAGCTTGAAGCGGGCGAATCATTTGAGTATTCCAGCCACTGCCCCATTAACACAAACTGGGGAACGATGGAAGGCAGCTATACCATGATGCGGGAAGATGGAAGTAAGTTCGAAGCGAACATCGAGAGGTTTTATCTTGTAAGCGATGAAGTGCTGGCATAGTAAAAGTTTTTTATTCGGAGCATAAAAATTATTAACGGAAATTAGAGATAATTTCCGTTTTTTTATTGGCATCAATACATTGCTTTGCCTGAAAGAAGTTCGTAAATGCTTTTAGATCAGACTGCTTCTGCTTTTTTTGATATCCATTCTTTAATACCTGAGCCCTGAAGCTCTTCAATCCCTTTTTTCAGTTTTGCAGCAGAGCCGCCTTTTTCCTTATGTTTCATTTTCATAAGCTCAGAAACTAAAATTATGAACAAAGTACCTGATTGCCTGATACTTTCACTGACAGCCTTATCCCTGTTAAGGTAATGCCTGTATGTATCTATCATTGAAAACAGTTCCTCTGAATAATCAAGCTCATAGTATATCATTATAAGCATATTTTTGATCTCGATCTTCATGTTTGACATTTCAAGATTGATCTTTGAAAGATACTTTAATGCTTTTTCATACTCACCCCTGGAGAACTCTATCATTGCATATGAAAAATCTGATATTTCGGGGGCAAAATCGGGATTCAACCTTGGCTTATAAGTTTTAATAAACTTTTCCGCCCAGTCAAACTCCTGGATGTTTGCAGCATTTCGGATAACATTTGTAAAAAAATATGGCTCTACATAACCTGCGGGTATAAGGTTTTTATCAAGCATATAAATTGTAATATCATGCTGATGCCTTCTGTACTCTGTATCTCCTTTCATTACCCTTTTATAGCAATACTGCATCATGATTATTCCTATATTATAATCATCTATGCTGCTTAATTTTTCTTCGAACAGATCGCGGTACTTCTGAAGCTCAAAAAAATATTTTTCATCACCATCATTAAGAAGCATTACCATATTGTAATATATCCGTGCTATTGTTACTTCTTTAAAGCTGCTTTTTCTGAAATAATTTATTACTTCATCATAAAATTTCATGTCAATATTCATACTGAAGTTTTTACCCCACTCACCAAGCCTCATATACATAAGAAGTGACACGCCGAGGAAATACTCAATGAATTCATCAAGCTCATTCTGAAAATTATTCAGCATGGATCTTTCGTTGTTTGAAAGGTAATAACCGTTTAAGATAGATGTATATTTATATTTCGATTCAAGGTAAGAAAAGTTGTGTTTTGTGATCGAAAATAATTCACTCAGATATTTGGACCTCTTTTCAAACAAAGCGTCCAGTTTTTTTTCCCTTAACCTGTCAAGCATTTTAACGTTGAATTCAAGCTCATTTTCTTTAAATGAAGAAACAGCGAAGAATTTCAAAGCCTGGTTTATCATTAATGAATTAAGCTTTCGTAACAGAACGCCGCTGAATTTTTTTCCGGGGTAAACTTTGGTGAACAAATTTTCTTCATTTAGCTTATCGCTCCGGAATAGTGGGTAATGTTCCTTTAATGCATCGTAATATCTTGATACCTCATCACGATTGTTGAAATACGGCGAATGTACAAATCTGCCGAATTCCTTAAACTCTTCTTTTGTAAGTGAACGCAGGATTGTCGCAAGCTGAGATTTTTGCATACTTTTTGTGCCACTATTAAGTTAGTATTTCCTCTAAAATAGTCAAATTTACAATAAAAACAGCATCAATTTTAAAACTCACCCAATTTCGTGCCACAATTTCGTAAAATTTTCTTTGTTAAGGCACATCCAAAAATATATTTTTGCTATCAAAACAAATTATATATACTACCATGAAAAAAACATTATTGCTGACAGTCATTTTACTTGTTTCACTTTCATTGATGTCATTCAGAAGCTGCAGTTCAGTGGGGATCATAATACTACTATTGAACCAAATTAATGATATGAAGGGCAGCTTATCTATGTATCCCCCGGGGAGCGATAACAATGTTGATACATTATTTTATTCAATTGCTGTGGGAAGCAATGGTAAAATTGTCAGATCGACCGGCAGGACAAACATACAGTTCCAGCAGATTCCAAGCGGGACAACTCAGGAGCTTAACGCTGTGCGTTTATCAAATAATGTATACCAGAATAATATAGCAATTGCAGGCAATAACGGAACAGTTTTAGTTTCAAGCAACACAGGTTTGAACTGGATATCTAAAACTCCCGTTACCGGCGCTAACCTGAATGCTATAGACCACAGCTATTGGCTGTTTGCTGTTGGTGATAACGGTACAATTCTATATGCAAATGAACTCATCACAGGAAATTTAGTATCAAGAACAAGCGGAACAACAAGAAATTTAAGAGGTGTAAGCATATCAATTGTCAGCAACCAGAGAATTATTGTTGTAGGCGATAAGGGAACAATATTAAGAAGCACGAATACCGGATTTGACTGGGAAAATGTCAGCATACCTGATACCACGTTTAATTTTTACGCAATTAGCCAGCGGAATCCATACACAACGCAAAACGGTGATAGATTTGTGGCAGTTGGCAGCAACGGAAGGATATATAAATCAACAGATATAGGCGCCACCTGGCAGCAAAAATCAAGCGGAACAACTAATACACTCAGGAGCATTTATTTCCTTACTCTTGATAGCGGCGTAGCGGTTGGTGATAACGGCACGGTGAGGTTAACCACAAACGGCGGAGAAACCTGGTTCACTGATCCCTATTTTAACTCCCCTTCAACCCGAAATTATAAAACCGTTTCGTGTGTACACAAACAAACAAATACTTACTATGCGATGTCTGACTCATTATTTTATGTTTCAGATATCCCGATAATCGCAGGCATAAATATTATCAGCTCTGAAATTCCGGAGAATTTTTCACTATCGCAAAATTATCCCAACCCGTTCAACCCAATGACAAAGATAAAATTCCAGTTACCTAACAAAGGTTTTGTAAACCTGAAGGTATTTGATATGCTTGGGAAGGAAGTTGGAATTCTGGTAAATGAAGATCTGAGCGCAGGAACATATGAATACGAATGGAATGCAGTCAATCTGCCAAGCGGCATTTATTTCTATAGGCTTTACACAGGTAATTACACCGAAACAAAGAAAATGATACTGGTTAAATAGTACATTTATATCACTACCCTGTTTCTTACAATGATAATATTGATTTAATCCGGGCAATACTTTTAAAAGGCAGATAATATCTGCCTTTTTTATTTTATCATTATAAGCAATTTTATAGTATGAGACCAATACCTATAATACCAAAAGCCGGCGAAGAAAGTGTGTGGGATTACCCGAGGCCTCCCCGGATTGAAGATTTTGAAGGCAGGATAAAGATAATCTGTGGCGGACTAGTTATTGCCGATACAACAAATGCCAAACGTGTGCTTGAAACATCCCACCCGCCGGTGTATTACCTGCCGCCGGAGGATATTAAAACGGAACTGCTTGAGAAGGCAGATAACCATTCATTTTGTGAATGGAAGGGAGAGGCAAGTTATTATCACTTGAATGCCGGCGGCAAACAGGTAAGGTACGCATGCTGGTACTATCCAAATCCCGTGCCGGCATTTGCGAAGCTGAAGGATCATATGGCGTTTTACGCGCAGAAGATGGATGAGTGTTATGTGAATGATGAGCTTGTTACACCGCAGCCCGGTAAATTTTACGGAGGGTGGATAACGAAGAATGTTGTGGGTCCCTTTAAGGGCGAAGAAGGCTCTGAATCATGGTAATTACGCTTTACTAACACGGAGACACTAAAACACAGAGAAGAATATATAGAAACCTAAATATATACTAAAATGTTAACACAAAAAAAAATTAATGATCTTTCGTATAAAATTATAGGCTGTGCAATTGAAGTTCATAAAGAACTGGGTCCTGGTTTACTTGAAACTGTTTATGAAACATGTTTAATGGATGAGTTAATTACCGCTGGTCTAAGTGTAAAAAGCCAGTTGTTGGTTCCCGTTAAGTATAAGAATAAAACTCTGAATTCAAATTTGATATTGGATATAATGGTGGAAGATACAATCATTGTTGAATTAAAAACTGTAGAAGCAATATTACCTGTACATAAAGCACAGCTGCACACATATTTGAAGTTAACTAATAAACCAAAAGGACTGCTTATTAATTTTTATTCAGAAGTAATTAAAGACCAAATTGTTTCTTATGTTACACCTGCATTTTCGGGTTTACCAAAACAATAAGGCTCTGTTTTTTTGTGCCTCTGTGTTAGATAATTAAAACATATGAAAATATTATTTTTAAGCAGACTTAGTGAAGATTGGGATGCGCCTCTAAATAGGTTAAAGGAAGAATTTCCCGAAGTGGAATTCAGAATTAATGACAATCCCGAAGAACGCATTACTGAATTGCGAAATTCTGATGCAGTGATTGCCGGCAGGCTTACCGTTGAAGAGATCGAATCAGCCCCGGAACTCAAAGCAGTAATTGTTCCTTTTACGGGACTGAATAATTTTCCCATAGATATAATTAACAAAAGGAATATTAAGCTATACAATACCCACGCCAATGCTCCGTTTGTTGCTGAGCATGCTGTTGCACTTGCGCTTGCGCTGCTGGGTAAAGTAACTGAATTTCAGGATGACCTTAAAAAAGGTGTATGGAACCGTACGAAAGAAGCAGATGATATGTGGACTTCCATAAGAAGAAAAAATATCGGCATACTCGGTTACGGTCACATTGGCAAGTATATTGCAAAATATCTCAAGGCTTTTGATTGTCATATCATTGGTTTCAGGCGGAATGTGAATTCCCAAAAAAATGAAGTTGCTGATGAGATATCCAGCAATCTTGATGAAGCAATTACAAAAAGTGATATTTTATTCAATGTTTTGCCACTTAATCCGGAAACAAAACATATAATAAATGCTGAAAAAATCGCTAAAATGAAAGGAAAGTATATAGTTACTGTAGGCAGGGGTGAAACAATTTCAGAGGATGCGATGTATAACGGATTAAAGGATGGTATCCTGGCTGGGGCAGCGATAGATGTTTGGTACAAATACCCGGGGAAAAGCGAAGAGCCTGTCATGCCCGCAAATTTTCCGTTTTGGGAATTGCCGAATGTCGTAATGTCGCCGCATAAATCAGCCCACACCGCTGAAGCGGTAAAAGCTATGATAGAAGATACATGCAGTAACATCCGTAATTTCATAAGATCGGGGAAGCAAAAATGAAAACAATATTAATATTACTTGCATTATCAGTGAACATTTTCTCACAGAATGTAACAGTTAAAATCTCATCCAATAAAAGTGAATATAAGAAAATATATTCCTCCGGTGAAAATACAGACCCGATACTTATGAAGTATACATTGTATAATAATACTTCTGATTCCGTATTTATAAAATTTGAGCCGTTCTTTGAGCTTACTTATGCCGGTGATGGTTATGAAGGTTACAGTCATTGCTTCCGTATGGAGCCTATTGAAATTAACGGAGAAAAGGTTGATAGGTATTTCAAATACAATCAATACAGCTCATTTGTGAAAATTGCGCCGTATGATTCGCTGGAATACAGCGGCGAGTTTGATATTTACTGGCCGTGCCGCGGCGCACCGCCCGGAGGTGACTGGAAGTTCAATATTACCTACCGCAATAAATTATCTAAAGATGAAAATTATTTCCTCGTAAAAGGCAGGTACACTGATTTCACAAGCAAGGAGTTCATCAAAGCATGGGAAGGTGAATTGGTATCAAATACAATTAATGTGACAATACTTAGAGATAATTAATTTATTTAAGCTCAAAGTATTCATTTCCATATACTGAATATTCAAACTTCCCTTCTAAGAGGAATTTTTCAAGTTCTAGAAATTCTTCACCGCTCAGCTCTTTTATTTGATAATCATTGGTTTTGTTATTTGTGTAAACAGGGTAAAGTAATATTTTTTCTTTATCATTTTCTATCACCAGTTTTACCATCAGGCTATACGGTCTGGCGCCCGTTGTTCTGTATCTGCCGGGCGCGTTGAAGATAAAATTTCCGATATTATATAATATCCATTTGCCGTTGTACTTCTCAATTTCCTGCACGGTATGCGCGCCGTGGCCAACTATCATATCAGCGCCAGCATTTATCCAGCTATGGGCAAATGCAATTTGCCTTGGATTAACCTGCTTGTAATTGCTTCCCCAATGCGGGTATATAATAATTCTTGCCGCAGGGAAATTTTTCCTGTACAGGAAAATTTGTTCATTCAGTTTGATAGTATCAAGCATATTTACCCCTGCCTTATCGGAATCCGCGTAGAAGTTATACAAAGTATCATAGCTTGCGCGGTATTCAAATCCCCCGAAAACAATCATTTTTAAACCATTTTCATCAATTATGAGTGGTTTAATGGCTTCACCGGAGTTATTGCCTGCACCAAAAAAATTCATTCCCGCAGCTTTTAATGACTTAATTGTTTCCGTAAATCCTGTGATACCCTGATCAAACACATGGTTATTGCCTAAGGTGATATACTTTATATTATACCTGTTCAGATACATTGTTGTTTTAACCGGATCGGACCAGTGCAGATATGGTTTTTTCATGCTCACCGGTGCAGGAGTTTTTGTAAGGGGAGTTTCAAGATTGCAGAATGAAATATCTGATGAGATCAGAATATCTTTTACATTTTCGAAGAAGTAATCATAGCCATATTCATTTATTATGTTCACTCCCCTGTTGAATTTTTCGTCATATTGGTAATTATCCCCGAAGTGTGTATCACCTAAAAAAAGTATACTGAGCGAATCACACTTTGCAGAGCTGCCAAGAAACAAGATCAGTATGAAAATTTTATACACGGATAATTTATAATTAAACGAAGATAAGGAATACAAATGTAATGAACAGAATAAAGTGAATGAATCCCTGCAGCGCATTTGACTCGCCATCTTTACAGCTGAGGATTCCCACAAGAAGCGAAACGATCACCATAACAGATTGAAGCGGTGTTAGACCAAGCATAACATCCTGGCTAATCAGCAGTCCGACGATAAGTACTGCGGGGATGGTTAAGCTGACTGTTGAAAGCATTGAGCCAAGCGAAATATTTATCACGCGCTGCATATCATCATGAAGTCCCGCCCTGATAGCCGTCAGCCCTTCGGGCGATACAATAATTATTGCAATTATCAGTCCCGCAGCCGCGGCAGGCATATGCAGCTTTTCAATGCCGTCATCTACAAAAACCGAAAGGCTTTCAGCAAGGATCGAAATAGCAACTATTGTTGCAACAAGCATCAAAAAATTATAAAAAGTACTGATATCTTTCTTTGCCGGGAGGTGTTCATGTTCACCTGAAATATTTTTCTTTGCACCTTCGAACTTAAAGTAGTAGTTATGTTCCTTTGACTGCATCCTGAGAAAGAAAATATATAAGAGCAGGCAGATTATGACAAGAAATATTTCGTACATACCATAACTTACTTCGGGAATAACAAGCGGCAGAAACAACCCGACGCCGACTATGCCGAATATCATAGAAAAGAATGAATTGGTACTTTTAATATTATATTTCTGCTCGCCGTATTTCAGACCTCCTATGAGCATAATAAGACCTGTGAGGCCATTGAGCAGTATCATAAGTGTGGAAAATATAGTGTCGCGCGCAATTGCCGGGTCGGAGTCTCCATGTGTCATCATTGAAGCGATCATGATTATTTCAACGGTGACAGCTGATAATGTAAGTATCATTGTACCGTAAGGCTCACCGAACTTATACGCAAGAAGCTCAGCGTGATGAACAACCCCAAGTGCAGCATATATTATCACAGAAAAGACCGCCAGGAAGAGTACCCCTTCAAGCAGCAATGATTCTTTTATAACAGGTTGGCTGCCAAAGGCGGTTAAAGCCGCTATTGCAATTACAGCAAGCAGAAAGGACAGTTCTTTCCTGAGAAATTTAATTATCATCAGGGCAAAATAACAATTTATGATTTAAAATAGGGTAACGAATTTTATAATTACAGCGTATTCATACATATTCAATTTTTGCAAATGACCGTTTAATAGCCTTCTGATATTTGTATTTAGGGAAACCGAATATAAGGAACAATCCATCTTTGGAAGCCGGCGGAATGTTGTATTTCTTTTTGAATCCCTTCATATGTTTCAGGAAGGGAGCTATGCTCCCTATCATGCAGGTACCGAGACCCAAAGAGTGCGCAGCAAGCATTGCATAAGTTGCGGCTATATACGGATCAGCCGGGTCAGCATACCCGGAATTGTAAAAGTAAACAGCAAGAGGTGCATCATATAGCAGGTAGTTCTTTTGTGAATCTTTACTTTTGCTGAAAAAATCTATCAATGGCGTTATAAAGCTTTTTGTGAGTTCAAAATCAGCTTTTGAAATAAACGGTCTCATTAATGCTGCCATAAAGGGTGAAAAGAACTTTTTCATCTTTTTAAGTTCATCAATAAAATCAAATGAAAAGGCTCTCACTTTTTCTTTGCCCTTAAAGACAAGTACACCAACAT